>DGPO01000081.1:0-9826 GCA_002390485.1 Halieaceae bacterium UBA4438 | reverse complement strand
TTACAGTCCGCGCCAGCATCGCAGTCAAAAAACTGAGAACAGAGACCGCTAAAACCACAACATGCGTATACCAACGATCAGTACAAGCAATCCTGTCAACTCGGCAATGCGTTGATTCGCAACACCTTCGATCACAAATCGACCGCCTAAAATACCGCCAACCGCGACAGCCAGTAATAAGGGAGCGCCGTAAGTACTCGCCAAGATCGCCGCCTTCGATCCTGTTTTCAACACCTGTCCTGCTAAACCGCTCAGCGAATTAATTAAAATAAAGAAACTACACAGTGCGGCAATCGTTTTACTCGATGCCCAGCGCAAGTGATGAAGCACCGGAGCGAGAAAAATCCCGCCTCCAATCCCTACCATGCCTGATAAAAAACCAAGCCCTCCGCCAATAACAGCCGCTAAACGTCGAGAGCGAGGTACGGCGCTAACATCAGTTGGGGCCGTCCTAAACAACAGACTCATGCCCGCGACCACAAGACTTAACCCCAGAAGCACAAAATACAGTGTTGCCTCTAATTCAATAAGCCCTCCAAAAAAGGCCATGGGCACTGAGGTTATAAAAAACGGGATGGATAACTGCCAATCGAAGTGTCTTCGGTGAACCGCGAAGTAACTCCCAATGGTCACAACCAATATATTGCAAGGCAATGCAATCAGCGGGATTAGCTCGGCGGGCTGACCACTCAGAGCAAGCAGCGCAATGTACGTTGAGCCGCCCCCAAACCCCACGGCCGAGTACACCATTGCAACAATAAAAAAACCGAACGCCAACATAGACGAATGATCACACACCCACCCAGTCGGGGACCAGAGCCCCGGGTGCTATTTAGTGACTACGATTGATTTCTTAGGCGCTCTTGGATAATACCGGGCGATTCGTCAGCCAAATTGCTTGATAAGGCGTCAACTCGATCTCGCCGTCCACGACGCTCTTGGGCGCCAAACCACTGATCAGATCTTCCCAGCTATCGTTTCCGACCAGATTGAGCGATGCAAGTGAAATTGAGATCGCCTCATCCGTAACGTTGTATAGGCAAAAAATACTCTGCCGGCGGTCATGACTTTGACGCCAAAATCCAAATATGGATTGTCCACAGTTGAGCGTGTACTGCGTCGCATTCGGATGAAAGGCCGGTTGGCACTGCCTGATTTGAATCAAAGCCTTCAGTCTGGACAGACACACCGCATGATGACTCGCAGGATCGGTCAAGCGCTGTGTCAGCTTATCCTTGTCCCATTGATGTCGATTGATCGCCCGGTTGTGTCCCGTATTCTCCACGCGCTCCACGTCATTTTGAGTCCCCAGAAAACTGTGTATGTAAATAGCCGGTATTCCCTCGAGCCCCAGTACAATGGCGTGAGCCAATATCATTCGCGCGAGTGATGTCTCGACGTCGGCATTTTGAAACTTAAACGCATCGTAAAGTGACACGTTCACTTCGTAGATGCTGCGATCGCCTTCGGCGGTCTCTCGCCAAGAGAGAAGTGCCCCGTTTAACTGAAGGCAGTCCACCATCGAATCTAATTCTCCGGAACTGAGCAATCCTTCGACGGGTCGGAGACCCACACCATCATGTGATGCCAAAAAGTTGAAGTAGGTCGTCCCCAATACCGCAGGGGGCATGCTCATTAGCCAACGCGTCAGCCTTGAGCAGTCCGCTTCGATTAGTGTGTGAATCAGCAGCGGGGGCAAGGCGAAGTTATAAATGCAGTGCGCCTCGTCTCGCTGACCAAAATAGGCAAGGTTCTCAATATTGGGGACGTTGGTTTCCGTAATGACGACGGCATCGGGCTGCGCTTCTTCCAGGAGCGCGCGCAACAAGCGAACCAGGTCATGGGCCTCTGGTAAATTAATGCAGGTGGTGCCAGAGCGCTTCCAGGTAAATGCAACCGCGTCGAGTCTGAAAATACGCACGCCATGGTCAAGGTAGAGTCGAATAATTTTGACAAATTCGAGCAAGACCTCGGGGTTAGAAAAGTCAAAATCGACCTGATCATGACTAAAGGTGCACCATACATTCTGATTACCCTGAACAGTCGACACGGGCAAGACCAACTCACTCGTGCGCGGACGCACGACCCGCGATGTATCAAAATGTGCGTCTGCAGTAAAAAAATAGTCAGCACCTGGGCTGACGCCTTGTTTAAAATTTTCAAACCAAGCGGACCGAATCGAGCAATGGTTCAGGACCAAGTCGGCCATTAATTTGTAGTGGGTCGCAATAGACGTGACGTCACTCCAATTGCCCAGCGCCTGGTTCACCGTTGAGTAATCGAGAATGGAAAAGCCATCATCTGAGGTCCAGGGAAAGAACGGGAGGATGTGTACCCAGGTTACCGCGCTTCCCAACCACTCTTGGCAAAAATCATTGAGTACTTTAAGTGGCTTTTCGCCTTCTTTGACAATCGAGTCGCCGTAAGTAATCAGCGCAACATCAGCCTGAGACCAAAGCTCGGGTAACGGCGATGTGACAGCGGCTTTGTCATCCGACGGGCCGTCTGAAATAGCGACCACAAGCTGCTCTGCGAGCGCCACCAACTCTGGTGCATCTATTCGCCCTTCGTACAATCGACAGGTGAGGTAACTCACTCGTGCATTGTGACTACTCATAATGACTCACTAGCGCCCCCGTGCAGAAAATTCGTTGTGATCCTCCTCAACAGCTTGAATAAGCCGTTCGTAGATGTCAGGTATGGCGCTCACCACACGCGACCACGTTGGCATAAACGGCGCGTCCAAAGGGCGCTCAAGAAATTGCTTGCCCGCCTCTAAAATATTGGTCGCAAAGAGCTCTACCGCTTGCTCTTCCGTGTGGGTATCAAAGTCCAACCCATTCATCAGTGCATCTCGTCGGTAACTCTCTACGTAATCGAGTGCAACGCGATAGTAGGTCGCCTTGAGCGTACGAAACGTCTCTTGATTAAACACGGTGCCTTGAATCGCGAGTTTGCGGATCAGCGACTTTGTAATGTCTAGAGACATGCGCGATAGACCTCGCTGCGCATCATTTATCGAGAGGTCTTGATGTTTGTGATCGTAGAAGTCGGTGAGCTCCACCTGACAGATTCGGTTCGCGCTGTTATTTCGGTACATTTCCGACGCCACACCCATCTCAAGCCCCCAGTCACTCGGGACACGCATATCACTGAGTAATTCACGCCGAAATGCGAATTCCCCAGCAAGCAGGTAGCGAAAACTATCGAGGTAATTCAGAAAGTCATTCTCCCCTAAGACACGCTTTGTTGCGTGAATTAGAGGTCCAACCAATAAACGGCAAGCCCGCCCGTTTAATTTGTTGCCCGCAACACGCGCGTAGTAACCCTTACAAAATTCGAAACTAAAGTGTGGGTTCGCGACCGGATAGATTAGGCGCGCTAAAAGACTACGGTCGTAAGTCAGAATGTCGCAGTCATGAATGGCGACAGCATCGCTGCGCGACGTGGCCAGAACGTAGCCCATGCAGTACCAGACGTTACGACCCTTGCCGGGCTCCTGTGGCGCGAGACCTAGGGCTTCGAGTTCCGCATGAATAGCCCTTAGTCTCGGCCCATCCTGCCAAAGCACTCTATGCTGCTGAGGAAGCTCCGCAAAGAACTTCAGGGCTGACTGATATTCATCCACATCGGCACGATCTAGGCCCACAACAATCTGAGACAGATAAGGCACTTTCATCAGTTCCGACCGAATATTGGGCATTGCTGGAGTCTGCAGCTCGGAATAAAGCGATGGCAAAATCAGCCCCAGCGGTCGCGTCGCAGAAAAATTGACAAGTTGCGCTTCAAGCTCTTCAACCGCGCAATTGCGAAGATTGTGAAGCGTTGAGATATAAGGACTTTGATAAAAGTCGGCCATTAGATATTCCACCCCATACTCGTTAATATTTCGTTTACGCCCTTCGCCCAGGCCTCGGGACCTGCGCTGTCTGACAACCAGGTCGGACCGGTCCGCTGCAGTTTTAACGGCGTTCCCTTCATGTTTCGCATCAGCAATGCATAATCCGCGGTCTCAAGCAGCTCACGATCGTTGGGGGCGTCTCCCGCCGCGATCATGACAACGTCAGGGGATACTTCTCGCTTCAATACACCCTGAAACCACTGCGCCGCGATTCCCTTATTATTTGGCCCCATTAAATGAACAAAGCGGCCGCCCTCCGATACCGAAAACCCTATTTCTGTGAGTACCTGCTTGAACTCGTCAAGCGCGTCTTGCGAGTCTCTCCAATCCAGCGTTTCGGAGTAGAGCCGGTTCTGTGCTCGCTCTGCCGAATCCCGGTTCAGCCCAGTAATGGCCGTCACTTCGCTGGTGCGCATTTCGGTCAGTGACTTGAACGCAAAGCGGCGGCTCATGTCGAGCGCCTCGAGGACATCGCACAGTGCTTGGCGCTTCACTCCGAACTCTCTCACCCAACATCCTTCGAATAATTTGCTGCCCATAGGGCAGCGAATATCAAGCTCTACTGGGACATAAATTGCAGCGCCGTTCTCGACAATAAACGCGTGCTTAAGCCCCATTTCACGGCGAAATTCGGAGACTTCGCTATACGTTTTACTGGTGGCGAGAACAATGGGGATGCCCTGCTCGGTCAGCGAATGAAGCACCGCACGGGCGGCTTCCGCACTGTAGGTTTCATGATCAAGAAGCGTGCCGTCAAGATCCGTATAGATCGTGGGAGATTCATTCATGACGTGTTCGCTCGCCCAGAATCAAGCGATCTGCCTGCAAGTCCCACGTCTCGTCGGCGACTTCAGGTAAAACCGCCATAGCGTGGCAAGTCAGTCGCCGAAAATTCTCTACAAATTCTTGAACCTCCCTGACAGACATACCCTTAGGGGGCGCTACCGAGGACGCCATTTGACGGCCCGCAACCAAACGATTTTCCTGATCGACTCGCCAGTCGAACACCGCCTCAAAAAGCGGCGGCCTGAGCATACTCAATCGATCCAGTGTTGAAAAAATAGATGCGTAGGGACCCTTTAATTGCTCGTTAACGTAGGTTCGCCACACACCTGAATTATCGTTAACAAATTCAAACCGGCCCGCGGGAACCGCAAGCGACAAGGCCGTTTGTGCGGGGATACCGACGCACCATCCCTCGAGAAGCACCACTGTGGGCTTCGCACTGATCTGGATTTTTCGCACCTTTTTGGTGCGGTCATCTTTGAGTTTATCAAAGACAGGAACTGCCACTTCCTTTGGATCGGGATCACTGACCGCGGCTAAAACATCCGCCAATCGCAGGTATTCATGCGTCCCCGGCACACCGCGAATCGCCAATAGCGGATGTACGGCGGACGCCAGTTTGACGCGCCGCGCTCGGGTTAAATAAAAATCGTCAATTGAAATAATGTGACAGTCAACACCGAGAAGTCGGGGCATAATTTGGCTTAGATAGGCGCTCAGCGTCGACTTCCCGGACCCCTGTGATCCGTTAATCCCTACAATAATGGGCCGAGGACTCGCGGTTGCCAGTTTGGCTAAGCGATGTGCATAGGCGTCGAAGTGCCCTTCGACATTTCGCCTGAAAATGTCATTTAACCGATGAGTCTCGATGAAATCTTCGAGAAGCTGGCGACTTGAAGCCTCATTGCTCAATGGGTATTCCTAAGTATTCATAAGACCTTACAGGTCACGTTGCAAAGAGTGTGCCTATTTCTTCTGATGGCTGTAGAAATGATTCGCGCAAGACGACTAAAAGACCGCGCACTAAACCGGTCGACTCCGGTGATAAGGTGGTCGCCTAAAAGAGGAACCCACATGTTTAACAATACCCCTTGGCTACAACAAGTTCAGGAATCGGTTGTCGATCCAGATCGCGAGATTGTCGACCCTCATCATCATCTTTGGCCTGAGCCCTCGATGGGCTACAACCTTGATGAACTCCTGGGGGATACCCGCGACGGTCACAGAGTGACCCAGACCGTATTCATGGAGTGCGGCGCCGCCTATTGGCGGGAGGGTCCGGAGCACCTCCGCTGTGTTGGCGAGACCGCGTTCATTCGAGCGGCAGCCGATAACGCCACCCATAGGCAGGCCCCAACTCAGATTGCGGGAATTGTTGCGCACGCGAATCTTCGCGAGAGTCGCTTGAGTGAAGTGCTCGATGCCCACGAAGAGACCGCCGGTGATTTGTTCAAGGGTATTCGACACGCAGGTGCCTCTGCGGGTGATATTCAAGGGCTGGTGATACCCGGTAGCGCGGACCGAGGACTCATGCACGATGAAGACTTCAGGCAAGGTGTCAGAGCGCTAGGGCAGCGCGGCTTAACGTACGATACGTGGCTCTACCATTTCCAAATCGCTGACTTTTTCAAGCTCGCCCAAGCCGTTCCGGAAACGACGATGGTACTTGATCATTTTGGGACGCCTTTGGGTGTCGGCGACTTTGCCAATCAAAAGGAGGCCATATTCGCGCAATGGCAGGAGGACATTGCCCGCGTCGCTGAATGCAAAAATGTATTCGCAAAACTCGGCGGGCTCGCCATGCCCGATAATGGTTTCGGATGGTACGGACGCGACTTACCTCCCTCCTCCGACGAGTTTCTTGAAGCACAAAAACCTTACTACGATCATGCAATCGCCTGCTTCGGACCCGAGCGTTGCATGTTTGAAAGTAATTTCCCAGTCGATCGACTGTCGATCGGCTACCGCGTGCTGTGGAATGGGCTCAAAAAGATCGCAACCGATTTTTCTGAAACGGAAAAAGACCTCATGTTTTCGGGCGTAGCTCGGAAGGTTTACCGGCTAAGCCCACCGGTATGAGGGCAATGCTCAGGCAACTGTGGCCGGTCCTTTTCATCGCTTGGCCAGAAGTCAGTGTGGCGGGTGTGCAGCAAATTCAAATTAATGCGGCTGAGCCCCCCTATGCCTTTGACCAAGGTGACGGCCTGTATCGCGTTAAATTTAACTACACTGGCAAACACTGGACACACGCCGACGTGGCCGCAATCGTGATCAATACCGACAAACCCATTGCGGTCTTGCCGATGCAATATACCGAGCCGAGTGCGATGCAACCGGGGGCGCAGGTTCATGGTAAACACATTGGTAAAGACTGGAACACCATTACGCAAAAAGCGATGGCGCAGCGGCTAAACGCGCGTGGGTTCTTTGTTTTAACACCGACGATTACGCAATACTCAGAGGACCTAGCAGGCTTCCAAGCGTTGGAGCATTTTATAGCGGGTGTTCACAAGGGCAACGATAACGTTCAAACGGTCTTGCTTACGGCTGACACAGACACACCCAACGCACAAAACCCAGTCCCTGGCCCTCAAATGCTCGTGACCGGCATCCATAAGCGAAATGAAGCCTGGGAGCGACTGCTGCAAACGTCCATGAGCGACTTTTATGCCTCTGTGAAGCTCAACAATCTGGGCGCGCGAGTCAGAGGTGGCCTGTCGGATGAAGAAGGTTCATCCGCGGCATGGCACCCGCTGATCGAGCGTGCGGCCGAATATGGCTCGGAGGTCGCCATAATCGAAGTCGCACGCGCCGTCGACATTGTGGCTAGAGCCGGCAGTATCGAACAAGGTGAGGATTGGGCGGCCCCTTTATTCGATGCGCTCGCCGACGCAATGCTTGCCTGGACGGAGCAGCCTCCACCCACGCCACACCGATAAGGACGTCACACAGTGTCAATCACTTGTGGGTCGGGCGCGCTTTAAACCGTTTGCCACGTTGAGCTGCCAGCGCAAACGCAGCTTGCGTTTCCGCCTCGACCTCCAGGCGTTGCTGCTCCTTTAGCGCGTCAAACTCGTCCACCCACCAGCGACGGGTCACTTGTGGGAACGTCCCCATTCGATTCACGCAGGCGTTTGCGCCTCGGTCGCGTCCCGCTTCGTAACCGGCAGCACCGGTTTTATCAGACGCTGATCGCCCAAAAGGCACTAAATCACCCTCCATTTTGGGCAACAAAAAATAAGGCATGGAGACACGTGTTTCACCCTCTGGAATCAACAAGGTATTGACTCGGTGCAATGTCGCAGAGTAACGCCCCTCACTGAGGTGCATGAGCGTGCCACCGGTGTTCACAATAACCGACCCCTCAATGACAGGCACATCGTACTCTCCCGACGATGTTCGACAGGTAACGGGCGCATTCACCCAATCACCCTCTCCCGCCACCACCTGCAGGCCCGGACGATCGTTAATCAGGAGTGCGATAAAGGGCGGTCCGTCAATGTGCGCACCCACGTTATCCGCGTCGAATCGCGCATACGAGTCGCGAACCTCTTCTTTTGCCGCATCAGAGAAGACCTCAAGGCTGTAGTTATGATTGAGGCTCGCCGCGAGATACGGCTCTTCAAGATCAAAATAACGCCGAAACTCAGCCGGATCCTCACCCAAAGACTCAACAATGAGTTCACCCAGTTGATGCGTGAGCTGGTGATAAACCTGGTTTAGATCGTTAATGAGTGGTCGAAAGCCGGGCATCGAGTCTTGCTTAGGCCACGTATTAGGCCCGACAAACAAACGTTTATGAATCGGCTGAGAAGCGTCATCGTGCGCACAGATCGGGTCTTGCTCAAAGCCGTACTGGAAATTCTCAATGACTTGTCCGTGGCCACGATCGGCCGGCGTTGGCAGGGTGTAGCCTCTAAAATACGGTGTGTTCGATATGTGTGCGGTTTTCTTAATATCCATGGGCGCATCAAAAAACTGACGAACCTCTCGAAACGCCTTCTGTTGAAAGGCGTCGTCCAGCCCGGGTGCATTTTTAAGCACCAAAAACCCGCATTCTAAAAGCGCGTACCGCAGGTCTTTCATGAACCTATCGCGATCAGCATTAAGGTCGAGCCAATCGACCGTTGGAATTTCGTTTACTGTCTTCGACTTCATAGGGGCGCCTGCTTTTATTATCTGAGTCGCATTCGATCCAATTACGGAGCTTAAACCTAAATAGCGCGCTTAACGAGTCAGCGCGGGCGGAAACCAATGACAATCGAGGACCGACGAATGCCCTTCATAAACCCGCATCCCGAGCATGTAGGGCCCATCGGGTACCGGCAGCCAATTTCCCGCCCGTTGAGGTCGTTGCGCCGACAAAATAACCGTCAAACCACCGTCATCGTCATGGTGTAAGTCGGGCGTTCGATCACCAATGGAGTAACGATTAATCTCGTTTTCAACGAGGTAGAGATCCATACCATAGGCCGTCAGTGACCAGAAGGCATCGCAAGGCGGTAAGTTATCGGCATCAAACGTCATGCACAGCTCGTGCTTGCCACTCAATGCGCCTCGTTGGGAGTCCGATAACGCCATATACGATCTGTTTTCGACCGCATAATGCCCCCCAAGTCCGAATTTGGCGCCCACCGCCCGCTTCAAAATATCATCACCGGGGCCGCCCGCAGCCCTGCCTGTACTCCAGCCATTTTTAAAGACCGTGTCGGTGGTTCTACCCGACTTAATCAACGCCTCTGCTTCTTGGATACCTGCCTCTAACTCGGCGTCCGTTAAACCCGAAGGGTCATCCAATATAGCTTTAGCGGCGGGTGACAATGCCGGGTGCCACGGCGCCGGGGGCGAGTGCGCAACGTAGCGACTCAGTTCCGTGAAAAATGGCGCGCCCGACTCGGCGATTTTTGCAGCGCGGCCCGCAGGCTCCATTCTGATGTGTGGGTGGTCAGGGGCAGGTCGAACGCGAAATTGTTGCTGAAGTGCTCTCGCTTGAACGAGATCATCTGGTGACTCGACCAGGACTCTAATAATGATCCAGGCAGTCCGTGTGCCCAGCCGAATTGTGGTTTCACCGTCGTCACGTGGTTCGGCTTTTGGGTCAAAGGTAACGCGAGCAGACACCCCTGACACGCCATGGTG
>DGPO01000107.1:1715-7903 GCA_002390485.1 Halieaceae bacterium UBA4438 | reverse complement strand
TGCCGTTGTCGGCTCGTCAGCAATCAATAACTTGGGTTCAGCAATTAGGGCCATTGCAATCATGACCCGCTGCCGCATACCGCCGGAAAATTCGAAAGGGTACGCCTGCATCGCGACGTCGGGATTCTGAATACCCACTTCATCTAAAAGCTCAATCGCACGCTGTGTTGCGGCCTCCTTATTGGCGACCCCGTGCACTATGAGCGGCTCGATGAGTTGTTCACCAATTCTCATATAGGGGTTTAGGCAGGTCATTGGGTCTTGGAAGATCATGGCAATATCGGAACCGCGAATACCTCGTAACTCGCGCTCAGAGAGACTGAGAAGGTCACGCCCTTCAAACTCAGCAGTTCCAGAGTCCACTCTCCCGGGGGGTTGAGGAATTAGCCCCAGCAGCGCGTAGCACGATACCGATTTCCCCGAGCCACTTTCACCGATAATCGCAGTAATGGACTTTGACTCAACAGTGAAACTGACGTTCTTCACGGCCTCGGTGGTTCCGTTACGGGTCACGAAACTAACGCTCAAATCGTTTACATTTAAAAGACTCATCGACTAATCCTTAGAGCCGCGAACATCGAGCGCGTCACGTAGGCCATCGCCTAAAAAGTTGAGTGAAAAAAGCGTAATGGTGAGGGCCGCGCCGGGGAAGATCAGTAGCCAAGGGTACTCTTCCATGGTCTCGGCACCATAGCTAATTAACAGACCCCAGCTTGTTTGGGGTGGCTGAATACCCAGCCCTAAAAAGCTTAGGAATGCTTCGAGTAACATCACACTCGGAATGGTGAGTGTGGTGTAAACGATAATCGGCCCAATGGCATTAGGGATGATGTGCCTAAAAATAATCGCCGCAGGCGCCAAACCGAGTGATACCGCGGCCTCGACAAACTCCTGCTGCCTCAGCGACTGGACTTGTGTTCGCATAATACGAGCCATGGTGAGCCATTCCACAGCCCCAATAGCGAGAAATAACAGTAGGATGTTGCGACCAAAGACGACCATTAATAAAATAATGAAAATCATGAATGGCAGCGCGTAGAGAATGTCCACGAAGCGCATCATCAGCTCGTCAACTCGGCCACCGACATAGCCTGCGACCGCCCCCCACGTCACACCGATCACCAGCGCCACAGCCGTGGCTATGAAGCCAACGGCAAGCGAAATTCGTCCGCCGTAAAGAATTTGAGTCAGCAGGTCACGTCCAAAAATATCTGTGCCGAGCCAATGCGCAGCAGATGGCGGGGTAGCACCGAGATCAAGGTTTTGCGCTTCATAGCTGTAAGGCGCGATCCAAGGGGTCAGGAGGACCAGTACCACCATAACGACCAGAACAACGCCGCCAGTGACGGCTGCGCGATTTTTCTTCAGCCTTAGCCAGGCGTCGTTCCAGAGCGAGGCGCCTTCTTCAGCCTCAACGAGCGACGCGATGTCTTGAGTGCTCATTACGCGCCTCCCTTAAACTGCGCACGCAGTCGCGGGTTTAACCAAGCGGCTATGACGTCACTGATTAGATTGAAGAACACAATGAGCGTCGACAAGAACACCGTGGTGCCCAAAATCATGGTGTAGTCACGGTTAAACGCGGCTTGAACGTAAAATCGCCCCAGTCCTGGTATTTGAAAAATAGTCTCAACCACAAAGGAGCCTGCAAGAAGTCCGGCGAAGGCCGGACCTAAAAAGGCGATAACGGGAATTAATCCTCCACGGAGCGCGTGTTGCGTGACCACCTGCCATTCCGGTAGCCCCTTTGCGCGGGCTGTTCGAATGTAATCCTGTGAAAGAATCTCGAGCATGCCCGCACGACTGAGACGCGCAATATAAGCTGCATAAGCCGAGCCGAGGGTGATCGATGGAAGAATTTTATCCCCGGGAAGATCACCCCATCCGGCGATGGGCAGCCAGTCAAGATAGATACCAAAGACTAAAACCAGTAACGGCCCCAATAGAAACGATGGCATGCAAATACCGATCATCGCCATACCCATCGGGATAAAGTCTTGTCGTGTATTGGGTTTCAGCGCCGCGAAGACACCCGCTAATACCCCGACGAAAAGCGCGAAGGTGAGTGCGTATAGACCGAGTTCGGCGGTTACCGGTAGCCCGCTACCCAGAATTTCGTTGACGCTGCGGCCCGGATATTTAAACGAGGGACCTAAGTCGCCGTTACCCAGATCGCCAAGGTAGGCGAAGTATTGCTCATGCAGCGGAAGATCAAGCTTGTACTGAGCTTCAAGTGCTCGCTTGACCTCGGGGAGCACTGCTTTTTCGCTGTCGAAAGGACCACCTGGTGCTGATCGAACAAGAAAAAACGTGGCGGTAATGACAACAAAAATGACGGGTATCGCCTGCAGGAGACGCCATAAAATAAAACGGACCACGTTAGTTAGACCCCATGTCGAGACGCCGCCCTGGATGCAAGGTGACGTACTTGAGATTCAAAGAATCCATAAGGTTTGGATAAATCCCCTCAACGCTTGGGTGAATGAGGTGCTTACTGGTGTAGGTGTAGATAGGAATGATCGGCATGTCATTCATCATCATCGTTTCGGCCTCAGTAAACAGACTGTAACGCGCCTCGCGTGTCTTGGCCTTGGGTGCGCGTTCCAAAATAATCTCGTCGTAAATATCGTTGGCGTAACCGGTATTGTTATTTCCGCCGTCGGTAATGAAGAGGTCTAGGAAGTTATTTGGATCAACGTAGTCACCGATCCAGCCGCGCCGGGCGACTTGAAATTCGCGTTGTGAAACGGAGTTGAGGTAGACCTTCCACTCTTGATTGGCAATCGTGATGTCGATGTTGAGTTCTTTTTTCCACATTTGCTGAACAGCCACAGCAATTTTCCGATGAGCTTCTTGGGTGTTGTAAATAATCTCAAGTCCAGGCCATCCTTCCCCGTTGGGGTAGCCGGCCGCAGCCAACAGGTCGCGGGCTTTGCTCGGGTCATAGCTGAACAACTTAGGGGGGTTATAGCCCAGGGTGTCCGGCGGCGTGATGCTGTAGGCCGCAATGGCGGTGTCTTGAAGTACTGTTCTTGTCAATTTATCTCTGTCGAGGGCATAGGAGAGTGCTTGGCGAACCAGCACGTTATCGACCGGCGGTCGATCGGTATTAACAAGGTAGTAATAGGTGCCTAAGTAAGGAGACTGAACGTAGGGCGAATTCTCACGCGTGCGGTAATCGGGGATCTTATCCAGCGGAACCACCGCGGTGTAGTGCAATTGCTCTGCGCGAAACATCCGCTCCTCGCTGACCACGTTTTCTGTCGGATAGAAGTAGACGCCATTGAGCGCAACGTTGTCACGGTCCCAATAGTGCTCGCTTTTTTTAATGATGATTCGACGATTTAAAGACCACTCTTCGAGTGTGAACGGGCCGTTGCTGACAATACTGCCCACCCGCGTCCATGGCGTAAAGCGATCGGTCATTTTGCCGTACTTGAGCAGCGTCTCGGGGTGCACAGCGAAGCTGCTGTAGTGATCCATGAGCTGCAGGAAGTAGGGCGTCGGCGCGTTGAGTGTCACCTGAAGTGTTTGGTCATCTAAGGCCTTCACGCCGACCTCATTAAAGTCGGTGATTTCTCGTTTTGAGTACGCCTCTGAATTTTTAATCGGGTAGAGCATGTAGGCGTAGAGTGAGCCCGTATCGGGGTGTAGGGCTCGATTCCACGACCAGACGTAGTCTGATGCCGTCATGGCTTCGCCGTTACTCCACTTCGCCTCAGGGTTTATGTAAAAGGTGTAGACCGTTCCGTCTTCGGAGATTTCCCAGCGCTCAGCAACGCCCGGCTCGGGCTCTAGCGTCTTGGGGTTTTTGACGGCGAGACCTTCAAAAAGGGCACGTACAATGTGATTTTCAGGAACACCCGTGACCACTTGAGGATCAAGGCCTTGTGGCTCTGCTCCGTTACCGTAGTGAAGATAACCTTCACGATTTCCTGACTCGACATTGCTTTCGCCACTACCGCAGGCAGTGAGGAGCACCACAAGGGCGCTCGCAGGTATTAATGATTGAAACAAACGCATCATTCTTCTTGCTCTTGGGTTTGATGCATCCTACCGAACTTTAGTGAGTGGGGGTATGCAAAGTGCCGAATTAGGAACGTTAAAAGTTGAGCACATGGGTCCTGAGATCTGACGTCTTCTGATACCATCGCGCTGTTGCAGACATCACTTATTTCAAAGAGAACTCAATGACCGTAAGAACACGCGTAGCACCCTCTCCCACGGGCGACCCACACGTTGGCACGGCCTACATGGCGCTCTTTAATCGTTGTTTTGCCAAAGCCCATGGCGGTCAGTTTATTCTGCGTATTGAAGACACCGACCAGACACGCAGCACTCAGGCGGCCGAGCAGATGATTTTGGATTCGCTCAAATGGTTGGGTCTAGACTGGGACGAGGGTCCAGATGTCGGTGGGCCGCACGGGCCTTATCGGCAGAGTGAGCGTCGCGACATGTACGCGAAGTACGCAATGCAACTGGTCGATCAGGGCGATGCGTTTGCCTGTTACCGGACGGCAAGTGAGCTCGATGAGCTCAGAGAGACGAGGCGCAGTGACGGTCGATCGACTGCACTCAAACCCTCTGATTTAGCATTGCCAGAAGCGGAGCTTTCGGCGCGAAAAGCCGCAGGTGCACCGTTTGTCATTCGAATGCGGGTTCCCGAAGCGTCGGGTGTGTGTGTGGTTAAAGATCGTTTACGGGGTGATATCGAGCTCGACTGGAGTATGGTTGACGCTCAAATATTGTTGAAGTCAGACGGTATGCCAACCTACCACCTTGCCAATGTCGTAGACGATCACCTGATGGAAATTACTCACGTGATTAGAGGCGAGGAGTGGCTAAATTCTGCGCCAAAACACCAGCTGTTATACCAATACTTTGGCTGGGACATGCCCGAGCTCTGTCACATGCCACTGCTGCGTAACCCTGATAAATCAAAGCTGAGTAAGCGCAAGAATCCGACGAGTATTCTTTATTACGAGCGGATGGGCTTTCTGCCTGAGGCGCTTTTAAATTATCTGGGTCGTATGGGTTGGTCCATGCCCGACGAGCAAGAAAAGTTTTCGCTCGACCAGATGCAGGCGGCGTTCGATATCGATCGCGTGTCACTCGGTGGACCGATATTTGACGTCGAGAAGCTTAAGTGGCTCAACGGATTATGGCTGCGCGAGGACTTTGATCTTGATCAGCTTAAGGCGAGGCTCAAGGCGTGGCTTTGGAATGATGACACCTTGGAGCAATTACTGCCGCACGCCCAAGGTCGGATGGAGGTCCTGTCGGACTTTGTGCCCATGTCGGCTTATTTATTGTCTGGTGAGGTGCCGCTCACACCCCAGTTGTTTGAGGGTACGGCTGAATCACAGGACGAGCTTACGAAGCATCTTCAGTTCGTTCTTTGGCGACTTGAGGCACAGCAGGAGTGGGATCGTGGCGCTTTATTTACAAGCCTTAAAGCGCTATCCGACGCGCTCGGTGTAAAACCCAAGCAACTTTTTGCCCCTTTGTTTGTCGCGATATCGGGTAAGGCGAGCGCGTATTCCATTCCAGATTCAATGTCGATTTTGGGGCCGGATCTGACGCGTGCACGTCTGCGTACCGCGATCAATGCAGTGGGCGGAGTCTCAAAGAAAGCGTTGAAACGACTTGAAAAAGAATACGCCGCGTTGCCCTGATGGTTATCGAGGACGGTTAAGCAGGGCAATTAGCGCGAGAAGCGAAACGGCCACCTCGAAGCTTAGAACACTCCATGTGTAGCTTGTGAAACTCGAGGTCATCTCGATACCGACCTGGCTGCCGGCGACTTCGACTTTGGAGTCGAGCTCACGAAATACCGTGATCGCACGAGCCGCCGCAATGTAGCTGATAATCACGAAAAGTAGCCAAAGCCCTGCTTTAAGGTATTCCTTAATCAGTGCTGAGGCGATGAGGATTGAGCCAATGGCGATCTGCAGGCCCCCATACATCGCGGCAATCTCTGCATAGGCGTCCTGACTCGCAATAAACAACCCAGACCATTGTGCGGGTATTTCCGGATTGTAGACGCTAACAACGCCCAAGCCGAAAAAAATAGCACCCGTTACACCTAAAAGTAGTTGACCCAACACGTCGTATCTCCATTCTTTCGCACTGCACAGTAACAAAGTTGGCAGGACCCTGATACAAAATGCGGTGCGCCGTGATGCAGC
>DGPO01000107.1:383-1658 GCA_002390485.1 Halieaceae bacterium UBA4438 | reverse complement strand
CCATGCAACGCTAGTTTGAGTAACGCGCGTCTAACGCTTCTTGAATCAGCGGTAATGCAACTTGACGTAAGAACGCAGGTGGCGCGCCAGAGTCTCTACTGGTGTAGTCGTCAATGGCGATAAACCCAGCGATTCCGCGTCGTACGTCCATGAAGCTAATGGCCCCAAACGCGCCCGCATCGGTGTAAACGCCAGGCTGATCGCCCGCTATCCACCAGCCCATCCCGTAGGGAGTAGGGTTAAAGGTCAGGCTGCCTCGGTCCTGCCGCATCGACAGTAGAGAAGCCTCGCTAAGCACTTGCGTCTCGCCACAAAACCCCCCGTTGAGGTGGACTTGCAGCAGCTTCGCGTAATCGGACAGATTCGTGATCCCACCCCCCTCTACGTTTGGGTTCTGCTGGCCTGGCATGCTGTCTGCAGATACGCCGTCAAATGATGTGTAGGTATTGCCGGTGGCCGAAAGCTCGTCCCACGGGTTACCGAAGGTGAAAACGTCGAGTTCACAAGGCGTGCCAATATACTCGTCGAAAAGTTGATTCCAGCCGGAGTTGTTTGCAATGGCTGCGGTCATTCCCGCGATCTGCCACTGACTGCCACCGTAGTCGAAAACGCTGCCCGGAGGATTTGTCGTCGGGAGTTCGTTTTGAACCAGCATTTGCCCGCAAACCTCAAAGTTCATCCAGGGTTGGCCAACGAACTGACAGAGGTGATTAAAATCGGCCAGCGTCGGACCCACGGGGGAGCCATAGCCGTTGTTTAGCAAGCGGAGTCCAGGAATTCCTGACGTATTGCTAACCATTTGCTCAACCGTTCGGTCAGCGTAAACGCCGTCAAAGGGGAGGTAGGTACTGACTGGCTCGGCGATCGAAAAATCAACGTCCGGGTCCTCATCGAGTGCCATGATGGCCATAACGACCGGCACTTTGCTGGTTGATGCCAGCATTGTGATCAGGTCTGTCGTGTGATCGCCAAACACTTTTTGATGGGCAACGCCGTCTTCATCGACCAAGACGTAGCTGATGCCGTCAAAGATATCGCTGTCGTCAATGAAGGTTTGAAACGCGGCGTCGACGGATGAGTAGTCGGCCTGTGGAAACGGCTCGAGTACCGGCGGGCTAATGGTGGGCGGCGTGTAGTCGCCGTTACTACCTCCACCGCCACACGCCACCAGCAGGGCGGGTAGAACTGCCGCTAAAGCGGACAGCTTTAAGGTCGGTCTTCGAAGATGGATGGCGCGAGTGTGAGCGTTAATCTGGTATTGCATGGCATCACCTT
>DGPO01000107.1:0-317 GCA_002390485.1 Halieaceae bacterium UBA4438 | reverse complement strand
AAGATAGCGTTGACGTCGGTGGTTATCAATCCTCGGTTAGACTGCCCAGGCCGGCCGCCTTAAAACTGACGTAGTGCAGTTGAGTGCAGCGCGCAGGCGCAAGGAGAGCGAGTAAAGGAGGGCAGAGTAGCGCTGAGTAGACGAGGCGTTTGAATAGCTAGACCCGTCCGCTCGTCTGCGTAATGACCCGTGTGAGTGGTTTTTACGCATGACCTTAAAGAAAAGTGGGTGAGAAGGTTAGCCGTCCTAAATAAATATGGATATACTTGCGCCCGTCACTTAAGCACCACGTGATTTGGGGCCATAGCTCAGCTGGG
>DGPO01000028.1:9601-9938 GCA_002390485.1 Halieaceae bacterium UBA4438 | reverse complement strand
CTTACAAGGCGTTTGGAAGAAAAACGGCGCAGTATTCGACATGTACACGTTTGACGCCGTATCCAATGGCTTGATCAACGTTGCCACGGGCGAGATGGATCTCGTCAACAGAACAATGACGTTCAACGTTGCACCCCTCAAATAATGATCTGCATTCATTAGCACCTAGGCGCTCTTGAGGGCGCCTTTTTTTGGCCTCTGCCTACGTAAAACTCAGACCTGCCAAAACCGAGCCGAAAGAACCCGCTTAAGACTCATCCGTAGCACCGCGCAATAACGAGGTTTGTGTGGATCAACACCAACTCGGTCACAAAAGGAGCTGCGCAAGAGACTGCGA
>DGPO01000028.1:6834-9594 GCA_002390485.1 Halieaceae bacterium UBA4438 | reverse complement strand
ACTTTGCGACACTTTGCGACAAGAGCCAGGGACAGATTGCCGAGTGCGGCTCACTCCTCGTCGGGCAGTCTCTTCATAATCTCAAACAACTCGTCCATTATGTCGGCGACGTCTGTGGCTAATTCCTCCCGCTCGTCAGCGGGTGCGTTACCAAAGTCGATCGACCCTTGTAGTTTTCGCAGCATGCCCATCACTTCTTGAAGCTCAGATTTCATGTTTACCTTCCCTATGCGGACGAAATGAGGCGACGCACTTTAGCGACCCTAAAACGTGTCTTCTGTGTGTAAAGCCTTAATAATGAAGGAAGATAAGCCTCCCTCTCTCGCTGACCTTAACCCTTCAGAGTCGCCCGTTGTAAGCGGCATTGGGGTTGAGGTGATATCAGTCTTCGCGGGTATCATCGGATTTGTCATCCGGTTTGTCATCATCTGGCGTGACGACTTCAACCGCTGCACCGATGACTTTTACCGGCACCGTGGCGACTTTAGCCGCCGTCGACACCACGGCGGTCGTTACGCCCACAACAGCACAACTCGTCAAACCCACAACCAGCCCTAAAATAACAATACTTCTCATACCCGCCCCAACTCTCCAACGCTCAAATTCTGTTTTAAAACACTTCATCTGCATTACCACCATTAGACGGCATAAAAATCACATCTTGGGACGCAAAAAAAAGGGCCACCTAACACCCGAAAGATGGGGTGCTCTACCAACTCTCTTTGTAGGGTCGCAAGTCAAGCTCGTGCGTCCAGGCGGACGGATGTTGGGCATGCAGTGACCAGAACGCTTCGGCGATTGCATCGGGCTCAAGCGCCCCATCGTCACCCAGTGACGTCAAGTAATCCCCAAAACGGCCGCGAACGATATCTCCGTTGACCACCCCATCGATCACCACGTGAGCGACGTGAATGCCCTGTGGCCCATATTCGCGCGCCAGGGCCTGAGCAAGGTTTCGAAGTCCTGCCTTGGCGACTGAGAAATGCCCAAAATTAGGGCGACCTCGCAACGAGGCCGAGGCCCCAGTAAAAAACAGTGAACCCTTGCCTTGCTCAGAGAAAAGCGGAAGCGTTTGACGAGCGGTGAGAAATGCACCAAAGCATCCGACACGCCAAAACGCTTCGAATTGCTCTGGCGTCACGTCAGAAAATTTTATGGGGAAGTTACTGCCGGCATTGTAAATCGCTGCGGCGAGGGGCTCCTTGCGGGCTCGAACAGCCTCAACCATCTTCTCTTGATCGACCTCAGAGGTCACGTCGGCCACCACACTCCCAGCCGAACCCCCTCTTTCTCTGATCTCAGACACAAGAGCCTCAAGCTTTTCAGAGGTTCTCCCAACAACGATCACGTGATAGCCCGCCTCGGAGAACTTACGTGCCAACGCACCACCGACACCCGCAGTCGCACCTGCACCTACGATCAAAACAGTTTCAGACAAGACTCACTCCCTGTGCGCGGACTTATTGAACTCACACGACAAGAGTCTATTAAACCCGACGCGCTGTCACCCCTTGAGTACCCTAGGGTGTCAGTGCTCACGCTTACCACCTGTAACCGGCGGTGGCGCAATAGGTCGTCGCAAAGTCAGGGTTAAGTTGCCATTTTTCGCGGGTGGTAGGACGAGCGATCCGCATGCTTTCAATTTGACCTTCACGCTTCCCGACGGACAAATGGGGCAGCTAAAGCATCTCCCCCGTTTGCAACATCGTCTGTTGTTCGATCAATCGTAACGAAGACCTCTAAAACGCCGAAAAAAAACGGCCCAAAAGTACATATGCAAACGCCTAGATAGGCGCTAATGTGTTGGTTGCATGGACGCATTTTTTGAACGGCTGACACCAGAGGGAGGACAGGACTGGATCGGCGCGGTAGGAATGCACCCTATGCACTGTCCAGTCATGCACTATTTTGCCGATTACTCCCACAGCCTCGCGGTCTTTGCACGCGAGCTTGCACACAACCCGTGAGTCTAAACCTTATAAACCGGTGTCAATGTGCTGAGAGTGTTGTCAGTAGATGATACGCCGCTGCCTGTCCGCAAGCCTCGTCCTTCTGGCACTTAACGTACCGTCAGGCTTTGCTCAGTCGCAAAATACAAGCGTTGGCTACAATGAAGCACAAGTTAAAGCGGCATTCCTTTTTAGATTACCAAAGTTCATACGCTGGCCAGATGGTCGAACGTCCTACCACTTCTGTTTTGAACAAGAATCTGCGGTCTTCGAAACGCTTAAAGCGCTCGCAAATTCCGCGTCCCTCGGCACGCAAGTTTCTATTTTAGGCGAGGAACCTGACGCTTCCTGCGACGTAATTTTCAACGCTAACGCGAGTTTCAACGCGCAGGAACACCATCACTTACTCGTCAGTGACACCAAGAACTTCGCTAATGAAGGCGGAATGATCGAAATCAGTCGACGCGGCTCAAGATTGCACCTGCTGATCAATACCGCGTCGCTTGAACGCGTCGATCTCATACCCAGCAGTCAGTTACTTAAGTTATCAACACTGGTGAGTACAGACTGACATGCCTATATTCGCCAAAAACAAAGAAAGCATTGACCGGTACTTGTCGTTTGTCACCACGTTCACTTCAGGGTTGATCGGGGGCATCTTCCTGCTGTCACTTGTGCTGTTCGCTCTCTTCTCCGCTTTATCAACGGCGAAGGACAGGGGTAATAGCTATGCTGACATTCTGGCGTACAACCTTCAGGCTTCCCTGGCCTTCTCCGATCAAGAAAGCGCACGGGTCACTCTCGAGAGTGT
>DGPO01000028.1:0-6760 GCA_002390485.1 Halieaceae bacterium UBA4438 | reverse complement strand
GGCTCGGTGCCTGAAGACAGCACCTCATCTTACGCTTCATTTCGTTCATTCTATGTTGCTCGTAGTCTCGTGACTGTCGGCAACGAAAACCTTGGTGTGGTCAGGGTGGCCGTAACGCTCGATCCAATTTACACAACCGCACTACAGCTCAGTGCCTATGCATTTTTGCTATGGTTGCTGGCGCTCATGTTCTCGGTGCCCCTGACAAGAGCACTCAATAGGCGGGTGACGCTTCCGCTGGCACGAATATCTGAGTTGATGAAGCGCTCGGCGGCGGAAGAGACCTTTGACGAGCGTGTAAAATTCAAACGTAACGATGAACTGGGAGAAACAGCCGCCGCGCTCAACAACCTACTGGATCGTGTAGCGGACCGAGACACTCGATTATCGGCATTCATCGAGGAGTTAACACTGGCGAGGGATGCCGCAGAATCGGCAACCCGCGCCAAGTCGTCTTTTTTGGCGAACATGTCTCACGAAATCCGAACACCCATGAACGGCGTGGTAGGACTCATCGATCTAGTGAAGCTTGAAGGGCTCAATGACAAGCAGCTCACCTGGATCACCTCCATGGAACGCTCTGCCGAGGCATTGTTAAACGTCATCGACGATATTTTGGACTTCACCAAGATTGAGTCCGGAAAACTCAATATTTCCCCCAGTGATTTTGAGCTGAGTCCCTGTATCGAATCGGTCATGGACTTATTTTACGAGCAAGCAACAACTCGAAACATCGCGCTGACGCTCACGATTGATGAATCCGCACCGACATCACTCTTTACCGACCAAGGACGATTACGGCAGATACTCACGAACCTCATAGGCAACGCCTTTAAGTTCACCACCCAGGGCAGTATTGAGGTGATCGTCGGCGTAGCGACGATTGGAGTGCGTCCGTCGGTCCGCGTTACCGTCTCAGATACCGGTATTGGTATACCCAAAGATCAATTCGATCTCGTCTTCGCGCGATTTCAACAAATCGAGTCAGGTCTGACACGCCGCTATGGGGGCGCCGGACTCGGATTATCAATCTGTAAAGAATTAGCCTCACTCATGGGCGGCACCATGGACTTTGAGTCCTCGGAAAATTCAGGTTCTCAGTTTTGGTTCGATATTCCAATTGAATCGTCCACGACAAGTCAGTCCGATTTGGCTTCTGATGCTGCGCCAGCACTCGAGCGCAACGTGCCGCTGCTTGTGCCATCAGTCGATGGCTCAGACATTTCGGTAATGGTGGCTGAAGACTCGAAGGTCAACCAATTCATTATCAAAGAGCTCCTGAAAAACCTGGGGGTTGACGCAACGATGGTCGACGATGGCGCTCAAGCCATTGCCGCTTCAGAGCACACAGCCTACGACTTGATCTTCATGGACGTTTCAATGCCTGTCATGGACGGACTGACAGCCACTCAGAAGATCAGGGCACGTGAGTGTGCTGGAGACACCCAAACAATGATTGTCGGTCTCTCTGCCCACGCGATGCTCGGAGATGTCGAACGTGCGATCGAAAGCGGCATGGATGACTACATCACCAAACCCATATCACTAAAAACGGTCGAGCAGGTATTGCAGACATTAAAGCAGCGTCGCAACGCTGACTAACCTGAAAGGAACGTTCACCATGAAAAATAATACTGAATCGAGACTGAACGGCAGACGACGATTTGCGTTACCGATTATCTCTGTCGTAGTTCTTACATCAACATCCTTCACTTATGCGCAAACAGTACCCACCGAACTGCTCGATCTTTCGATTGAGGACCTATTTGAGACTCGCGTAGTACGCTCAGAGGACAACATATCTGCCAGTAAACGCTGGAATTTTGAGCTCGGCTATGACAGCTCTCTGTTTGACCAATATTTTATTGGCCAGTCGAAGGCGAGTTACGACGACGTTTTATTTCAGCCGGGAACTGAGCCGCGAACAACACTCAACTACCCGGTCGTACCCACCAAAATAAGACAGGAAGTTCAGTCATTGCGACTTGCTTATGAGCTGTCGTCCACCGTCACGCTCCGTGGACACCTGCCACTGATCCATCAGAGCACTGATCACATTTCCATCATCCCTGGTTACGATGAGTTCAACATAAGCTCTAACGGCGTGGGTGACGTGGTGTTACTCGCAGACTCGGTGGTTTTTCAAACCGTCAATAGCGTGCTTAGAGTGGGTTCTGGACTCAGCATTCCCACAGGTTCGATTGATGAGGAAGGTGATACACCCCGAGCACCGGGCGATCAGCAGCTCCCTTACACCATGCAGCTTGGCTCGGGCACTTGGGACATTCCATTACTCGTGTCCTATCAGAAGTATGAGGCGAACACGACGTGGGGGCTGGAGGCAAACGCTCGTATCAGAACAGGCACCAACGACAGAGACTACTCCCTAGGAAACACCTACGCTTTGGGCGGCTGGATCGAGTTCCCCGCCTCAGAGTCAATCAAGTTGGGGATGCGAACTGACTACATCTCGAGAGGAAAAATTGACGGAGGCGACACCTCGCTCACCGTTCCGATTCCTGGCTTCCCCTATCCTGCGCCGGTCGTAGATCCCAACGCGTTCGGGGGCGAACAGTTAGACGTCACGCTTTACGTTGCCCTGAATTTGAGTAAAGACTGGCGCATGAAGTTTCGCTACAAACAGCCTGCCTGGCTTGACTTGAACGGACCGCAGTCAGCTCTGGATCGGCATGTATCCATTAGCGTATCGACGTCGTTTTAGTGAAACCGTGAGAAACAAACTGGGGGACCTTGTGTCAATAGTCTCACTGCAGATCGTGCGCCGCAGTCTGGCATTTGCCCCTGTTTGCCCAACCGCTATCGGGTAGGCAGGCACACACCAGACACCGCTCTTAATGCGGGTTATCGGCGCTCATAATGGATGATAATTCAATGGCTCGATCGAGAATCTGTGTGACCTGCATCTCTACACTTGCAGTGAAACGAAACCCCAAAAATGCACAACGCCCCAGTTCTATACAGCCCATCATCACGGCGCCCTCATCCGACGCATCGCCAATCATTTCCGAAACGCCGTTGAAGAAGAGGTATTGGTCGAGCTCGCCTGCTTGCATAAGGTCAGTGCAGAGTGCGTCGAGCGGCCCCTTAATTTGCATCATCACTAATTCAGAAAAGTCCATGGTACTCCCACGTCCGCTGCCATAACGTCATTACGGTAAAGGTTTAAACGCTTCGCGCCAATGCGCCTGAATAATCACCGCGAGCCGCTATCGGCAGCTGCGCCAAGGTGAATTTCCGACTTATTTATGCAAATCTAGCGTCTGATCCATGGCGGTAAAATGATGCAGGACAAGCAATCCCTCTTTTCGATCGCGCTGGGTTACCGTGAAGCCCACGTATTTTATCAAGGTCACAAGACCCGGGTGCAGGTCAGGGCACACGATGGTCAGACGATTAATTTACCGTGGTCGATGCTGCAACCCCATTTTACTTCCGAGGGTGTTGTAGGCACATTTCAGATTACCTATACCGATCAAGGCAAATTGCTTTCTCTCAAAAAGGTCAACTGAGCCGCTACTGCAATCTCAAGATCGCACGCTCAGCGCCGGCAAGCCCCTTAAGAATTCCGTCTTTTAGGGCCTCAAGGTCAACACCCTCACTACTCTTTTGTCCCGCCTGATACCGCGCATAAACCCCATGCAATATCGCAGCGGTCTTCCAATGATTGAAACCCACGTAATAGTCGAGCAAATCAACCGGGAAACCCGTGCGCTCTGAGTAGCGTTGCGCTAACTCGCCGCGCAGCGGGAGACCCGATACCGCCGTTGGTGCAGTCGGCTCTAAAAAAGGATCATCATCAATCTCGGGCCATGCACGCAGCGTGTAACCCAGGTCAGCCAAAGGATCACCCAGTGTGGCCAACTCCCAGTCGAGTACGGCAGAGACCTTTGATGCTTCAGAAAATAGACAATTATGTAGGTAGTAATCGCCGTGAACGACGCTGGCTGTCACCTGCGCAGGCTGGTTCGCCAGAAAGAACGCTTTAAACTCGTGCGCACGCGGATCGTCAAGCTGGGCAAACTCGATAGACGACTCCCATGAGCGATACCACGCTTTAATTTGGCGTCCAATGTAATCCTCTTTTTTACCCAGTGACCCAAGCCCTACCGCATCAGGGTCCAGCACGTGCAGATCGGCCAAGGTGTCAATGAACGAGTAGGCCAGTGTTGCCCGCTGATCGACTGGCACCCACGCTAAGGTGTCTTCGTTATTAAACAACGGACGGCCTCGGGAAAAGCCCATTACATAAAATAAGGCCCCGGTCACCGATAAATCCTCGCAAAAACCGATGGGCTCCGGTACCGGGAAGCCTGTGGGGGAAAGGCCTGCAATCAGTGACCACTCTCGATTCATATCGTGTGCTTTGGGCAGCAACTCCCCCGTGGGAGGGCGACGAATCACTGCCTGCTTGCCGGTTTTGTCCTCAAGACGATAGGTAAGGTTGGAGTGCCCTCCCTCTAATCGGACCCAGGTAAAGGGCGGCGTAAGGTACGCCGAGTTTGCCGCGATCCAGGCCTCAACCGCTGGAATATCATAGCCTTCAGCCGTACGTTCTTTATCATTTTGGTTAGTGTTCATAGGCCACTTGTCCGACTAAAAAGAAAACAACAACTCACGATCCTACTCACGGTTTTGACGACTGCCAAACCTAATTAACCAATAGGCGTTATTTCAAACCAGAGAATTAAGTCGTCGACACGGTTATAGTCGCACCACTCACCGCATCCGCCCACCCGCGCTCAAAGGAGATCATGTGCTTTACCACATTCATTGCCAAGACAAGGCCAATAGCCTGCAAATTCGCCTTGATACGCGCGACGCCCATCTGTCCTACATTGACGGTTTAGGTGATCGCCTTTTTGCCGCAGGCCCGCTGCTCAGCAGCGACAATGAGATGGTCGGATCAGTACTCATTATCGACTTTAATAGCGATGACGACGCCCACGCTTTTTGCGCCGAAGACCCCTACGCGCTGGCCGGTTTGTTTGACAAAGTAATGGTCAGCCGCTGGCGAAAAACACTTCCAGCCTGATTTGTCAGGTTCGAATCGGCTGCCCAGAGTGTCCCGCTATCGGGAGACCATCGGTGCCACTCTAAGAGCCGGCTAGCGCTATGCGCTTTGAGCCACAGTTACTCCCGACTAGTTAAACAGATCGAAGGTGTGGGAAAACTTGAGAATCCACTCACGTCGCTTCTCCGTGAACATACCGACATCGTCGTCACGGGTTTCGTTGTAGACCAGGTATAGACCCGCATCGGCAGACGTCAGCCACGCAAATCGAATGTTTGAGGCCATAACCTCGGTCGCATCGTTGTATTGAACAAGCGCTTGAAGCGACACCTTGGGGTTAAATGAATAGGTCATTCGAAGCGAGCCGACATTAATTTCTAACGTCTCAGGATTATTTGGGCGCTTAATTTCGTTGTAGGTCCAGCCAAGTTGGGCGTTGAATGTTTCACCGATACGATAGCGAAGGCTGGGCGTCAGCTGCGTCCGATCACCGCCAAAAAAACCACCGACCTTTGCCGTCATATTAAATGACAGTGGCTGACTGTCGTCCGTCATTAATACCAGTTGCAACTCCTCATCATCGTACTCACCGGCCTCTACCACCTGTCCAGGAGCCAGTTCAAACGCCTCACGTACCCCCTCGTGCAACAGGTTCACACCGGTATGAATTTCAAAGCCCGACTTCCACTCCCAGTGATTATCAATGTGAAAAAATCCTGTCTCGTGGAGGTCGTCCTCACCGCCCCACCATCCCCGATATGAAATATGGGGTCTCAACTCAAGTAAATTCTCCCAGGCAGGATCGCGCCACCGCTTCAATGCAAAAAGGCCTACCCGCTTAAAATCAGTTCGGCGCAAAAATCCAACCTCTGGGTTGAAATTCTCACCGACCTGCATAACGCTGGCAGAGTATGACCATTCCTCAGTGTCAGCTGCTGCGGAGAGCTGAAAAGCCGTATCGTCGCCATTGAGTCCCGGTGTCTCTGTCTTCGCATAAAACCCCGAGACCAAACCGTCATCGCCCAAACCCAACCGTCCATCGAGTGCGTAGGTCCGGTTGTAGTGGTCAGCGCCACCATCCAGCGAACCACTCTCCTCCTTGTTGATCAGTAGGAGCCCCAAACTGGACCGGTTCTCAAATTCTTGGCTTACCCGCGCAACCGTAAAGTCCGTTTGCGGGACGACGCCCGCCACTCCATCGGCTTGCATGTGCAAGAACCCCACATTCGTGGCCTCACCCACTTTGCCTGAGAGGCGAGCCCCCGCCTTAATAGGGATCTGACTGCCATCATTTGCAATACCGATCCGCCGACTGAAAAAGAGCTCGACCTCGCGTGACACTCCAACGCTAAATTGTCCTGCGTTCTCCAAAAAGAACGGTCGCTGCTCAGGCAAAAACAAACTAAACCGATCAAGGTTAATTTGGAATTCGTCGACTTCCACCTGCGCAAAGTCAGTGTTATACGTCATGTCCAGCGTAAGGCTCGGCGTCACACTGTACTTCACGTCAAAACCTAACTCTTGATCACGGAGCCGCTCAATCTGATTACCGCTGCGCTCTTTGGCGAGACCGTAGGGCGTGACTTTTAAATTGCGTTGCGCGGGTGCTTTGATATTTGCGATGCGTCCGGCGTCGGCCAATCGTGAAAGGCTGTACTGTCGAGAAATCGGGGCCCAAAAGGTCACCTCATTATTCCTTCGGATGGTTCGCTTAAAGTTAAAGCCCCA
>DGPO01000010.1 GCA_002390485.1 Halieaceae bacterium UBA4438 | reverse complement strand
CAGAGTCCTGAGCCCGTGAGCGAGCTCACCATAGAGGGCGCACTCGTGACCTCGCGGCGCACAGGCAACGAGATTCACATTGTGTCGCGGCACGCGCCGATTATTGACGGCTTGATTCCCTATCCACAAACCGAGGAGGAGGTCGCCAATAACGAGGCTGTGCTCGCAGAGGTGACGGAGGAAGACGTTCTCCCTGAGATTCTTCTTAACGGTGAGCCGACATCAACTCTCACCCTTGACCAGTGCTATCGCGTCGATCCTGAGCACCCCTTAGCACTGCCGTCTTCGGGAGACTCGACGCTGACAACATTGCTCACAGTCTCCGCTGAAACGGGTGAGATTCTTCGCTCGGCCTGCATTTCAGAGCCCGTCTCTGGGGTGTATATGGGCGAGCGCTTTGTGGCGCTCACACACATTCGCTGGGATCTCGAGACAGGCGGCACCATGGTCCATGTTCTCGAGCGCGATTCTTTTGAGTATCTGGGCTCTGAGCGCGTTGACGGCGCATTATACAGCGGCGGGAATGCTGACTTTCGCATTAGCGAGTCGAGTGGCGTTTTGCGTTTGGTGACGACCGAATGGACTGACAATCCTGACGATGCGCTCAAGCATCGCTTGTTCACCTTATCGCCCCAGAGTGACGCCCCGGAGCTTGAGGTATTGGGTGTTTTGGGCGACGCAGAGGACAGTCGCATTGGCAAGCCCAACGAAGACCTTTACGGCGTACGTTTTATGGGGGATCGGGCTTACATGGTGACGTTTGAGCGCACTGACCCACTGTATGTCATCGATCTCTCAACCCCCAGCCGTCCTGAAATTTTAGGTGAGCTCGAGGTTCCGGGTTTTTCAGACCTGCTTCATGAAGTGTCCGATGCGTTGCTTCTCGGCCTGGGTTCAAGCGAGCGACGCCACCCAAAGCTTGAGCTTTACAATATTAGCGATGTGGCGAGCCCCATCTCTCAAAGTCTTGTCGAACTCGGCAGTGAGTTGGACTGGGCCTACAGTCCAGCGCAATACAACCGCTACGCCCTGACCTATTTGTCAGGCGATGACACCGATCGATTGACGGTCCCTTATGCTACTGGGGGCGTGGTGGATGGCATTTGCTGCCCATCGTTTGATCGTATTGCGCTGTTCGAAATTACCGGCAAGCGCACGCCCGCGGAGGCTCAGATTGTTCCTGTGGGTGAAGTGTCACTGACACCAGGGTCGGTAGATGGCGACACACGAGTTGTGCTGGACAGCGACGCCTTATATGTTATTTCGCGAGTCGATTTTTTGAGTGGTTTTTGGTCAAACCCAGAAGCTGCAGTGTCAGTCAGNNCCCGATTAGCCAGGGTGGTCTGGTGGGTTGATGGAATAATCACAGAGGGCTTTTATGCGTCTTGTCTTAATGTCCTTAGGCATCGGCCTATTTTCTTTTTCATGCAGCGTCTTTGCTGATGCCTCTGCCCCTGTTTGCGAGCACGAGGGCGTTCAGGTCTTCACTGACTTTCAGGGCGGAAATGTCACTGGGTGTGAATTTTCTCGCGCGGGCAAACTATCGATCGAAATCGCGCCCGAAGACGAGCCAATCAATACGAGTCCCTGGTATGCGTTTCGCTTAGAGGCCGAGGTTCAGACGCCGGTTCCCATTGTCTTGGACTATGGCTCGTATAAGCACCGCTATACGCCAGACCTTAGCATCGACGGCATAAAGTGGCAGACCTACCCCCAGGCAAAAGTCTCGCTCAATAAGAACAAAACACAAGCCGGGTTTAGTGTGATTATCCCGGCCCACCGCTCCTTAGTGATCGCGGCTCAGCCATTGCTGACCTCGTCACATTATGCCACTTGGCTGCAGGGGTTAAGCGAGGAGCAAGGTGTTTCGATTGGCTCTGCAGGACAGTCTATCGAGGGACGAAGGTTGTGGCGGCTAACAACGCCGCCTAAGAAACATACGCTGTTATTGCTTGGGCGTCAGCACCCACCCGAGACGACCGGCGCTATCGCGCTTATGAGCTTTGTTGAGCGTTTGTTTGAAGACGATGTGTTGGCCAGACGTTTTCGCGACAAGGTTGGTATTTTGTTGTACCCCGTGATCAATCCAGACGGCACGGACCGAGGCTATTGGCGCCACAATTTTCAGGGTAAAGATCTCAACCGAGATTGGGGGCCTTTCACTCAGCCCGAGAGCCGCGCCATCAATTTTGATGTTGCTAATTGGCTAGGCAAACATGACAGTCAGCTGGTGAAGGTCATTGACTTTCACAGTACCTATTCCGAGGTGTTCTACACGCAGCCAGACCGGTCTGCGTTGATCTTACCTAATTTGCTTGGCGACTGGCTGTCGACTTTTGACGGTGTAATGAAGTCGCAATTTAGTGACTTTGAGATTCGCCGTCAGACGTCCAAGAACCCCCAAGTGAATGCGGCGAAACACTACTTTTTTACTCAGTTCGGTGTGTCCTCTACTACCTTGGAAATCGGTGACGACACTGATTTGGCGTTTGTAAAAGCCTATGGTCGTGTGGCGGCCGAGGCTTTTATGTCGGCCTACTTTGACCAGCAGTCAGCGGTTATCAACGCCGATATTGTATTTCGAGGTGGATTGGTTGTTGACGGCACGGGTACTGCGCCTTTTTTAGGCGATGTGGCGGTGACCGACGGACACATCACGATGCTAACCCGCGGTACTGAAGTTGCTGCCAGTAAGGAGATAGACATTACTGGAAAAGTCATTGCCCCCGGTTTTATTGACATACACACGCATGCCAGAGTCGATCTTGTGTCACCGGAACGCGCACTGATGAGTAACTATCTAACCCAGGGAGTAACAACAGTTGTCATTGGTAATGATGGCGACGGAGCCACGCGTATTCAGAGTCGTTTTGACAAGATATTCAAGCACGGCGCAGGCACAAATGTGGCTCAACTTGTGGGTCACGGTGCGCTCCGACGCCGAGTGATGGACGATACGGGTCGGCCTGCAACGCAGGCCGAAATCGGTGAAATGAAGGCCATACTCGCTGAAGCACTCGACGAGGGAGCCATGGGACTTTCCACGGGGCTTTTTTACGCGGACGGTTCTTACGCTGCAACCGAGGAGGTCATTGAATTGGCCAAAGTGGCCGCAGCGGAAGGTGCGATTTACGAGTCGCACATTCGGGCCGAGAGCTCTCGAGGCGTTGGCGTTCATGCGGCAGTCGATGAGGTCATTGAAATTGCGCGAGGCGCTGACATAGCGGCTCACATTGCGCATATTAAAGTGTTGGGGAAAGGTGTCTGGGGTCAAGCGGGGGAGATCGTTGAAAGAGTGCGCGAGGCTCGAGCGGAGGGCCTTGAGATTACAGCCGATCAGTATCCTTGGGTGGCCTCATCGACCCAACTTAAAAGTGCGGTGGTCAGCAAGGAGTATCAGCTGGGTGGCATTGAGGCGCTGCGCAAGCGCTTGTCCCTTAGTGATACGCGTGCCACGCTGCTTGAGGACATCGCGATTAATATCGATCGGCGTGGCGGCCCCAACAGTCTGTTATTAGTCGAGACGGAAGACCCTCAGTGGAGTGGTCTCAGACTCGATGCGATCGCTGCTGCTTTAAAAGTACAGCCTGCCGGGGCGGCGGCTCGGCTGATAACAGCGGGGCAGGCGCGCGTCGTGTCATTCAATATGACCGAAGCCGATATCAAAACCTTTATGAAGGAGCCCTGGGTAGCAACCTCCAGTGATGGTACCGATGGTCACCCTCGAAAGTTTGGCAGCTTCCCCCGAAAATACAGCGCCTACGTTCGAGACAGTGACACATTGTCGATCGCTAAATTCGTCCGTGCGAGTAGTGGTTTATCGGCGGATATTCTGGGGTTGGGTGATCGCGGTTATCTAGCCACGGGGATGATTGCCGATGTTCTGGTTTTGGATCCAGAGCGTTACCAAGAGAACGCGAGCTTTACGGAGTGGAATCGTTTGTCGAGCGGTGTAGAGCATTTGATGGTAAACGGTGAGTTCGCAATTTTTCAATCTGCCGTGACGGGCGTGAGGGCTGGCGTCCCGTTGCGTCGGCGTGAGGCGGTCCTGCAGTAGTGGGCAACAGTCAATTTGATGACTGAGCGGCACCAGATACCAGCTATTTTTGATGGTTCATGTGGGGGCTTTTGGCTTTTCGATCGTCTTTATTGTTTAGAGGCGCAAATAGATCATGACGAAACAACGAGAGCTGTCGAACTTATTTGAGTCTTTGCGAGATAGTCTGGGTCATTATGTCCGGCGTATGGTTCCGTCGAAGGATGTTGAGGATGTAGTCCAAGAGACATTCCTGAAGTTTTGCAAAGCCGATGCCGACCAGGAGATTCGATCGCCTCGGTCGTTTATGTTTAAGACCGCTAAAAACTTGGCACTCGATTATGTGAAGCGTGCGGAGCACCGCTTAACCGATTCCCTGAGCGCTGACGCGGACCATTTGAGTCTTTCTGATTTGAGTACGAGCCAGGGTTTGTCCGATCAGCTTGCTATCCAGCGAGAGCTGTCAGCGTTTTCGGATGCGCTGATTCGATTACCGGCGAAGTGCCGACAAGCATTTGTTTTGAGAAAAGTTTATGGATACACACATAAAGAGATTGCCAGTTTGATGTCCATCAGTGAAAAAACAGTGGAAAAGCACATTGCGCTCGGCATTCGGCGCACCACTGAATACTTATTCGAGCGATCCTATTTTGCTCCGGGTCAGGGAAAACCTGCCGATGTACACCTCATTACAAAGGCGTCGCGGGGAGGTCGCTCGTGAGTGATCAGAAACTACTGCGACGTCATTCTGAGCATATTGCGATGGCATCTGAGTGGATGGGCAAGTTAGACCGGGGCTTAACGGTGTCGGAGGAAGCGAGATTCAAGGCCTGGCTCTTTGAGGAGGACGGCAGTTACGAAGTTTTCATGGCAATGGCGAAGACATGGGATCGAATGGATTACTTAACCATGCTGGCGACGGAAAAGCCGACGACGACATTACCAGTCAGATCTAGGTGGTCTCACTTCGCCGTCGCCGCCGTCTTGATATGTGGCCTGTTCGCCTGGCAACAGCTGTTTTTGGCGCCGCAGCGAGGTGTTCTGCAAAGCGATCAATATGCAAAGACGCACGAGACTGACAAGGGCGAGCGGCGTGATCATCAGTTACCCGATGGCTCCCGGCTGAGCTTGAACACGAATACGCGAGTCGGCGTGCAATATTCTCCTGAACATCGCAATCTCTATCTGGAACAGGGCGAGATTCATTTGCGTGTTGAATCCGATCCGACTCGTCCGCTGACAGTTTTTGCAGGCGCTCGAATTTTTCGAGCGGTCGGGACAGAGTTCAATTTAGAGATCTCAGACGATCAGCAGATTGAATTAGTGGTGACTGAGGGGATAGTCATGATTGGCGTATTAGCGGCCGCACCCGATGGGGACGGTTTCTCGCGGCCGATGTTATTGCCTGACACCGGTACATTTGTAAGCGCGGGAAGAGAGCTGGTGGTTTCAACGTCGTCAGACTTACAGGAAATTGTCGAGGCGCCCGAGGCGATAGATCAGGAAGATATTGCAGTGAAGTTGTCATGGCGGGACGGGAATTTAATTTTTAGAGGAGAGTCCCTTGAGGAAGCGATCGCCGAGGTGGGGCGGTACACGGAAGTCGAATTCGTATTTCTGGATGAAACTGCAAAAAGACAAACCGTTTCGGGACTGTTTCGAGCGGGTGACGTCGACGGGTTATTGTTGACGCTTAGAAATAATTTCAATATTACACATGAGCTCGTGGCGGGTGATCGAGTTTTGCTTCGCACGCACGCAGTGGACTGACCCCTGCTGATGTGGGGTGAATGGTTGATATCGACGTTTGCGCAATGTTGGGCGGGGTCCCGTGGTCGTCGAGTATCAATTCGGAGTTGCTTGGGTGGGGGTAAATCTTTGCTGGGTCGTCTTTTTTACAAGGAGATTAGATCGGCGCCGTCGAGTGTCTCCTGGGCCTGCATTGGATTTGCAGTGTTGTGTTGGGTGCCGTTTTCTCAGGCGACAGATTTGTCGAACGTTGCGAGGGATGTGGTGTTTGATGTGCCCACTCAGTCTGCTGATCTTGCGTTAATTGAGTTTGCTGAGCAGGCCGGCATTACGTTGCTATTTTCGCACGAGCTCACGAAAGGCAAAGTGACACGTGAATTAATTGGGGCGTACTCGATAGAGTCTGCCGCGCGCCGGATGTTAGAGGGCACCAACCTGGAGCCCTCCTTTGACAGCGGTGGAATGACCATCTCGTTATTAGAGAGGGAAACCTTGGACAAGGAGATAACAATGAAGAAAAACACCCCTCAAAGAGGAATTTTGGAGCAGTTAATCAGAGCTCCTCTTGCGTTTGCCGTCGCTTTAGGCTCTGGGCAGGTTGTCGCTCAAGACGACGAGCCCGCCTTAGAGGAAGTGATTGTGGTTGGCTCACAAATCAGAGGTGCATCGATATCAGAGGCGCTCGCTGTTAGCGTGCTAGATGCCGAGGCCATTGAGGCCATGGGCGTTGATTCGGGCGACGAGCTGCTCGCGCTAATCCCAGAAAACGGACAGAACTTTTTCAACGAGGCCGAGAATATTTCAGGGGGCGTAAACTCAGGCCGGGGTGACTTGGGTGCGTTTAACCTTCGAAATTTAGGTACGGGCAATACGCTCGTCTTACTCAACGGTCGCAGGCTGGTTAATTCAGCGACGTATCAGACTGAGGAGGTGGGTGGCAGTTTTATTCCAGTGAATACCGCTAACTCCAATCACCTTCCGGTTTGGGGCATCGACCGCGTTGAGGTGCTTCGAGACGGCGCTTCAGCGATTTACGGTGCCGATGCAGTCGCAGGTGTTGTGAATACGGTACTAAAAGACGACTTTGAGGGCTTTAATATTCGTTTTCGTCACTCAGAGTTCGACAATACGCCCAGTACGCGTCAGAGCATCACGGCCGAGTGGGGGCAAGATTTTAACGACGGTCGAACGAACGTGGGTGTCTTCTTTAACTATTACCATCGCGATCGGGTGAGCTCTAACGACGATCCGCGGTGGGCTGATTCCGACTTCAGAAGTAGAATTCCAGAGGATTCTCCTTGGGCCGGCAGTACGTCTTTCAGAAACAACTCGGCAAACGGTCTCTATCCTCAAATGGATGTGCGTACGTCGCGCGAGCCGACCAGTTTGAACGGCGTCATCACTGACACCGCGGGGGAATTCGAGACCTATGCTGTTGGCGATTCACGTTGCCAATATGCAATTAGTGCGACCCATTGTGGCGCCGTTGACGGTCAGGGCACCTCTCGCTACGACTTAAACGGGAATAATGGCTTTGGGCGAGATTTGGCGTCGGAACTCGATCGGATGAGCGTTTTTGCCAACATCACTCACGAGCTCGAAAACGGTGTTGAAAGCTTTACCGAGATTTCCTACTACGAGTCTGAAACGAATCTTATTCGTCATGCATCTTCACCCTTTAGTTCGGTGAAGCTGATTATGGGTGCGGACAACCCATATAACCCGCTGGGTAGTGGTCCAGGGCGGCTCTCAGGTCCGGACCTTGACGAGGCAATGGCCGGTGTTCCCGCTGAGGGCCTCGATTTAATTATTGATAACTATCGTTTTGGTCAGGTGCCTCGTGTTGTTGACAACAATGGCGACATGTTCCGAATTCTTCAGGGTCTTCGAGGCTCGCAAGGCGATTGGGATTGGGAGACTGCTTTTTCCTACGCTAAGGCGGGGAAGGACGATATTACCCATAATCGCATCTCCAATAATTTGGCTCAAGAAGCCTTGAATGACTCTTCTTCTGCGGCATTTAATCCATTCGACTCGACCCGCGAGGGCTCGAATATCGATCGTATTTTGGTCGACGTTTACCGTAAATCTGAGACTGAACTCACCACCTTTGACTTTAAGGTTTCCAAAAACAATCTCTTTGAGTTGGGTGCTGGGTCTGTATCGGGTTTAATCGGATTTGAGTGGAGAAAAGAAGAGTATTCTGATGATCGGGATCCGCGTCTTGACGGTACCATTGTCTTCACCGACTACCAGGGCGACACCTTCCCCTACGTCAGTGATGTTGTTAACTCCTCTCCCACGGGTGACAGTGCTGGAGGACGCAATGTTAGATCAGTATTTGCTGAATTACAGATTCCTGTTTTAGAAAATTTGGACGTCCAGTTAGCAATTCGAAGCGAAAATTACTCGGATGTCGGCGACGGTAATATTTCTGTTGGAAAAGCAGCGTTTGGCTATCGACCCTTTGAACCACTGTTGATTCGTGGATCGTGGTCCGAGACGTTTCGAGCACCTAACTTAGTGACTGTTAACGAAGGATTGGTTGCTCGAAGTAATACCCGAACCGATTGGACCTGTGATTATGTCAATCAGGTCACGGGTGAGGCCTATGACCTGGATTGCAGAAACTCTACACAGCGTTCCGCACAGGGCAGCGAGTTGCTTACGTCTGAGACGGGTGAAAGTACGTCTATAGGGTTTGTACTGGAGCCAATAGAGGGCCTTACCGTAACAGCAGACTTTTGGAGTATTGAGAAGGACGACACGATTGGCCTTTTCGGTGAAGAGAACCACATGATCTTGGATCTCTTCTACCGTTTACAAGCCGGCACGACGGACTGCTCAATGACCTTTAACCCAGCGGTCGTTCGAGACGCGCCCGATGACGACCAGATTGCGGCATTTGCCGAAGCGGGTATTTGTCCTGGTGGAACGGCGATTCGTGTAGATGACGCTTACGCGAACCTTGATAAGAGAACCCTTGAGGGATATGACATTGGTGTTTACTACGAGGTAGACACGCAAGCGGGTAACTTCAGCTTTAGGTACAACGGATCATACCTTGATAAGTTTGAACAGGAGGCATCAGGTGACGCCGCACTGTTGGTAGCGAGCCAAGCCAGTGGAGCCATACCAGCGAACATTCCTATTGATGGCTTTGCCGACTTGCTCGGCCGCGATGGTAATCAAGAGGAGCGGCACCGTGCCAGTTTGCGCTGGCGACGTGGTGACTTTGGTGCGTCGCTCTCGGGCTATCAAGTCGGCTCCTTTTATCAAAGCGCCTTAACACTGAGCGACGGAACGCGTTATGTGATTCCATCGATGACAACTTACGATGCAACGTTTGATTATCGCTTTGACATGGGCGATACCCGTTCACGGTTGCGTCTTGGTGTGAAGAATCTCACTGACGAGCGAGCGCCGTTAGCCGACCGTTACTTCGGTTATTTTGCTGACGCTCACTCTGACTATGGTCGTTACATGTACGTTGACCTTAGGATGAGCTTCTAAATTTTTTAAGGGCAGGCACGCGCCACGTCTTACTGATTTAGGCCTCCGCAAGGGGGCCTTCTAGTCTCTTGGGATGCATAAATGCAAGTAGCACACACTTCAAACCAGTCTTTGGCTAAGACTTTGGGGCTCTGGGTAGGACCTATTTTGTTTGTTGCGATGCTCCTCGCAGGACAATCACAACAGACGATGCC
>DGPO01000095.1 GCA_002390485.1 Halieaceae bacterium UBA4438 | reverse complement strand
TTACTGCTGGGTGGAGGCGCGTTCTTTCTTGTAATCTCTCGGGCACTTCCTTACCGATACCTGGGTCACGCGTTTGCTGTGATGTCCGGTCGTTATGACACCCCCGACGAGGAAGGCGAGTTGTCGCACTTCCAGGCACTCGCGGCGGCGCTTTCTAACACCATGGGCTTGGGTAATATTGCGGGCGTTGCACTGGCTATTGTCGCTGGAGGACCGGGCGCTATTTTCTGGATGTGGGTGTCTGCAGTTGTCGGCATTGCGACCAAATTTTTCACGTGTTCGCTCGGTGTGATGTACCGCGGACGCGACAGTGAGGGCAACCTTCAGGGCGGCCCGATGTATGTCATTCGAGAGGCACTGCCTCGATCATTCTATCCGTTGGCCGTTTTGTTTTCCGTGGCGGGTTTGATCGGCACGTTGCCCATGTTTCAGGCGAATCAGCTCACGGCGTTGATTGGCCAGACCGTTTTTGATGGCGCGCCTCCTGTTTGGTCTGGACTCGCGACTGGACTGGGTTTGGCCGTGCTCGTCGCAGTAGTGATTTTTGGTGGTTTACCGCGCGTTGCCATGGTTGCGGTACGCTCATTACCCGCGATGGTTGTTGTCTACGTCACCATGACCTTGTACGTGGTGCTGAGCCACCTCTCCGAGGTGCCCGCGCTGTTGTGGTTGATTGTCTCTGAGGCCTTCAGTCCAACCGCGGTCGGGGGTGGTTTCGTGGGCATTATGCTGATTGGCGTTAGTCGTGGCGTTTTTTCAAACGAGGCGGGTGTCGGCACTGAGGTGATGGCGCACGGCGCAGCAAAAACAAATGAGCCCATACGCGAAGGCATGGTTGCAACGCTGGGTCCCATATTCGACACCTTACTGGTGTGTACCTGCACGGCACTGGTGATTTTGCTCGCCGGTGAGTGGCAAAACCCGGGTGAGCTTTCAGGGATAACGCTTACGGCTAATGCGGTTCAAAACGAAATGGGCACCATTGGTTTACTCGCCCTCGGGTTCGTTGCTCTTATTTTAAGCACTACCACGATGTTTACCGGGTGGTATTTTGGCGCGAAGTGTTTTGGATTCTTAGCAGGTGCCGCGTGGCAGCCTTATTTTCGATGGTTTTTCATTGCGGCGGTCGTGTTTGGCGCAAGCGTCAGTGTCGACGTCGTTTTCAACTTGATTTCGGGGAGTTACGGATTGATGGCGCTCCCCACCATGGTGAGCACTATCGTCCTGGCGCCTAGAGTGATGGTTGCGGCGAGAGACTATTTCGCGCGCCTGGAGCGTTGAGCGTCGTGAGGTTTGGTTTACACAGTGATATTTCGGGCGAGCCGTGAGTGACGACATTAACCTCAACGGTGTGATTTTAACGCCCACGTCGAGTACTCACGATAGGATTCGGTGGACGGCTTATGGACTACTTATCGTGGGGACTCTGTCGGGTCTGGCCATGCTCGCACTGGGCCCGAGCGTCTGGGGTAGTGCAGCTCTGGGAATCAGTCGTTTTGCAGTCCTAGTAATGGTTGCCCTGGGTCTTTTACTGTTGGCCCTGGCGTGGCTACTGGCGCGGCTTCATGAGATTCGAGTGGCGAATCACACCATTGTCGACTGAGCCTTAACGACGCTATGATTTTCAAAAATAACGTTAAATATTAAGTCACGTTCTACAGAGAGAGTCCTATGGTTCGCGTGGTATTACTGGTGTTAGTGGTGGCTGTGAGCGCTGCGGGTTGGTTGCTTCACGGTGCGGCGAAAATTGGCGTGGGATACTCCGCCAAGCAACTGTGTTCTGGCGTTTTCGTGAGCCACCTTCCCGCTGAATTCGTGCTTGAACACGATATTTTACCGCGTATGGCGACTGTTGCCGGTATGGATCGTTTTGTGAAGGCTGAGGTGGGCGCGCGTTCTGCCACAGTGAAAATATTAACCGCCTCGGCGACGGCCAGTTATCGTGACCGCTACGGCTGCACGCTCCATGGTATACAAGCCTCAACCGTCGATGCGCTCGACGCCCACGCCGAGCGTGACCTGTCGATAAGCGCCGTCCGCTCGGATAACCAAGCCGTCGAGTCTGCGATTGACGCGTTGTTTGAAGAGCCAGAAACGGGGGGAAGAAATACGCTCGCCGTTCTGGTCATGCACAAAGGCGAAGTCGTTTCTGAGCGCTACGCAGAGCCTGTTGGGCCGAGCACTCGATTGCAGGGTTGGTCGATGAACAAAAGCCTCATGGCGTCTTTTGTTGGCGTTCAGGTTGGCAAAGGCCACATGGCACTGTCAATGCCTGTCCGAGAGCGTCTGAGGGCGCTGGAAGCTCCCGTGCACACCACCCGCGATGTCTCTGACGAATTGACCTTAAAGCACTTGATGAGCATGGCCAGTGGGCTCGATTTTGAAGAGCGCTATTTGCCGGGCGATGACGTGACTGAAATGCTCTACGGTGGTGTACCCATGTGGCACGTACCCTTGGCGCAGGGCCATCGTAGAGAGCCCGGGCAAGCGTTTGTTTACTCTAGCGGTGACACCAACGTGGTGTCTTATCTCTGGCAAGCCTCTCTTGGGGACGTCTCATACGTGGATTGGATTGATCGAGAAATCAATGACTACCTGGACTTGGACGACCCGCTGCTCGAGCCCGATACCAGTGGTGTGCAGGTGGGCTCTAGCTTTGCCTATTTGACTGCGCGCGACTGGGCAAATTACGGCCAGTGGTGGCTCGACGCGTGGCACGGACGTGACGACATTTTATCGCAGGAGTGGCAGCGCCTTGCCGTTACCCCAAGTGATAGTGCTGACTTCTATGGCTTGAGCTTTTGGCTGAACACGCGCTTGAGCGACTACCCCGATTTGCCGGCTAATACCTTCCACGCGGGAGGGAATTCGGGTCAGTTTGTCGTCGTCGTGCCCGAAGCCGAGCTTGTACTTGTTCGATTGGGACTGACGTTGAACGAAGCTGCTGGTCTCGCCGATCCATTTGCCAAGATCTACAACGCACTCACAGCGCGAGACGATTTAGCGATTAACGTCAACGAGTAACCGCCCTGTGATTTTTCCTGCGAGTACATTTGGTGCGACGTCGCAGACCTCAGAGAGACCAATTTCGGTGATCATGGTCTCCAGAAGCGCAAGATCCATATCGCGCGCCAGTCGGGCCCACGCTGACAGTCTGGGCTCGGCGGGTGCCATGACACTGTCGACGCCTCGTAACACCACACTGCGCAGAATAAACGGCATTACTGTGGCAGGTAGAGCCGCACTTTCAGCCAGTCCACAGGCAGTGACGACGCCCCCGTAACGGGTCTGAGCACAGGCATTGGCCAGCGTATTTCCACCCACGGCATCTACCACGCCAGCCCACTGCTCTGCCTGAAGCGGTTTCCCTGCCGCTGATAATGTATGTCGGTCGATAATCGTCGATGCACCGAGCCGCGTGAGGTAATCGGCTGCATCCGGCTTGCCGGTTGATGCGGCGACCGAGAAGCCGCGCGCCGCAAGGAGTACGACAGCGACACTGCCCACGCCGCCGCTGGCACCGGTCACCAAGATCGTGCCTTGGTCTGGCGTGACGCCTTGAGCGTCGAGTGCATCGACACACAGCGCCGCGGTGTAGCCTGCAGTGCCGATTGCCATGGCCTGACGTGTGGTCATATTTTGTGGGAGTTTCACTAAGAAGCTGGCCGGCACGCGTGCGTACTGTGCCAAGCCGCCCGAATGGCCTTCACCCATGCCCCATCCATTGACAACCACCGAGTCGCCAACATTCCACATCGGATCATCACTTTGCTCAACGGTCCCCGCAAGATCGATACCGGGAACCAATGGGTAGTTTCGAATAATCGGCGCGGAAGCGGTAACCGCCAGCGCATCTTTGTAGTTGATGGTGCTGTAATCGACTTTGATCAGGACACCGGTGTTTGCGAGGTCTGACGTGTCGATCTGTGTGACGTCGACGCGATGTTGGCCGTCAGGTTGAGTTGCAAGCAATGCGTTGAACATGGTGTTTACCTCGTGCGGAAGTCGGTCATTATTGTGTGAACAGAGTACGTTATATCAACCTAAAAAAGATTACTTTCACGGATGATATGGATAAATGAAGGGTGCGCGTTCGAGTTCCGGTAGGGTAGCCGGGTGACGCTTTTAAAAGGTGATTGTCGTGACAAAAAAAGTAATTAGAGAGCCATTCCCCATAGTGACCGTTGAAAAGTCGGGGTTTAAAGAGACCTACGGTAGTGCAGAGGACATTGTTACGGTCTTTTGCACACTGATCAGAACGCAAGAGCCCTCTGCTACCTGTCTGGTCACAATGCACCCGATTGGCGGTACCGGCTGGTTGCCTATTATGAGTCAGTTTGCGCGCGCAGGCGTTCATGTCCTCGCCTGCGATAGCCGTTATCGTGGTGCCGATTACGCGCTCAACATGGAAAAGGTCACCTTGGATTTGGGTTCGGCAATGCGGCACGCTCGGGAGGTGCTGGGTTATCAGCATGTGGTGCTGCTGGGTTGGAGTGGCGGTGGTTCTCTCTCAGCCTTTTATCAGTCTCAGGCTGAACGTCCCACAGTGACCTCAAGTCCCTGTGGTGGAGGCCCTGATTTGACCCAGGCGTCGTTGCCCCCCGCAGATGCGCTGATCATGATGGCCGCTCACGTATCGCGCCACGGCACGCTGACCGAATGGTTGGACGCCTCAGTGATTGACGAGTGCAATCCAACCCTGCGTGACGCCAGTCTTGATTTGTACGGGGGGGAAATTAATCCGCCGTTTGATGATGCATTTTTGGTGCGCTATCACGAGGCCCAGATCGCGCGGAATCGAAAAATAACGAGCTGGGTAAAAAATAAATTGGCCGCGTTAATCGATGCGGGTCGAGAGCACGAGGAGTTTGCCTTTGTCACGCACGGAACGATGGCCGACCCGCGCTGGCTGGATCCACGAGTCGATCCCAATGATCGCGCGCCAGGCACGTGCTACTTGGGCGACCCACGCATTGCAAACAACGGCCCGGTGGGTCTTGCTCGATTCTGTACCTTGCGGAGTTGGTTGTCTCAGTGGAGTTATGACGACGCGAATGCCTGCGGCCCAACCAGTTTAGGACGCGTCACTGTTCCAGTATTGGTGGTGGGCAACTCAGCGGACGACGCCTGTACACCCCAGCACACTGATCGATTGTTTGAGGCAATTGGTCACACTCGAAAGGCGATGGTCAATATTCAAGGCGCGAACCACTATTACATGGGACAGCCTGAGCTCGCGGCTCAAGCCAGTGCCGCGGTGCTAGATTGGTTGGCCGATCAAGGATTTCCGGTCTGAGGCTTAAGACTCTTGCTGCCCAATGCCCGGGGGTATTTGGTCCTCCGGCTTCGTTTTAAAGGCGCTGTCGGGCATATCCAGCATTACTGGATAGGTGTCTTCAGGGTAGGCGAGGTGTGGCTTCTCAGCATCAAAGGCAGGCTGTTTAATCGCCCCACCTTGCCCTTCGAATACAGCTGGATGCTTAAACTGTTCGAGTTCTTCGGGGCTAATTCCGGCAAGAGACGCAACCTCTGAGTCGATCCACGTACCCTGACCGTCTAAGGGGTGGGTCACCTGATCGCTCGTGGCAATTTCCAGTGTGAGATTCTCAGGTCCTGCAAAATAAATCGAGTGACACAGGCCGTGGTCGAGAGGCCCAAATACCGGCACACCGCGCGATCGAATGCGGTCTCGCAGGGTCAACAAGTCATCCATCGTGTCGACGTTGAGTGCAATGTGCTGCACGGTCCCGGGTGCTGACGAGCCTGCGCCAGTGCCTGCATGAGTCTGACCCATCACCACATCTTTCGTCTCGTTCCCGGGAATAAAGACGAACGAAAACGACGCCTCGCCCATTTTGAGAAATGCATGCCAAGCGTTGGGCACCCCGTGCATCCAAAATAATCCTGCTAACGACAGGCCTAAGACGTCGGAAAAAAAAGCGATTTGCGCCTTTATATCGGCCGTTGACACGGCAATGTGGTGAACAGCGTTGGGCGATGTCATCGTGCGGCACCTCGTTGGTGATTTCCGTGAGTGTGGCGTCTGGACTGACACCAATCAATAGCACCAAACAATAGCGCAGACGGCTGGACTAACGATTCCAGTGATTTACTATGTTAACGAGGTATCGATGCGGTGAAGACGAACTCAATCGGAGATGACGCCATGGCAACCATCGAACACGTCGCAGCGACAGCGTCGCCTAATGAGATTATTGAGCACTTACAAAAAGATGGGGCGGTCATTGTCGACAAGGTTTTACCTGCGGATGATGTCGCGCGTCTGAACAGCGAATTGTCACCCTTCTTGACGCAAAATACCTTCGGGCGTGATGCATTCACAGGCTTTAAAAC
>DGPO01000132.1:70386-93850 GCA_002390485.1 Halieaceae bacterium UBA4438 | reverse complement strand
TTGGTGCGGGTCACCTTGTCGACTCGAGTCGCCGCCGCGAGGGATAATTCGCCAGCAACCACTAATCCTGCCGCTATTTCACAAAGTTTGAGCGCTCGATCTTGACCAAAGCAGTCCATCATTTCTAAGCACTCGCGCTGCGTCGGCAGGTTTGTGCCGCCACCGTAGCTTGCCATGATGATGGACGGCAGGGTGATCGAGAAGTAGTGATCGCCGTCACGCGTCATGCGCTGATAAACCGTGCACTGGTTGGACTCTCCGATGTTAGCGAGGTCCTGTCCGGTGGCGGCGTACAAGGCGGCCAAACCATTGGCAGGGTGGCTTGCATTGTTCGAACTTGACGTCGTTAAAGCCGACAACGTTGTGATTTGATAGCCGTACTGCATTTGTTCCGGGGTGATGCGCAGGTTGTCCATCAGTACTTTTCGAGGAATCGTCACTTCTGCCGTTACGCGACGGCCACGGCCTTTGAGCATATTGACGGCAGACGTTTTTTTCTCGGTATCCCAACTGCCTGACAGCATGTAGTTCTTTAGGGGGCCAGGGTAGTTCTTACGGATCCATTCGCAGGCAAAAAAGGTCGCACGGCTCGTCATATTCTGACCCGCCGCGTCGCCCGTTGAGTAGTCAAATCGACACGCGATGAAGTTGTGCGTGTGATAGTTCTCAATTTCGAGCAGCTTACCCACCGAGGTTGTGCTCTCGGCTTGCTCTCGAATCGTCTCAACATTAGCGCGAAGCCACAACTGGAAGTCACGTGCCTCTCGCGCATCGTTAAAAATGAAGAGCGGCGCGCGCTGCATCGACTCCGCCGATACCGTGGTTTTCACGCCGCCTGACTCGCGAATGACCTTCATGCCGCGGTTGTAGCTGGCCAGCATGGTGCCTTCAACGGTTGCCATAGGGACGAAGAACTCACCCTTTGCGTATTCACCGTCCACCAACAGTGGACCCGCGACACCAATGGGGATTTGAGCCACGCCCCAGATGTTCTCGATGTTGCCCGACATAACATGCGGGTCGTACGAGAACTGCTTGGTGTGATCAAGTTTTACACCGGTCTGCGCCTCGATGAAGGCCTGACGATCTGCAATAATCTCTGCACTGTAGTCATCCTCGCCCGAGCGTGGGATCTTGGCTCTGCCCTGCGTCATCGTCAGAGAATCCTCGCCTTGGCCGCGTTGTACTCGCCAACCAGTTTGGCAATGTACTCGCCCGCTGTTTCTCGTGCTTTGACGGCACCAATACCTTGGCCGGAGCCCCAAATGTCTTTCCACGCCTTCGCGTCAGTGTTACCGCCCGAGCCAAAATCCATTTTTGTTGGATCGCTCTCTGGCAGGTTGTTGGGGTCCAGACCGGCATTTTCGATAGAAGGCTTTAGATAGTTGCCGTGTACACCCGTGAACAGACTGCTGTAAACGATGTCATCAGCGCCGCAGTCAACGATCGCTTGCTTGTAACCGTCATCCGCGTTGGCTTCCTCGGTGGCAATGAACGCTGAGCCAATGTAGCCCATGTCCGCGCCCATCGCTTGTGCTGCGAGGACCGAATCGCCGGTTGCCATCGAGCCCGACAGCAACAGTGGGCCGTCGAACCACTCACGAATTTCCTGGATCAGGGCAAAGGGCGAGAGCTGTCCTGCGTGACCGCCAGCACCCGCGGCAACGGCGATTAGACCGTCTGCGCCTTTGTTGATTGCGCTTTTTGCGTAACGATTGTTAATGATGTCATGCAATACAATGCCGCCCCAACCGTGGACCTGATCGTTCACCCACTGCTTGGCGCCGAGCGACGTAATGATAATTGGCACCTCGTACTTTTCGCACATGTCCATATCGAACTTGAGGCGGCCGTTGGAGCCGTGCACGATTTGATTAACAGCGAACGGTGCGGCTTTGTTGTCGGGGTTGTTTTTGTTGTGGTCTTTAAGCTCGGAAGTAATGCGGTCTAGCCACTCTTCAAGCACCGGCTCGGGTCGTGCATTGAGCGACGGAAAAGATCCGATAACACCTGCTTTGCATTGAGCGATCACTAAATCTGGATTCGAGATGATGAAAAGGGGTGAACCGATCACGGGAATCGACAGGTTGTCTTTAAGTATCGATGGCACGGCCATTTGAGTCTCCTATAACGCAGGGCTGATGGGGCATTAGAATTTCGCGTTTGAACTTACAGTATGTTTTTTTACCCGGCAAGCAAGTCGCGTGATTATCTCTATTAGGGAATGGTATTTACGCGGTGCATAATAGTCGGACCAACTTGAGTAAGAATTTGCATGTATCACCAACACTTTGGCCTGAATGAAGCCCCATTTTCGATTGCAGTGAATCCGCGCTATCTGTTTATGAGCCAGCGGCACCGTGATGCGTTGGCCCATTTACTCTACGGCGTCAGTGGCGGCGGGGGCTTTATTTTACTGACCGGTGAGGTGGGAACGGGCAAAACCACAATCAACCGTTGCCTACTTGAGCAATTGCCCGACACAACAGACCTTGCGATTATTTTAAATCCCGCATTGAGCGCCGTTGAACTGTTGGCGAGTGCGTGTGATGAGTTGTCCATTGATTACCCTGCAGGTACGCAGAGCCTTAAAGCATTGACCGATGCATTGCACCGCTATTTGCTGGAAAATTATGAGCGTGGTCGCCGAACCGTGTTGATGATCGACGAGGCGCAGCACCTGGATTTCAATGTCCTCGAACAGATTCGGTTATTGACAAATCTTGAGACTAACGACGAGAAACTACTGCAGATTATCTTGATCGGTCAGCCCGAGTTGACTGAAAAACTATCGCGACCCGAACTGAGACAACTCAATCAGCGCATTACCGCGCGCTACAATCTTCAGCCGCTCAATTTCGATGAAACGGCTGCTTACATAAAACATCGATTAGAGGTTGCGGGCCTCAAAGGTGGCGTGAGCTTATTTGAAACATCCGCAGTGCGCCGCATACACAGTCTGACTCGCGGCATCCCGCGACTGATCAACGTCCTGTGTGACCGCTCGCTCCTTGGGGCTTACGGGCAGAAAAAGAGCCGCGTGACGCGGCTGTTGGTTCGTGACGCTGCGACCGAAGTCTTCGGAGAAATGACAGATAAGGCGTCCTGGCAGCGGGCCCTTGTGCCGGTTGTGTTAGGTGCTGTGCTGGTCCTCGGTCTGGCCGTTGCCTGGCTGCTCTGGGCGAGCGGTCCATCAGGGCTAGTGGATAAGACGTCCCCCAATAAGCCTGTTTCTGCAACAACCGCAACAGATGCCGGGGAAGTTAATACTTCTGAACCGATCATCGATCAGTCTCCGGTCACCTGGACCTTTTCGCCTGATGCCGGGCGTGAACGACTGTGGCTCCTTGCTAGCGACGTACCGTCGCCCGGCTCGGTCTGTCCGCCGCCACCAATGACCGGCATTCGTTGCAGTGAGGGTGTTGCTGCCGTGTGGAATGACATTGCGTCCTTAAATCGACCTGTGCTGTTGGAAATGGTGACGCCACAACGATTTGCTGAAAGTGTGCTCGTACTTCGTTTTGAGGGGGTGGAGGCTATTTTGTGGAGCGATCAAGGGCTGGTGTCGGCGCCTTTGTCTGATCTTGCTCCGACCTGGACAGGTCGATACCAGTATCTGTGGCAGCCACCCCGTGGTTGGGTGGGTCCTATCGGTTTGGGAGAGTCAGGGCCTGTGGTCGCTGAAGTGGCGCAAATGTTTGCAACACTTGACGGTGTGTCACTGACGACCATTTCTCAGTTTGGTGACGCCTTAGCAACGCGAGTGCGGTTGTTTCAAGCCGCTGAGGGCTTAGTGGCCGATGGGGTGGTGGGAGAGCAAACGCTGTTGCGGCTCAACGACCGGTTAAACGTGGGCCTGACAACAACCCGAGCATTACAACGTGCTCAACGTTGGCAGGAGTCGCCCTGATGTCGATGATTCTTGACGCCATAAAACGCTCAAAGGAGGTGGATACTCGGGGCGACGTGCCCTCGGTGGACACCGAGCATTTTGTGGCTTCGCATCAAACCAGAAGCTGGACGACATCGCTTACCGGCATCACCCTCGGGTGTCTGGCGCTGTTGTTGATCGGAGGGGTCTTTTACGCAACGTCGTTATTTAAGAGTCCCAATGGCGCTGCGAGTGCGCCTCTTGATGTCCCGGGGTCTGTGTCTGCTGCAAATTTGTTGCCGCAAGGTAGTGATACTAAGCCACTCGAGACCGTATCCCGTGAGGGGGCTCAGCAGCCTCCTAAGGCCAAAAGGGAGGTCGCATTGCGACCGGTAGTCATTAATATTCCAGAGCAGCCAGCGGCTGCACCGAAGCAGGACGAGGCGCAGCTGGCCAAGTTGTATGCGGCGATGAATGAGGCGTCGGATGCTGCCACCCAGGGGCGTTCGATGACTGACGATGCTATTGGCGACAACTTAGACGAGGATGTCGCGGCGAGTTCAGTATTGATACCGGCCATTGAGGCGAATCAGTCGAGCACAGTCGAGGAACCCTCTGTGGATTTTGCTGAGATTTTGGCAAAGGCGCAAAGTGAGTTGGGCGTTAGCCCGCTGGTAGCAAGCACCGAACCGCTGTTGGAAACTCTGTCGCAACAAATCAAAGATGACATTCCATCGCTCATCTACAGCGCTCACGACTTTCGGCCGTCAGGGCGTTCAAGCGTCGTACTCAACGGAGAATCAGCCGGCGAGCGTCAGAAAGTCGGTGCGTTCACCGTGGTCGAGATTCTCCCTGACAGCGTTATTTTACGCTGGCGCCAGACCCAGTTTAGAGTCCGCGCCCGCAACAGCTGGATTAATATGTAATTTACGGTGACGGGTTTGGCAGCGCCTGCTGAATGGCTGCGATACCCTTAAGGACCTCTTTCTCGAGCACCACATCTAAACTGTCTAGGTTCATCTTGAGTTGCTCCATCGACGTGGCACCAATGATATTTGAAAGAACAAACGGTCGAGTATTCACAAAGGCGAGCGCCATGTGCGTCGGGTTAAGACCGTGTTGGTCTGCGAGCTGTAGGTACCGCTCCGCCGCATCCCATGTCTCGACACTCTCGTAGCGAGTGAATCGCTCAAAAACGACAAGACGAGAACCGTCGGGTCGTGCCCCGTCTCGGTATTTTCCGGTCAGTAGGCCCATTGCCAGTGGTGAATACGCGAGCAGTCCCACGTCTTCGCGCTGGGAGACTTCAGCCATCGCTATTTCGTAGGTCCGGTTGAGCAGGCTGTAGGGATTTTGAATGCTCTCAATACGCGGTAAGCCCTCGCGCTCAGCCAACTCCAGAAATTTCATTGTGCCCCACGGAGTCTCATTGGAGAGTCCTATTGTGCGGACTTTCCCTGACTTCACGATCTCTTCTAAGGCCCGTAATGTTTCGTCGATAGGCGTCTCGGGCTGCTCACGGTGATGGTAGCCGCGCTGACCAAAAAAATTAGTGTATCGATCTGGCCAATGCAGTTGATACAGGTCGATGTAGTCCGTTTGCAGTCGCTTCAAAGATCCATTGACCGCCTCAATTAATTGATCCTTCGTGAAACGTGGGCCGCCCCGTAAATAGTGGAACTCCGGGTTGGGCCCGGCGGCTTTTGTGGCCAGGACATATTGGTCGCGAAGGCCTGTTTTTTTAAACCAACTGCCAATGTATTCCTCCGTCCTACCTTGCGTTTCAGCACGCGGTGGAACAGGGTACATTTCAGCGGCATCGAGCATATTGATCCCGCGTTCAAGCGCATAAGACATTTGCTCGTGTGCTTGGGCCTCTGTGTTTTGTTGCCCCCACGTCATTGTGCCCAGGCAGATTTTAGTGACGTCGCGTCCGTCGATCGTTTTCAATGTCATTGTTACAGCTCCAAATAGCGCATCATCGCGTGATAAATTTCACGCTGGCGCATGAAAGGTTCGAGTGCCTCGGCTCCTTCAGAGTTTGCGAATAAAGGCACATTCGCACCCGTATGCTCCTCTGAAGCAATATTATTGGTGGCATAATTGATGCGCATGACACCCCCCTCTGGGGTCACCACCCGTGCCACTTTACCCGGACTAAAAACGGGTATGGGCAACGACTTATACAGGGTGGGGTCAGGGACAATCTGTGCGGCCTGAGCGTGATCTGCCGTCACAATAATCAGTGTTTCAGGGTGATCCTCGGCATATTCCATGACAACGCCGAGCGCGGACTCGAGCTGCGCGATTTCACCGATTGAGCCACAAGGGTCGCGCTCATGCGCTCTCTTATCGATGGATGCGGACTCGATGGTCAAGAAAAACCCCTTGTCGTTGTCGCGACTCAGATGATCGACCGCATAGCGGGTCATCGCTTCGAGCGAGGGCATGGCGGCAAAGTCAGGATTCGCCCCGCATTTCACCACCTCAGGTTGTGTGACCGAGCCGATCATTTGGTGTACCCGATTCAACCAGCTGCGTTCCATGGTTTCGGCGGTTCGACCGTCGGTACCCTGCCATTTGACGGGCATGGTGTCCTCGGAGAATAACCCGATCACTCGTCCAGAATGCGGCTCAGCGAGTTGCTCTCTTTGGCTCAGCAAGGTGACTCCGACGCGTTCAGCCAGTGTTTGAGCCGTCGGTTGGGTTTCGTGCTGTGCGACAAAGTGTTCCATACCACCGCCGAGAATGACGTCGACAGGGCTGACCGCCAGTTGTTCAGCGATAGAGCCTGCACCGCCGTTCTCAACTAAATCCTCGGGACAACCTGCGAAGGTGACACCGTATTTAACACCTCCGCGAATGGTCACGGGGTTTTCGCACGCCCTGATGGTCACGTGCGCCGCAAATGCGGCAGGTGATGCGTCTGTTACTGACGCCGTACTGACGATGCCGGTTTTGTAACCCGCGTCCGCCGCAGCTTCGAGAACCGTAGGGACCGATTCATCGTTCCCATTTTTGCCGATCCTGCTGATCTGCGTGATCGCACCGGTGGCAAGTGAGGTCGCTGTGTTAGCAGAGTCCGCGACGTAAATAGGTCGACCGTCCGCATCGACGGTTTCAACCTGCACGGCACCCCGAACGGGCAGTTGATCCAGCAGCAACGCGCCCGACTGGCCAGCCAAGTAATTCCGCCCCATGGTCACGTGTTGATCATCGAAACCATCGCCAATAATGAGGACGACCGAGCGGGGCTGGGCCTGCGCTCCTGCATGGGTAATTAGTGCGAGCACGAGTGCGGCAAACGTGGCGTGTCTCATCAAAGGTCCTTTTGGTGTTAGGAAGTACAGTGTTCTGACAGGCCTGAGAATAAACCTTAAGACTCCGGATAAAAACCCTGACAATGAGGGCGCTTTTTGAGACGAGCGGGTCGCGAGGCTTAAGACATTGTGACAAACTCCGCAACTTGGTTTTCGTCAGAGGTTTTACTTGTGTTGAATTATATGACAAGCGCACGCGGTCTTCTGTTGGTCGCACTCGCCAGCTTTAGCGCACCCAGCTTCGCGGCTGACACCGGTCATACGGCGTGGATGTTAACAGCCACTGCTCTGGTGCTATTCATGACAATCCCTGGTTTGTCCCTTTTTTACGCCGGGCTTGTAAGAGCTAAAAACGTATTGTCTGTGCTGATGCAGTGCTTTGCGATTACCGGTCTTATGTCGGTGCTCTGGTTTGTTGCCGGCTACACCATTGCGTTTGGCACTGATGGCGTGGCGGCGGGACCTTATCTGGGGGACATGGGCAACATGTTCTTGGCGAATGTGTCAATGGACAGTATGCGTAATGGTATACCCGAGACCTTGTTTGTGATGTTCCAGATGACGTTTGCAGTGATCACGCCGGCACTCATTGTCGGTGGGTTCGCCGAGCGGATGAAGTTTTCTGCGATGCTTTTGTTTAGCTCTGCGTGGATGCTCTTGGTTTACGCACCGGTCTGTCACTGGGTCTGGGGCGGTGGATGGCTGGGCAATATGGGCCTGCAAGATTTTGCAGGTGGTACCGTCGTGCACATTACCGCCGGTGTGGCGGCGCTCGTTGCGGCGATGATGATGGGCCCGCGCAGGGGCTTTGGTTCAACCGCAATGCCACCCCATAACCTGACAATGACCGTGACCGGAGCCGGCATGCTTTGGGTGGGTTGGTTTGGCTTTAACGCAGGGTCTGCGCTAGCCGCCGATAACAGCGCTGCGATGGCGATGTTGGTGACCCACTTGAGTGCCGCCTGCGGATCGCTGGCGTGGATGACGATGGAGTGGATTCGCCACGGGAAACCGTCTGTGTTGGGTATTGTGACGGGTATGGTCGCAGGCTTAGGCACCATTACGCCTGCGTCCGGCTCGGTGGGACCTGCTGCGGCCGTTGTCATTGGCCTCTCAGCCGGCGTCGTCTGTTACTTTGCGACGATCACACTGAAAAACACCCTTAAAATCGATGACAGCCTCGATGTGTTCCCTGTTCACGGCGTGGGCGGAATACTAGGAACTGTACTGGCGGGTGTTTTCTGCGCCCCCGGTATCGGTATCTTAAGTGGCAATGGGTTTTCAGACGGTATTAACAGTGTAGGCGGGCAGCTCTACGTCCAAATCTTTGGCGTCGTGGTGACGTTTACTTTCGCACTGATTGGCAGCTGGGTTTTGCTCAAGGTCGTCGACAGCCTAATGGGTCTTCGTGTCGATGAAGAGCAGGAAACCGAAGGTCTCGACTTGGTCTTGCATGACGAGCGCGGCTACGATCTGTAACAGCGGCAATGACCTCAAGCGAGTGACTACTCGGTGTGTTCGTTCGTTATTCGGACTTTCACACCGAGCTTCTCAAATGCGGTTTTTGACTCTGAGACCTCCCATAGGGTGAGCGGGTGGGTGCGTCGCCAGGCATCAGGGAAGCGGACCTTTAGCTTTTCACCCTTGGCCCTTGCGGTAAAGTCTGGCTCAATCGAGGTTGGGCCAGCATGCTTGAGGATTACGGCCAATCGCAGTAAGACCAACATGCGCGCAAACTTCTCGCGTTTCTTGCTGGGAATATCGTCAAATAGGTAAGGCGGCAGCTTACCTCTGTGCCCTCTGAGCAGCCGGCTCATTACGATCTGATCGCCCTGCGAGAACCCAGGCATGTCAGAATTTTCAATCACGTAAGCAGAGTGCCGGTTGTAGTGCTTTTGTGATATCCCAATGCCGATTTCATGCAACCTTGCTGCCCACGTCAAAAGCGCTATGTCCTCGTCCGCGAGTCGCCAGGAACTGGCAGTCAGCGAGGCGAGGTGTCGCGCGTAATTACCCACGGTCTCCGATGTTGGAATGTCGACCGAATAACGCTGAAGCATGGCCTGAATGCTTCGCTCCCTGACGTCCTCGTGCCCGAGGCGCCCCATGAGATCATAGATAACACCTTCACGAAGTGCTCCGGATGAGGTGCGCATCACCTCGATACCTAACACGTCAAAAATTGCAGTTGTGATTGCAACGCCAGCGGTAATGACCCCACGTCGTCGCTCGCTGAGTCCTTCGAGATCAATCTCATCCACAACGTCAAACGTGAGAAGCGCTTTGCGCAGTTTATTCAGTGATTTCCCGTCGATGCCTTCGGACCGCCAGCCTGCGGACGTAATTATGAGCTCAATCGCTTGAAGCGTTCCGGAAGAGCCTACGGCTTCGGCCCACTGACTGTGCTTAAAATTTCGGCGAATATGCGAGACTTCCAAACTTGCTCGTTCGTAGGCTCGATTGAAGTTGTGTTTTGTAATGGCCCCGTCGACGAAAAAGGCATCAGAATAGCTCACGCATCCAAGTTGCAAACTTTCGAGCTTTTTGGGTTCGAAGCGTTGCCCAAGGATAAATTCGGTACTCCCACCGCCAATATCCACAACGAGTCGACTCTTCTCGTCATCAGCGAGCGTGTGTGCCACGCCCAGGTAGACCAGGCGCGCCTCTTCTCGCCCGTAAATGACGTCAACAGGAGCGCCAAGGAGCGCCTCGGCGGGCTCGGTAAACGCGTTACGATTTCTTGCTTGGCGCAAAGCATTCGTGCCTACGATTTTGATTTTTCGAGGTTTTACTGAGCTTAGAAGCTGCTGGAATCGTTCAAGGCACGCCAAGCCCCGTTGAATGGCTTCGTCAGTGAGCAAGTGGTTATCAAGGTTCTTTCCAAGCTGTACTTTTTCTGCAAGGACGTGCAGAGGTCTTATTTCGCCATGTTCAAGACGGGCCACAATGAGGTGGAAGGAATTACTTCCAATATCGACCGCGGCGTAAATGGGTTCCACGCTGTTGTCGGAGGGCAGCGGCATTACTGAAAGGTCTAAGTTCACGTTAAATTCCAACCACAGCGATGGAGTAAAGCATAACTAATCAGTCACGCAAGGGTAAGCGCGACAGCGCTCATGTGCGATAAAACAGCTTGGGAACACGTTGTGTGATGCGTGTCAGTAGCTCATAACCAATGGTGTCACAGTGACGGGCAACTTGGTCGATACACGGCGTTGCACCCCACAACGTGACAGGACTACCCACGTTGAGTTGCGGCTGGTCGGTAATGTCCGCAGTGATCATGTCCATGGATACTTTACCTGCCAATGGCACGAGACCAAACGATGAGCCAATAGGCGTCCCGTCTCTGGCAGAACGCGGGTATCCATCGGCATAGCCGACAGGAATGGTGGCGATTCGGGATGCGCGTTTTGCAACCCAGCGGCCTGAGTAACCGACCGTCTCCCCTGGTTCGATGCAACGGATACTGGCTATTTGCGAGCCGAAGGTCATGACTGGCTTGAGTGTTTTCTCACTCACTGAGCCGCCATAAAGCGCGTATCCGAGCCTTACCCAAGTCTCGTTATCGGCGGCCCGGCCCAGCAGGCCGGCGGAGTTAGAGAGACTCGTTTCCTTCGTGTCCTGTGTGACCGTTGCCCAGGCTCTTTTTTGCCGCTGGGTGACGGTCGACTCCAAGTGCTCCGCGTCGGCGAGGTGACTCATTAGGACCGTTTTACGTATTCCTATGGACGCCAGCGTCTGACGCACTGTGGCCACCGAGTCGGGTGAAAACCCGAGCCGATGCATCCCCGTATCGCATTTGATCCAGACCGCTTCAAAACGCGCGTTGCTCTGCTTCAGCCAGTCGAGTTGATCGTGATTTGAAATGGCGGGCCAAAGCGACGCGTGCACCGCGGCCTCGAGGTCATCGGCCGAGTGTGGACCCTGTAATACAAGGATGGGTTGTTCAATTCCCGCCGATCGAAGCGCGAGCGCCTCTTCAGTGATGGCAACTGCAAAAGCATCAACGTGCTCAGACAATGCATCCGCACATTCAGTTGCGCCGTGGCCGTACGCGTCTGCTTTCACAACGGCCATGAACTTACGATTACCCGCCTGTTTGCGGAGCGCTTGCGCGTTATCAGTCAGCGCCTTTAAGTCGATGGTGACCCGAGTTGGACGACTCATTCGAAGGTATCAAACCGGTGTTGTGCAAGGAGCGTCTGGGCGGCAGCCCACACAGGGCCAGCCACACCGCCACCGACGACACGGCCGTCAATCGCAATAACGGGTGCGATCTCTTTCGTTGAGCTGCTCAGCCAGACCTCGTCGGCCTTTAACACATCGGCACGTGACACCGGCTCGACTCGAACCTTAAAATCGCTGTACTGGCGCAGTGTGGTGATCGTCATATCACGGGTTACCCCGGCGAGTTTTTGATGATCCAGTGCGGGGGTTCGGATCACAGATCCTTCGACGATAAAGACATTGCAGGCGGCGGCCTCGGTTAAGAAGTCGTCTTCATCAAACAGCAGAATTTCGCTCGCCCCGGCGTTTACCCCTTCCATCATGTGAAGCACATTTCCCAGCAGTGACGTGCTTTTAATATGGCATCGTTGCCAACGCAAATCTTCGCCTGTACTCACCGTCCACAGCGTTGCGGAATCAATATTACCGTCCGGCGGTGCAGGAATATCGAAGGCGTAAGCAAAAAACGTCGGTCGCACTACCTCGGGAAACGCATGACCGCGCTTTGGTGTGACGCCGCGGGTAATTTGCAAGTAAATGCCCAGATTGCCGTTGCCATTTCGGGTCAGCAGTTCTTTAAAAATGTCGAGTAAGTCGTCTCGAGTCCAAGGGATGTCCATCTGGACCTCGCGTAAACCTCGTTCAAGTCGATTCAAGTGCAGATGTGCGCCCACTAGGCGGCCTCCGTACGAAGGAATAACCTCGTAGATGCCGTCGCCGAACAAAAATCCACGGTCCATTGGCGAGACACGTGCGTCCTCGAGCGGTAAAAACTCATTATTGAGATAAGCAATTGTCATAGAGCGGCTCACATTACCCAAAATTACGCGCTTGCTAGATTAATCCAGCGCTCTATAGTACGTGAGCATTGGACTGTATAAAAAGGATAAAGAAGCATGCCGACTATTACTGATCATGCAATTGCTACCCCCAATAAACCTGCCTTCATTATGGGGGCAACCGGAGAATGTGTGACCTTCGGTGAGCTCGATGCCAGGGCAAACCAGGTCGCCCAGTTGCTTCGTGCCGAGGGTGTTCAGCAGGGGCAACACATTGCGATGATGATGAAAAATTGTCGAGAATTCATGGAAGTGATGTTTGGGTGTATGCGTGCAGGTGTTGTCTTTACGCCGATTAGTACGCACCTCAAAAAAGATGAAACGGCCTACATTCTGAACAATTGTCGTGCCCAGCTGTTTATCGCATCAGGGTCGTTAGTGGAGGTTGCCGCCGAAGCCGCTGAGCAGGCACCGCAATTACAGCGCAGTTTCGTGATCAAGGGTGAGAAAGCAGGTTTTTCAGACTGGCATGCTGCACTGGTTGAACAATCCGCCGACCCGATCCCAGATCAAAGCCTTGGGGTGCCGATGTTGTACTCATCAGGGACAACTGGAAAGCCCAAAGGGGTATTTAGAGCACCTGAGAATATCGATCTCGATGCGCCACACCCCTTAAAATTAGCCGGCGCCTATTACGGCTTCAATGCCGATACCGTCTATCTCTCGCCGGCGCCGCTCTATCATGCAGCGCCGCTTCACTACAACACATTGAACCTCATACAAGGCGGCACATCGATCATTATGGAGCGCTTTGATCCACAAGAGGCTTTAGCATTGATCGAGAAGTATAAGACCACGCACAGTCAGTGGGTGCCGGTCATGTTCGTCCGCATGCTTAAACTCCCCGAGTCCATTCGCGCCCAATATGACGTCTCCAGTATGCAACGGGCGATTCACGCCGCGGCACCTTGTCCCATTGATATCAAACGACAAATGATCGACTGGTGGGGGCCTGTTATTTGCGAATATTACTCTTCGAGTGAAGGCGTTGGGTTTACCATCATCGACGCTGAGGATTGGCTGGCCCATCCCGGGTCGGTTGGCAGACCGTTAACGGGGATCCCTAAAATTCTTGATGAACAACTGCAGGAGTTACCGGTCGGCGAAGTGGGGCAGATCTACTTTGCAGAGGTGGCACGCTTTGAATACTTTGATGAGCCTGGCAAGACCGAAGAGGCTTTTGATACTCGGGGCTGGGGCACAGTGGGGGACATGGGATACCTCGACGGGGAGGGGTATCTCTACCTCACGGACCGCAAGAACTTTATGATTATTACCGGGGGCGTCAACGTGTATCCGGCGGAGATCGAAGGATTGCTGGTGACACATCCCCAGGTCGCGGATGTCGCTGTGTTTGGTATACCCAACGAAGAATTTGGCGAGGAAGTAAAAGCAGTGGTTCAGCTTATGAATCACGCGGAGGCTAGCCAAGAGACCGCTGAGGCGTTGATGCACTGGATGAAGGAGCGACTCTCCTCAGTGAAAGTGCCCAAGAGCGTTGACTTCATGGAGCAGTTGCCGCGAATGGACAACGGCAAGCTCTACAAACGGCACCTGATGGACGCCTACCACTGAGTCCCTGACGACGCATTAAAGGCGCGCATCGCTTTGAACGTCATCGAATACCGACGCTTGCGGCGGCCATAATGGTGAGCGCAGCAATCACCGGAATGACCACTGTAATAACGCCTGTGTCACGATAGGCCTCTTTGTGCGTCAGTTGAGTAATGGTGAGCATGGTAATGACTGCGCCGCAGTGTGGCAGTGAGTCGAAACCGCCCGCCGCAACAGTTGCCACGCGGTGAACCACCTCTGGGTCAAGACCCATTGCGATGTAGTCCTGCGCCATCGTCTGCATAAAGATTTGTAATCCGCCGGACGCGGACCCTGTCACGGCAGAAATAACACTGATTGAGCCAAACAAGGACAGCAGTGGAGGCAGGCTAGAGTTTAGTACGACGTCCCCTAACTGTTGGAACCCCGGTGTTTGTACCACAACGCCGCCGTACCCAATGATGGCGGCGCTGTTGAGCATCGGCATCAATGAGTCATTGGTGCCATTGCCTAGCGTAGTAAAGGCGGTCTGTCGAATACTGCGAAATAGCGCCAAGCAGAGGATGGTACCAATGCCCAATGAAATGCTGGGCCACATAATGGGCTCGGAACCGGCAAACCGCATGAGTTCGCCAAGCGTCCCCGACGCAGTGCTGATGAGTCGGGGTGACACGATAAGCCCGATCACGATCACCAAGGGGAATACGGCCCAGTACCAGGGTGGAAGGTTTGCGCTGTTATTCTCTTGAATGACATCTCGTGGGCCAGGGACGAAGCCTTCGCCTGCCGCTTTTGCACGCACCCGCTGATGCTCCAAATACCAAATGCCCAGAACGACCATGACTGCCGCCGCGATCATGCCCAGCATCGGCGCCGCAGTGAGACTTGTATTTAACGCGGACGCTGAAATGGCATTTTGAATCGAGGGGGTGCCCGGTAATGCAGTGAGCGTAAACGTGCCCGCCCCCAAAGCAAGCGCGGCGCAAAAAAGGCGCTTTGGGATATTGGCTTCTTTGAGTAATTGCAGGCCCAGTGGGTAGACCGCAAAAATAACCACAAAGACCACCACGCCCCCGTAAGTGAGGGCGGCACAGGCAATGGTGGTAATAATAAGCGCTCGGTCCGCCCCCAGCTTCCTCACTAAAGCCAGGGCGATACTCGCCGCGGCACCGCTGTCGCCCATGGCGCGACCAAAAATAGCGCCTGCAGCGAACAGGAAGAAAAATTTTCCGGCAAATGTAAACGCGCCCAGTGGGCCAGTAGCAAAGCCATTCATCAGTGAATCGGCTAACGGCAGAGCGTTTGTAATAATGACAAAGAGCGAGCTTAGAATTGCCGCGAACATAATGTCTACGCCGCGTAAGGCCATCCAAATGAGCAGTGCAACACTGCCTGCGAGTCCCAGGTACCCAATGGCTTCCATATTTGTTGCCTCCTCATCGCGTTGAGACGCTTCAGTGGTGAGAACCCCGCGGCTCGTTGCCGTTCGTCACCGTTCGACCTTACACTATCGCTTCGTTTCTATCAGTGGGTGCTCGTTTGACAGTTAAACAGTCGGAGCAAACTCAAGCGAGTGTCATTGCGCGGCACCGCTACTTAGAGGTATTGCACCAGTTCACAATGAGTCAGGCGTCTATGACTTCCGTGGATGATATTTGTTGGAATATCGCAAAGACCGCCATTGGTGATTTGGGTTTTGTTGACTGTGTGGTCTATCTCATCAGTGCAGACGGTGAACAACTGATTCAACGCGCAACCCATGGTGATAAGAACCCTGTGGAACGGGAAATTTTGGACCCGATATCCATTCCTATCGGAGCCGGTATTGTTGGAACGGTTGCGAAGACCGGAACGCTTGAACTGATTAACGACACCCGAGCTGACGAGCGTTATATTTTAGATGACAGCTTTCGCTGCTCAGAGTTGGCGGTTCCAATCCTTCATGAGGGACGCGTGGTTGGCGTTTTGGACTCAGAGCATCCCGATCCCCATTTTTTCTCGGACGAGGATGTAAAACTCTTTATGACGATCGCAGCCCTTGCGTCAACGCGTCTTGACACAGCGCTGGCGCTCGAGCGACTAGAGCGTCAGGCCGTGGAGTTGGACACAGCACGTCGGGCTGCAGAATCAGCATCGAATGCGAAGAGCCGATTTATTGCCAGCGTTTCTCATGACATGAGGACGCCGCTAACGGCCATTATGGGCTACGCACAGCTGCTGATGGATGACGTGGGTAGCGAGCGTCAGCGAAACGAGTGGCAACAGGCCATCGTTTCAAATTCTGAGTACATGACCGGCATGGTTGGGAACGTGCTGGACATGGCTGCGATTGAGAGTGGCCGCTTATCCCTTAGTCTTGAGCAAATTGACGTTACGGCGTGGCTGGCTAACGTAACATCACTGGTGGGAGATCGCGCATCGCGTAAGGGGTTGGAACTCGAAGTTATCGCCGATAGTAATGCGCCCAAGATTTGGATTTCAGATCGCTCGAAGTTAAATGAAATCGTGATGAACCTGCTGACTAACGCCATTAAATACACCTTAAAAGGACGCGTAACACTCCATATTGCAGACGCTGTCGATAAGACAGCGCCACTGTTTGTTCTACGGGTCACCGACACAGGAATAGGTATTGCGAAAGACGTGTTGGATCGCGTGTATGAGCCTTTCACGCGTGTTCACGACGAGCAACAGTTCGCTGCTATAGAGGGTGCAGGCTTAGGCCTGAGTGTTGTTAAGTCGTTTGTCGATGCACTGCAGGGCCAGATTACACTAACCTCGACACTGGGCGTTGGCACCACTGTGGAAGTGCAAATTCCGATGATCGCGGAAGCCCTTGGCACCGCGCAACCCGCGCTCTTGCGCACACCTCACATTAATAGGGGGCCAGCGGTGACCCACTCGACACCTGTAGCCGCCCTGTCGGGTGCGACGATCGTGGTGTGCGAGGACAGCGACACGGTGGCAAGTCTCATAAAAATTGTATTAGAGCGAGAGGGCGCGACCGTGCACACGGCCAGCAATGGTCAGGAGGGAGTGGCACTCATAGAATCTGCACCGGCGGCGGTGGACCTGTTGGTGACCGACATTCAAATGCCGGTTATGAATGGCCATGAAGTCAGCCGTCACCTCCGCAAAATAGGATGGCGCGGGCCTATTGTCGCACTCACGGCATTTGCTGCGGTAGAGGACGAGCGACGCTGCCTGGAGGCGGGCTGTACGGACTACTTAACAAAGCCCATAGACGTCAACGTATTTCCCACAGTGATCGCGCAACACCTAACGACAAAAAGAGATCACTCGGTGTAGGCGGCGCCCATTGCTGAAAGAGGCTCAACCATCGCAGCCTTCGCTTCCGCCTCAGGACTGGAAGCCGTACCAATCAATGCGCGCTTTCTGATGCCCTGTGTGATCGATGCGAGTCTGAAAAAACAAAACGCCATGTAAAAGTTCCAGTCGTCAATGCCGGCGGTTCCTGTCCGTTCGCAGTACCGACGGATATAGCGCTCATCGTCAGGTATATTGAGGTCGGCACGGTCGAGTCCTGCCAGTCCGTTGATGCCAGATTCGCGAGGGAACTGCCACGCCATTAATTGGTATGCGAGATCGGCGAGGGGGTGCCCCAAGGTTGAAAGCTCCCAGTCCAAGACCCCGATGATTTTAGGCTCGGTGGGGTGGAAGATCATATTGTCGAGGCGGTAGTCCCCATGCACGAGTGAGACGCGCCCATCGTCCTCGGGCATGTGGTTTGGCAACCACTCGATCAGTTTTTCCATGGCGGGGATACGGGTCGTTTCGGCGGCTCGATATTGTTTGGTCCATCGACCAATTTGTCGTTCAAAGTAATTACCGGGTTTTCCGTAATCACTCAAGCCGACAGCGTGAATGTCAACGTTGTGCATGTCGGCCAGAACCTGGTTCATCTGATCGTAAATCTCCCCACGGTCTGCGTCGTTAACCTCGGGAAGTGCTGGGTCCCAAAATATACGACCTTCTAAATATTCCATGACGTAAAACATCGACCCAATAATCGTTTCGTCCTCACACAGAGCCACGGGAACGGGTACCGGCACATTGGTCGATGACAAGGCCGAGAGGACCTTGAACTCGCGATCAACAGCGTGCGCGGATGCGAGCAGTGTGCCTTGGGGTTTCCTGCGTAAGACGTATTGTCGATCGCCCGCGGTAAGCTTGAAGGTGGGGTTTGATTGCCCTCCCGAGAACTTTTCGGCGGTTAAGGGGCCTTGAAATTCTGGGACATGACGCCTAATCCAAGTGTCTAAGTGCGTTAAGTCGAGTCCCTGCGCCATTTTTTACTCCCCAATCTAGCTAACTGTTCGATGTTTCAGTATTGTGCTTTAGCGCGTTATACACGCCGCCCCACCGGGCCGCAAACTGCTTGAGTGAAAACGCGCGACAAGCCAGATAGGCAAACAATAACGATAAACACACGCGGTAGGGAGATAAACAAAGAATGTCTGTTGTAACGCAGTTTAAAGAAGCGCTCGAGATGACAACTGCACCGGGCGGATTGTTGGAGTTGACGACCATTGAGCGCGACGGGGTGCCCGTAAAAGCGTTTGCTCAAGCCCCCGGCTCTATGAGGGACTTATGGGCGCTTTCTACAGCACATGGGGACTCAGAGTACCTTGTTTATCAGGATGAGCGATGGACCTATGCCCAGGCGGCTAAAGTCGTGGCGGAATTTGCCGCATGGCTGACGGCGCAAGGCATCGAGCCTGGCGATCATGTGGCGATTGCGATGCGCAACTACCCAGAATGGATGATGGCGCACTGGGCAATAAACAGTATCGGTGCGGCAGTCGTGGGCATGAACGCCTGGTGGGTTGCTGACGAACTGGACTACGCCCTGAACGATTCAAAACCCAAGGTCCTCATCGCCGACGATCGACGTTTGGAGGCTTTTGCACAACTGCAGGAAAAGTACCCCGACATCACCGTGGTCTCGGTTCGTGAAACAAACTCGCCGGTGGACGCAATTGATTTTCATTCCGCTAAGATCGACGGCGCTCAATTACCAGCGCTGGACATAGACCCCGATAGCGTCGCATGCATTTTCTACACCTCGGGAACGACGGGACGGCCTAAAGGCGCGCAACTGACGAACCGTGGATGCGTGACCAATGTCTTGAACGTCGTGGCGATGGGTCGGACTTACGCGACGGCCGCGGCACTTTCCAAGGCAGAGAGCGCCTCCGATGTGGCCGTTCAGTCTCCGCCCGCGGCGACCTCGCTGATCGCAACGCCGCTGTTCCACGTGACCGCTAACAATTGTGCCGTACAAGCCGGTACGCTCGCGGGCAGTCGTTTTATTCTGATGTACAAGTGGGACACACTAGACGCGTTAAAACTCATTGAGGCTGAGGGTGTTAATACCATCAGCGCAGTGCCAATGATGACGCGCGAACTACTGAATCACCCTGAGTTTAGTGACTACGACACGTCAAGTCTCGCCAGCATGGGCGGCGGAGGCGCTGCGATGCAACCTGACTTGGCACGCAAGGTCGATGAGCAGACGAAAAAAGCCCGTCCTGCCCAAGGTTACGGTATGACAGAGGTCTGTGGAATCATCACTTATATTGCCGGCGACGTATTCCTCGATCGTCCCGAGAGCTGCGGTTATCTTGCGCCGACATTCGAGGGTCGCGTGATCGACGCAGAGGGCGCAGTGCTCGCCTCAGGCGAGGTGGGAGAGGTGTGTGTCAAGGGTGCTGCGGTCATTAAAGGATACCTTAATCGACCCGAAGCCACGGCAGAAACCATTGTCGACGGCTGGCTTCACACGGGCGATATTGGTTATTTTGATGAGGATGGATTTCTGTTTCTCGTCGATCGCGCCAAAGACATGATTCTGCGTGGTGGTGAGAACATTTACGGTGCTGAGGTTGAGTTTGCCCTATTCGATCATCCCGCAGTGCTTGAGTGTGTGGCTTTTGCTGTCCCCGACGATCGCTTTGGGGAGGAGGTGGGTGCGGCCATTCACCTCAAGGACGGTGCAATGTTAGACGCTGCAGGGCTTCGAGAGCACCTGTCAACGCGTCTCGCTGCCTTTAAAGTGCCGCGCTACATATGGTTTCTCGCTGAGCCGCTACCGCGCAATGCGAATGGGAAGTTCCTCAAGCGCGAACTTCGCGATGTCCTTGATCCTACATCCGCAGACTAAGCGTTCAGTGAATCAGATAAGACAATAACACTGGGCCTAGCCTGCGAAAATAAGAGGGATAACTGATGAGTCAGTACGAAACGCTCGACGTCACTCAAGAGGGCGGCATCATGACGATCGCACTCAATCGACCCGAAAAAATGAATACGTTTAACACGACTTTGCGTCGAGAAATTGCGCAAGCAGCGATTGCTGCGAATCTTGAAGACTCGGTCCGTGTTGTCATTTTGACCGGTAACGGCCGGGCATTTAGTGCCGGCGCCGATCTCTCTGAGGACACTGGAATGTCTAACGGTCACTCGGTAGAGAGCGACCTCAACTTTGAGTACAAGCCAGGCGTACTCGCAATACACAACAGTTCCAAGCCCTGGATTGCCGTTATCAATGGACCTTGCGCTGGGATTGCCTACTCGTACGCAATGGCCTGTGACTTGGCATGTATGGGTGAGAAGGCGTTTTTATATCAACCGTTCTCTGCGATCGGCTTGGTTCCTGATGGGGGCGCGACGTGGCTCATTCCTCGTTTGGTAGGGACAAAGCGCGCTTACGAGTTGATGGCTTTGGGGGAAAAACTCACAGCGGACAAGGCGTTAACAATGGGGATGGTCAATCGGGTATTTCCCGATGAAACCCTGCGTCAGGACGGGCTGGCTTTTGCGCAGGAGGTGGCAGAGCGGTCACCACTGGCGTTGCGTTACACAAAAGCGGCGGTCAACTTTGGCCAGACTCATTCCCTCGATGAAACCATTTCCAGAGAAGCAACGTTGCAGGCCATCTGTATCGACAGTGACGATGCGAAGAATGCGGTAATTTCTTTTTTCAACAAGCAAAAGCCGCAGTGGAAAGGTCAGTGAAACGCAACGTCATTCTTCAGCGGCGACAGACGGTAGGTACAACCATGGTTAATAAAAAGGTTATTTCTGGACTGGTTGCACTACTGGTCGCCTTGCCTGCACTCGCGAGTGAAAAGCAGGTGTATTGGGGTGATACGCACCTGCATACCAATCGTTCCTTTGATGCGTTTACTAACCGAAACTTTTCCGTGGGCCCCGACGAAGCCTATCGCTTTGCACGAGGCATACCGGTTGAACACCCCGGTCATAAAGCGCGGGTGCAACTGGAGACACCGCTCGACTTTTTAGTGGTGTCAGATCACGCAGAATTCTTGGGTGCGATTCGCCATTTATACAATGTGGGTATCTCCACAGATGACATGGGTTTTGTTCAGAAGCTTCGTACGTGGTACGTCCAATATTTGATTCGCGATGCGATAAAAAAGGGAGAGGGTCGTAGTTTTTTTGTGCGTCAGTTGCCCGAGCCTTTCGATACGCCGCAGGAGGCTATTTCAGAGTGGGATCTCGCCGGCTCGGTTTTTCCGACAGTGCCGGTGATTGAGGATCAGGCGTGGCGCGATATTGCTGACGCCGCTGAGGCCAATAATGTACCGGGTGAGTTTTCTGCGATTTTAGGTTGGGAATACAGTTTGATTCCTGGCGGCGCAAACCTGCATCGTGTCGTCATGACAGATTTGGACGGTGAGTCGGCGAAGGCTTTTCAGCCGTTTGGCTCGGATGACAGTTTGTATCCCGAAGATTTGTGGGCCTGGCTGGATAAGACCAGTCAGGACACGGGTGGAAATTTTATTGCCATTCCGCACAACTCAAACATTTCAAAGGGGGCTATGTTTGACACCATTACCATGCGCAATGAGCCTATCGGTCCCGAATACGCCGAGATTCGCCGGCGTTGGGAGCCTATTGTCGAGATAACGCAATACAAGGGCGACTCGGAGGCGCATCAAACGTTATCGCCTGATGACCCGTTTGCCGACTTTGAAAATTATCCCTATTACATTCAGCGAGACTGGACTGAGTACAAACCGCAAGTGGGCGATTTTGTTCGTTCGGCATTGATCCGTGGGCTGCAGTTGGAGCAGAAAATAGGTGTCAACCCTTACCAGTTTGGCGTCATTGGTTCCACTGACGCCCACACAGGGCTGGCGGCTGCCGAGGAAAGTAATTTCCACGGCAAGTTTGCAACCGACTCAATGCCCTCAGCAAAGCTGGATGGATGGTCCGACAATGCGAACAGTTCGTTTGGGTGGGCCATGGGCGCGCAGGGCTTGGCGGCTGTGTGGGCCGAGGAAAATACACGCGAAGCGATTCTTGCGGCCATGAAGCGGCGAGAAACGTACGCCACCACGGGCCCTCGGATCGGTCTCAGGTTCTACGCAGGTTATGATCTCGATGGGGCTTTGCTGACGTCATCATCGCTCCCCACAGACCTCAGTGACGCCGTGGCCATGGGCGGTGAAATTGCAGCCAAGGGTGCATCTGCCCCCACGTTTTTAGTGCAGGCGATGGCCGATCCGAAGTCTGGCGCACTTGACCGCATTCAGATCGTAAAAGGCTGGATCAGCGAAGAAGGCGATGCGCGCGAGCAGGTCTTTGATGTGGCTTGGTCGTCTGATGATCGCTTACAACCCGACGGATCACTGGCAGCCGTGAGCAACACCGTGGACCTTGAGACCGGTAGCTGGAGTAACGCTCACGGTGCCGCAACGTTGATGGCGCAGTGGCAAGACCCTCGTTTTGACCCAGCAGAATCAGCGTTTTATTACGTACGCGTTCTGGAGGTGCCAACGCCTCGTCACTCGCTGCTTGATAAGCTTGCCCTGAGTGACGATGTTGAGACGCGACGGCCCGACGTCATCCAAGAGCGCGCGTACTCGTCACCTATCTGGTATCGACCTGATTAAGCTCGTCTCACGTGGCGACAATAAGGCGTATGCCTTGAAGGCGAGGTTCCGCTCGATTGAGCGCCTCTAGCGTATCGTGCTCCAGTGATCGTACGGTCGCAATTTCGTCGCTTCTTACGGAGCCGTTTCGTTCTCCCAAGGCTTCGAGGCGATGTGCCTCGTGTGTCAGCTCTTGAGACACCCGGGTGTGCGCATCGGCCTTGAGTGAGGTGACACGCTCCAAGGCCCGCTGTTCTAGGTGTTTAAGGGCCGTTACGACTTTCGGTCGGAGCTCTCTAATGACACCCGCACTTTGCGTGATGCTGACGGGTTTGAGCAATCTCGTCAGGGTTTCGCAATTCACAGCCTCGCTGAGATCACGTCCCTCCAAGGAGATAAGAAATCGGAGAGGGGATTGATCAAGGTAACGACCGATTTGTAAGCGTTTTGGGGCTTGGCAGTCTGCCGTGTGTAGCGTTTCAATCAGCACGGTGCCAGGCTTGATACTCTTTTGTTTGATCAGTGCAACTGACGCATTTCCGAGCTCGGAGTGATAAACAACATCGATCGTCTCTCTGACCAATGGGTGCTCCCAGGTAAGAAAATGAAGGTCATCGCGCGCGAGCGCGAGCTCGCGTGTGAAGGTGCAGGTAATGCCGCCTTCATCAAGGAGCGGTAATTCACCGGTAACGAGGTTTTCGGTGGGCTTTAAAATCAAGCATCCCTCGG
>DGPO01000132.1:61804-70311 GCA_002390485.1 Halieaceae bacterium UBA4438 | reverse complement strand
GGGTCGATCGTGCGACGTAATCTCAAGCAGTCTGTCCCGTCCACGGTCCATCTGACTAATGAGCTGAACGCGCAGGCGCTGCGTGTCCTTGAGTAAAGCGTCGCTGAGCTCACCTGAGGACTCGCAGTCTCTAAGCGCGTCACCGAGCTCGCTGAAGACCAGATGACCGATCGAGCAGCTTGACTCAAAGGCATTAAGCCCTTCGTGAAGCCAGCGGAATCTGACGACCTCCGCTGACTGCTCAATGAGGGGAACGTGGACATTCACTGTGCCGGATTGTCCGATGCGATCGAGCCGTCCAATGCGCTGTTCGAGTAAATCGGGATGCTCTGGCAAGTCGTAACACACTAAGTGCTGCGCAAACTGAAAGTTACGCCCTTCACTGCCAATTTCAGAGCAGATGAGTGCTCTTGCGCCACCGTCTTCATCCGCGAAATAAGCAGCGGCTCGGTCGCGCTCAAGCAAAGAGAGGTCCTCATGAAAGGAAGCGCACCGGATTCCTACTTGCAGGTGAAGATAGTGCTCAAGCGCCATTGCGGTTTCTTTTTCGCGGCAGATCACCAATACCTTTTGCTGTTTGAGCGTCTTGAGCAAGGCGGCTAACCACAGCGCTCGCGCGGAGGTTGCAATATTGGCGGTCTCAGCCTCAGGGGGCAGCGGGTGCTGGTGAAGGACCCGTTGGGGAAAACCTGAGACAGACTTTCTTGAGTTTCGAAACAGTACGCGACCTGTGCCGTATTGATCGACCAGTGCACGAATCATCTCGTCGGGCGATTGTGAGGCATCGATTCCAAGCGGCAGTGTTGCGACCTGCTCGCCTCGGCGCAGCGCCTCAATCAGTTCGTGGGTCTCCTCAAAGTTCCGCTGCTCAGCGACGAATCGATCAAGATCACTAAAACGATCGGGATCGAGCAGTTGAAGTCGCGCAAAGTGACTGTCAATGCCGGATTGGCCTGGAGTGGCTGTGAGCAGCAGCAGTCCGCGTGTCACGGTAGCCAAATGGGTGAGCGCGATGTCGGTTTGTGACTGCGCGGCCGCGCCAAGATCAAGGTGATGGGCTTCATCGACTATTAAAAAGTCCCATTCGGACTCAAGAAGACGCGCGCGAGCCTCGGCGTTATGTTCAATAAATGACCAGGGTGTTAACACCAGTTGATCATTTGCAAAGTCAAACGTGTCTTCCTCGGCGTCAAGACGGGCTTCATCGTAAATAGAAAACTGAAAGTTGAAGCGCCTGAGCATTTCCACCAGCCATTGATGGAGCAGCGAGTCGGGCACTGCGATCAGCACTCGCTGAACTCGCCCACGCAGTATCTGCTGAGATAAAATTAATCCCGCTTCAATCGTCTTCCCAAGACCCACTTCGTCAGCAAGGAGGACGCGAGGCGCGAAGCGCCGCCCAACTTCACTTGCGACATACAGTTGATGCGAGAGGAGGGACGTTCTTGCGCCGACCAGTCCACTGCTGTCACTGGATAACTGGCGTGCTCGTTCGGTCAGGGTCTGGTACCTGAGGTAGAAATCACCCACCTTATCGAGCTGGTTGTTGAGCAGACGATCCTGTGGCGTATTGACTGAGACCTCGGGCGCGATAAATTGCTCGTGAACGGTAAATGTTTCGCCCGATAACGGCTCGACAGTCTCGTAGCTCAATGTGCCGGCAATGTCGTCAACGGCGGTAACCTCTAAAAGTCGCCCATTGATGTGTGTCAGCGGGTCGCCAATTTTGAGTTCGTAGCGTGTCAGTGGGGCGCGATCAATAGCATAGGTCCGCTCTTCCTCAGCCGACGGATACAACAAGGTGATTCGCCTGGGATCGACCTCGACGCAAATGCCCAAACCCAGTTCAAGATCGGCATGACTGATCCAGCGTTGCCCAATAGAAAAGCTCATGCTGACTCGCTAAAAAAGCAATCGATGCTGTTTCTGTGCGCTGTTTTGAGGAGCGTTTGAATACTTACACCTTTTAATTCAGCAATTGTTTGTGCGATGAACGGTAAATAATAGGGCGCATTCGGTACGCCGCGATACGGCACCGGCGTGAGGTACGGTGCGTCGGTTTCTAGGAGTATTTTCTCGATTGGCGTTTGCCGAATAACGTCGCGAACATTCTCCGCGTTTTTGAACGTGGCGATGCCGTTAAACCCTAAATAAAACCCCTCGGCCAAGCAAAACTCCGCCAATTCGGGACTGCTTGTGAAGCTGTGGATGACACCCTTGGCGGTGAGGTGTTGCGCCGCATTGGCCAAGACGGCTTTTGTGTCAGCCTCCGCTTCGCGGGTGTGGATGACCACCGGTTTTTTGTGCTTCGCGGCAATCGCAAGCTGCCCTTCAAACGCCTTAATCTGTGTTATCGGGTCCGAATGTTCGTAGTAGTAATCAAGCCCACATTCGCCAATGGCAACGACCCTGTCGTGCTTTGCGTAGTGGTCAAGTTCGTCACTAAAGGACGCATCCCAAGTCGATGCTTCATGTGGATGAAGGCCCTGGGTACACCAGACATCGTCAGACGACTCAGCGATTTCCCGCACGACGTGCTGATTCGTGCGCGATACCGCAATGGTGATAACGCGCTCAACACCCACAGCGCGGGCTTTGGCGAGGGTGTCTTTGAGCTGCTCGTCATCTAGGTAGTCGAGGTGGCAGTGCGTCTCAATAATTTTCCCATCCAGTAAAGGAATGGGTGGACGAGCTTTCTTGCTCATAAGTGACTCCACTGAAAACGGCGCGGATTATGGCACAGCTAACGTGAAAATGGGGTGGTTTTATCCGCGATGTACTGTTCGCACGCGAAGTGCACGGACGGCATCGATGACCTCATTCCAAAACCATTGATGCATGGGCGATCGAGACGTCCTGTCATGTGCGACCAGCGAATAGTCGATCGTTCGCCCGTACTGCTTGGGCAGTGGAAGTGACACTAAGTCTCTTGTTGCACCGTCGTTTCGCGACATGTAGGCGGGGCAGACTAGGGTGTAATTAGTGCTCCTTAATATTTCAAACGCCGTGAGTAAGTGAGACGTTTCAACACTGCCTTTTTTGCTTCCGAGCATCTCCGATAACGATTGGTCCAGATCAGAAACCTCGGTTCGGTCAGCAATGTACAGATTTATTTGAGGAAATAGCCGTAAGTTTTCTTCGGTGACCACCGATGAGGTCAGCGGGTGGTCACGACGAACGAACACCGCCAGTGGTGAGCTGGCCAGCTCATGATGCCGAAATTCACTGGGATACGCGCCACGACTGGGTTGTACTGCAAAATCGAGCGTGCCGTCAGCGAGTAAGTCCAACTGGTGCTCCGCGCGCGTGATCGTGCGCAGCTTGACCTTTGGCGCTCGTGTTTCTAAGCGAGATGTAAGGGTCGGTAGCAACGTAAAGCCCACGTACTCGGATATAGCAATGACAATTTCACCCTGGAAGGCGTGTGGGCTGAACTCGCCGGCATTGAGCAGGCCCTCAACATCGGACAGCACATGAATTAGATCGTTGGCCAAATTCTCCGCACGGGGTGTGGGCTGGATACCGCGTTTGCTTCGGGCAAATAATGGATCGTCAAACGTATCCCGTAAACGATTGAGGGTCTTCGACATGGCCGGTTGCGTGACATGCAGGCGCTGCGCAGCTCGCGAGACGCTCTTTTCCTCGATAAGCACGTGCAGTGCTACCAGGAGGTTAAGATCAATTCGGGAAAGTTTGCTGACATCCATAATACATAACTCAAAGTAATGGCTTTTATGATAATAATGAATTTGAATTAATTTTCACCATATTTATAGTGTATGCACTAGCACCGATGGGTGCGTCCGTCCAAGTTTTGTTTTGCCCGCTCTCATGCGGGCTTTTTTTTGCGTTATATTGACGCAATGCATAAAACATTGAGTAACGCGCTGCTTCTCTGCCTCCTCGCTGCATTGCCCCAGGTTTCGAAGGCTGTTTTGGTGCCTCAGCCGATCGGGGTACGAATAGCACCTTTGACGCAAGGGGTAATCTTTGACGATGCGGTGATTGATTCGTCGGCGTTACTTGCTCACGAGCAGACGCTACAGCGGGTGATTGAGCGCCAGCGCACTTTGGGGGCGTATCACCCAGAACTTGCAAAAAGCTGGCTTGACCTCGCTCACGAGGCGGTACGTTTAGGTCAGTCAGAGTCGGCGGCAAACCTTTTTACTCAGGGCCTACACAATCTACGACTGAATGCGGGACTGACGACGGACAGCCAGATCTCCGCACTGTCCGATTGGATAGCGGTGCTGCGGCGTCTGGGTGATACCGACGGACTGAGTCGACAGTTGGAATATCGTTATCGAATTACCGGTTTTGGCGGTTCCTTTGCGACCGATCAAAGCGTCGAGTATGCGCTTGAATATTTTGATCATGAGCTGTCTCTTTGGGCGGTGAAGCCGTGGGACTCCGACCAGCGTGAGGTTCTGAAGTTTGCAGAGCACCTAGAGGATGTTGTGGACAGAGCCTGCGAGGCGGGTTCGGCCGATCTGGATGTTTGCGGCGCGCTTGTTAAACGACGGCTGCAGATGCTTTATCTCATTGTTTACGCGGTAGAGCCCTACATCGAGGAACGTCAAAGCCTGTCAATTGAAACTCAGCGGCGAATCAGCCAGCCATCGATCACCGACGATCGGCTGGAGATGATTGAGCGTGGGGCATTTCTCGCCGGCGTTCGAATGTTGGAGCGGGCGATTAAACGAGTCGAGGATTCGGATGATCTAGAGCTGGTACTGACCGATTGGCGATGGTTTTTCGGTCGAACAGCCGGCGCGGACGAGGTCTATGCGCGTCTTTCCGACCGGGGAGACGATGGTATTTCTAAGCCTGTCGAACTGCCTCACGGACTCATTAATGACAGCACGGTCGGTTACACAAGCGAGCCTGATGAAACTGCGGCAGTTGGGTTTAGGGTGACAAAACGTGGCAGAGTGAGGGACATCAAAGCGACCTCAGCATCACAAAATTCACGAGCCAAGCGCTTAGTAAAAGCGGCCTTGCGCGACGTGCGATTTCGTCCTGCCATTGGACCGGACGGCTCGGCGGTCGGCTTTGACGTCGAGAAGACTTACCAGCTAACGCGTTAGCGTCACTCGTTTTCAATGACCAGTAGCGCGCCTGCGGTGCGGGTGTTGTCGGTCCGCCATTCAATGAGCTCTCCGCCATACTCTTGCAGAATCGTTTCAGCGACGCAGAGAAAAGGAGCGCGTTGAGGATCGGCAATAATGATACGTCTTGTACCGCTCTTGATCGCACGCGCAATCATATTCGTAACAGGCTCAATGAGCTCATCCCAAAAACAAATATCGGCGGCGATTAACCAGTCGGTGGACGCAAGCAGATCCTCTTGTAAATCCTCAAAACGCGCAACGACGGACGTTACGGTTATGTCATTTAAGTCTGCGACCAACTGTAAAAACGGCATCACATTGGGATCAGCGTCGACAGCCGCGACTTCTGCGCCATATGTTTTTGCGCACCAGATACCGGCCAGACCCCAGCCACACCCCACGTCAATGATCGAACGGGGAGGTTCGGCGAGATCCTTGGATAGAAAATCGATGAGTATATGACTGGCACCCCACAGCTTTGTGCCGTGAATGCTCGGTAAGTGCCCTTGGCGCTTAAGCTGACGAACGGCAGGGTGTCTTGCGTACGGCACCTGCAAGCCTGCAAGCGTTCTCAGGGTCGAATTTTGGGTCACACGTTACTCCTAAGTACTGAGGGGCACATGAGACAGAGCGCGAGGCGTTTAACTGTGTTTCTTAACGGCCTCTGCCTGAAGGCCCTTCGGTCCTTCAATTAGCTCAAACTCGACTTCTTCGCCCTCGGCTAGGCTTTTAAAGCCCTCTCCCTCTATGGCACGAAAGTGAACAAATATATCTTCGGAACGATCGGGCATGGTAATAAACCCGAACCCCTTAGCATTGTTGAACCACTTTACGGTGCCGATGCAACGTTCTGACATCTTTCGCTCCGCTTATCATTATTATCGTTTGCGTAGCTATAACAGTGCACAGGCGCTAACGCAACTCCTGGATCTTGGTTTTTTGCGCTTCAACAGACGAGGCTGCGGTCTCCAGATCAGCGAGCTTCGCTCGCTCTTTGGCGACAACGTCAGCCGGTGCACGAGCCACAAAATTCTCATTGGAAAGTTTCCCAGCCAGCCTGACCTTTTCTGTTGCCAGTCGCTCGAGCTCTTTATCCAAGCGGCCCAGTTCTTTGTCAATGTCGACCACACCTGCGAGCGGTACCATTATTTCCAAGGTCCCCGCGAGGGCGCTGAGTGCAGGAGGCTGCTCATCGCTTGCGCTCAATACCGTAATGGTTTTTGTCTTTGCGAGCTTTTCGAGAGACTGTTGATGCCTCGATATACGATCAATATCGGTTGGCGTCGCATTACCTACCAGCATGTCGAGCGCCTCACCAGGTGGGATATTAGACTCGCTTCGAATTGTGCGCATTGCCACAATGACAGTCTTAAGCCACTCAATATCGCTCTCGGCATCTCGATCAACCAGTGTCGTATCTACTAGTGGCCACGGTGCAAGCATGACCGTCTCGCCTTGACGGTCCAGCCGTGGCGCAACGTTTTGCCAGATTTCCTCGGTAATGAAAGGGGTGAGCGGGTGCATTAACCGTAAAATGGTCTCGAGGACTTCAAGGAGTGTTCTAAGCGTTCCCTGCTGCGTCTCGTGTGCGCCGTTGTCGTCCCAAAGGACGGGTTTCGAGAGCTCTAGATACCAATCGCAATATTCATTCCACACGAAATCGTAGACGGTTTGCGCGGCGTGATCGAAGCGGTAGAGCTCGATGCTTTTTGACGTCTCAGCAACGGTGTCTTGAAGTCGGCTCAGAATCCAGCGATCGGCAAGGCTTCGAGTAAAATTGGCGTCATAGCTGAACGATTCCGTATTCATCAGAACATAGCGGGCAGCGTTCCAAAGCTTGTTACAGAAGTTCCTAAATCCTTCCATTCGACCGAGATCGAACTTGATATCACGTCCCGTTGAAGCCAGCGAGTAAAAGGTGTAGCGCAACGCATCAGTGCCGTATCCGGTGATTCCGTCAGGGAACTGCTTCCGGGTCGCTTTTTCAACCTTCTTGGCCTGTTGAGGCAGCATCATGCTCGACGTGCGTTTAGTCACGAGCGTCTCAAGATCAATGCCATCGATGAGGTCGATGGGGTCGAGCACATTACCCTTAGACTTCGACATTTTTTGTCCTTCGCCATCACGGACCAGACCGTGAACATAGACCTGCTTGAACGGCACTTCACCACGCAAGTGAAGGGTCATCATGATCATGCGCGCAACCCAAAAGAAAATGATGTCAAAGCCAGTTACCAGCACGGACGCGGGATGAAATTTACGCAGCTCAGGCGTTTCCTCGGGCCAGCCGAGCGTCGAAAATGTCCACAGAGCAGATGAAAACCAAGTGTCCAAAACATCGTCGTCTTGTCGTAACGGTGTGTCTTCGGAAAGACCATGGGCCGCTCGAACAGAGGCTTCGTCTATGCCGACGTAAACGTTGTCCGAGTTGTCATACCAAGCGGGTATTCGGTGTCCCCACCACAGCTGCCGACTGATGCACCAGTCCTGAATGTCTCGCATCCACGCGAAGTAGGTGTTCTCCCATTGCTTGGGTACAAATTCGATGGCGCCTGTTTCAACCGCCTCGATAGCGGGCCCTGCAAGCTTTTTGGCATCAACGTACCACTGCAGGGTGAGCCACGGTTCAATGACGACGCCTGAGCGATCGCCGCGGGGCACTTTTAATGTGTGATCTTCGACTTTCTCAAGCAACCCCAGCGCGTCCATCGCGGCAACGACGGCTGTGCGAGCATCAAAACGATCAAGTCCTCTGAAGGGCTCGGGGACGGTGTCATTGAGGCAGGCATTAGCGGTCAAAATATTGATCAGCGGCAAGTTGTGTCGCTCGCCCATCGCATAATCGTTAAAGTCGTGAGCAGGCGTAATTTTAACGCAGCCGGTGCCAAATTCTGCGTCCACGTAGTCGTCAGCAATGATCGGAATTTCCCGATCACACAGCGGTAGCTTGACGAACTGTCCTATCAAGTGCGCGTAACGCTCATCGCTTGGGTTCACGGCAACGGCCGTATCGCCCAACATTGTCTCCGGTCGAGTGGTTGCGACGATCAAAACCGCTTCGGAGCCTGCGATGGGGTATTTCAGATGCCAAAGATGCCCCGATTCCTCTTCTTGAACCACTTCCAAGTCGGAAATCGCGGTATGGAGCTTTGGATCCCAATTGACAAGTCGTCGACCACGGTAGATTAACCCTTCGCTGTAGAGACGGACAAAGACCTCTTTGACGGCCTCGGAGAGCTCAGGATCCATCGTGAAGCGCTCGCGCGACCAGTCTGCAGAGGCACCCAACCGCCGCAGTTGCTGCGTAATCGTGCCACCGGACTCCGCCTTCCAGTCCCAGACTTTATCGATGAACGCGTCGCGACCGAGATCATGGCGTGTCACGCCTTTCGACTC
>DGPO01000132.1:22118-61755 GCA_002390485.1 Halieaceae bacterium UBA4438 | reverse complement strand
AAGCCATGGCCCATGTGCAGCGTACCGGTCACATTGGGCGGCGGAATTGGGATGCAGAACGCCTCGTCTGCGTCACTGGGTGCGAAGTAATTATTCGCCTCCCACTGTTCGTACCACCGCGACTCGATGTCTGAAGGGGAGAATGTCTTGTCCATAAGCTCGATAAGCCTCATGCCCCTCGGGGCTCATGTGTAGCGCTGATTATGGCAACTCGTGCTTACTCAGCGGGTAACCTTTATCTCTGTAGTGCCGCCATGCGTCTCGCAACGCACCCAAGGCGTTGGGGTCCTGAGTGACCACTTCGGCGACTCGCTCAAAACGCGCAAAATACCGAGGTGGCGCCAGCGCTAAATTGATCAGCACATCGTTGTGCGCACTGGGCACCTGATTGAATCCAAGCACCACGTGCTCGTTTTCATCTTCAGCAGCCAGTGCATGTGGAATGAAGCTCGAGGGTTTGAAATCCCAAAGATAAGTGTTGAGGGCCACAAGCTGCGTCTCAGACTCGCAGTTGATGAAGATCTTGTGGCCTCGTCCCAGCGCTTTCTCAGTAAGTCGTGCGGCAACACTCAAGCGGGCGTCACTGCCTGCGGATTTGACCACATAAAAATCGACACGCGTCATCGACTAATCAGTGACTCGATTTTTTACGAAGGTACTCGACCAACAATGGAACGGGCCGTCCTGTTGCCCCTTTTTGCATGCTTTGGAACGCCGTTCCAGCAACATCAAGGTGTGCCCATTTGTACTTTTCAGTAAATCGCGCAAGGAAACACGCCGCTGTAATACTACCCGCGGAACCGGTACCAATATTCTGCATATCAGCGTACTTACTGTTGAGCTGTTTATCGTACTGTTTATTGATGGGCAGTCGCCAGGCCTCATCACCGGAGGCCAGTCCTGCCTCGGTAAGCGACTGCGCGAGACCATCATCGTTTGCAAACAGCCCTGATGCCTCGTAACCCAATGCGACGATTATCGCGCCCGTCAGCGTCGCAATGTCGACAACCTCGGCGGGCTTGAATCGCTCAACGTAAGTCAGCGCATCGCAGAGTACGAGTCGGCCTTCAGCATCAGTGTTTAAAATCTCGATGGTTTGCCCAGACATGGACGTGACAACGTCTCCGGGCTTGGTCGCGCAGCCACTCGGCATATTCTCCGCCGCTGCGACAACACCAATAACGTTAATGTCTAGATCTAAAGACGCGACCGTTTGCATTACACCAAACACTGAGCCCGCACCGCCCATATCGAATTTCATGGACTCCATGCCTTTGGAGGGTTTCAGCGAAATCCCGCCCGTGTCGAAGGTGATGCCCTTACCGACCAGGCAGTAGGGTGCGTCCTTTGTGGCGCCGCCTGAATACTTCATGACGATGAGCTTGGATGGTTCGTCGCTGCCATGACCTACGGAAAGCAACGATCCCATGCCGAGTTCGCCCATTTTCTTTTCGTCCAAAATGCTGACCGATAATTTTTCAAACCGACGTCCGAGCGAGCGACCCTCTTTGGCAAGGTAGGACGGCGTGCAAACGTTTGCGGGTAAATTAACCAGTTCTCGCGTTAAGTTTGCGCCGTTTCCAATGGCAAGACCCGTGGTGACGGCTTGTTTGACTTTCGCGCTGCTCAGCAGAGTATCCGTAGCGACTGACAGTTTACGTAATGCTGGACCGGGCTTTGGGGATCCAAGTGTCGCCGTGTAGTGATAGCAACTCATGGCAACATCACGGCTTAAAAACTCTAAAAACGTTGCTAGCTGCGCCTTATTGTCGGCGATCGTATCGGCCACAAATACGGCCGACTTAGCCTTAGATCCCGAGAGAGCACGCGCGACAGCACTCGTCACTGTGGTCATCGCGTTCTGATTAAAACTCGATCGGGAGCCACATCCAATGGTCATGACACGAGAAATACTCTCGCTCCCAACCATTACAGTGGTTTTGCCCAACTTTGCCTCTGCGTCACCAATGGCAATGGCGCGTTCAATGACACCGCTTAAGGCGTCGTTGACTTGCGCCCCAGTCGCTGCCAGCGGCTCTTCGGCAAATAGGGGGATGACGACAAGTTCATTTTTAGAGGTGGCGATATTCGATGCTTTGGTCGCGTTAACCGTGAGGTTGCTCATGGTATTTCCTTACGTAAATCGGGCTGGTCAAACTGGCGCGTAGTGTATGATGATGGCGAGCAGAACTAAACCATGATGCTTAAGAAAGCCTGCTAAATGCGGTAAAAATGCGCACACGACGATACCTAACCACCGATGTTATGACGCACACGCTCGCGGTATCGCTGGTTTTGTTCCTTGTCGTCTTCAGTGGGCGTTTTATCAAGTACCTCGCTGAGGCCGCCATTGGTGATCTTGCGGCGGATATTTTGCTGCCCGTGATGCTGTATAAGCTGCCGGCTTTTTTTGAACTGATATTACCGCTGGGCTTCTACATCGGTGTCTTGCTGTCATTCGGGCGTTTGTATGCTGACAGTGAGATGGTGATCTTGCGAGCCAGTGGGACGAGTCAGCGTCAGCTGTTCCAGCGAATAGCACCGGCGGTCATACTTGTAACCGCCACAGTGGCACTCATTTCACTGTATCTCGGCCCCTATGGGGCACTCAAAGCAAACGCGCTTTTAGCGCAGCCGCGTGCCGCCGAAGGGATGCATGTTTTGACGGAGGGGCGCTTTAAAAAGCAACAAGGCGGTGACTACGTCACCTATGTGGAGCGCATTGCTGATGATGGACGCATGTCGACCGTCTTCATTGCAGAACGTCTGCGGTCAGACGAGGGCATAACGCTCTTAGCGACACTTGCTGAGTCAGGAGCAATGGAGGTCGATCAGCAGTCAGGGCGTCGATATCTGACCTTGGCTAACGGAAAGCGCTACGAGATGGCGCCAGGTCGAGCGGAGCTGACCCAAGCGCAATTTAAGGGTTATCGCTCATTGATTCCTGAAGTGGAGGGTGGACTTCGATCGCAGGCACGCGTCGAAACACTGCCTACCGGCGTATTGCTGCTGAGTGATGACCCCGAGCATCGCGCGATATTGGCTTGGCGAGTTTCACTGCCGCTCATTGTTCCAGTGATGGCGCTATTTGCCATACCGTTGAGTCGCACGGATTCGCGACGGGGTCGTTATGCGCGTCTAGGTCCTGCACTACTGGTTTTCTTGGCGTATTTCGTTGTGCTATCTCAGGCCCGATCAGCCGCAGAGGAGGCGGGCTCAATGACCCTGTTTTTCTGCACGCATCTGGCGTTTTGGCTTGTCGGCAGCGTTTTGTTGCTAAAAGAAGAGCTGCCGCTATTCCTTAGGAGGGTGCGTGAAACGACTTGACCGCTACCTTCTGCACAGTCTGCTGTGGGCCATTTTAGGTGTCTTGGTTATTTTGGTCGGACTCGATGCCCTGAGCGATCTTATCGATGGGTTGGGTGATCTGAGCGAAACCTATGGTTTTTCCGATTTACTGATTTACATTGCGTTAACACTGCCGCGCCGTGTCGAGGAATTCGTGCCTTACGCGACGTTAATTGGTGCGTTATTTGGTCTGGGTAAGCTTGCTTCGAATAGCGAGTTGACGATTGTCCGCACCGCTGGCGTGTCAATGCCCCGGCTTGCGTTAATGGCCATCAAGCCTGCACTCATCGTCGCATTGTTGGGCTTTTGCGTCGGGGAATACGTTGCGCCAGTTTCCGAGCAGGTGGCGGTGAGTCAGCGAGCGCTGGCCTATCGCAACGACCCAAATCTTGCCGGTCGGTACGGTGCTTGGAATCGTGATGGGGGCACGTTTATCCATGTTGATGCGGTTCAACGAGGCGGATTGATTTTTGGAGTCACTTTGATTTCATTCGATGAAAATGGGTTCTTGGTGCGCACGGTCGCTGCCAATCGCGGGACTTATCAGGGGGAGGGTTGGTTGCTAGAGGATGTGGCCGTGACCTCAGTAACGGACGACGGAACGCGCGTGTCGAGTGTGACGACAATGAATTGGGCCTCTGAGATTACGCCCAGTTTATTGACGTTGGATTCGGTTAAGCCTGAGAGTCTGCCGGCGACGCAGTTGTGGGGTTACGCACAATATCTGAGGAACCAAGGTTTAGTGGCTAACGATATTGAACTCGCGTTTTGGAATAAGATTTTGCAGCCTCTGTCGTGCGCTGGGTTGGTCGTGCTGGCAATGTCCTTCATTTTTGGGCCGTTGCGAGAAGGCAATATGAGCGCGCGAATTTTTGCGGGGGTGCTGGCGGGTGTCATTTTTCGGATTAGCCAAGATTTCTTCGGTCCGGTGACGTTATTGATGGGCCTCAGTGGTGGCGTCGCAGCACTGCTGACCGTCCTCCTGTGCTGGAGCGCGGGGCTTGTGCTGCTGTTGCGACGCCAGTAGTTCCATCAGAGCGTTTACTTTTTCGTTCGAGGGGGCGCAAGCCTGAGCTCAGTGCTCGAGAGCTGATCGTGCAAGTACAGCCGCTCGGTGTTGCACCAGCGCCAAAAGAAACCCATGCCGGCAATAATCGCTGCGATCGCATAGACCAGAATCGATGCGTTGTTGATGTTGAAGTATAAGAAGGGCAACAGCGCTAGGATGACCGGCGCGGCGGCAGTGCCGATACGAATAAACACGTGCGACCAAGGAACAGGGGCATTGCTGAGACGCGAAACAAGCTTTACGCGCCATGCTTGCATACCCAGTGTCTGACCCTTCTGGCGCCAAAATAAACCGAAAAAACCGACTAAGGCGAGGTAGGTCAGGATCCACTGCTGCCACGCTGGGACTGATCTGACCACCGCAGTATCGGTGGGTCCGTGAATGGCGATGAGTAATGCGGACGTCAGCATCAAGAGCGGGATAATCAAAAATAAGTCGTAAAACATTGCGCAAAGGTGCCGCCAAATCGGGACTCGCGGCAGCGCAGTGGCTAGGGATGGTTCTTGGTGTTCAGTCGATGTGTTCACAGATCCGCGCTCGGTAGGTTAGTCGAGTAATTGTAAGTGATCTGTCGACACTTTCACGGGCTCCGTCATTGCTGGCTGCGTTGGAATACGCTCACCCGCGCGAGCCAAGGTGAAAGACGTGGGGGGCGCGCCTTTTAGAGTCGGCTCGGGGGCTGTTTGCTGGTTGGCCGGGATGTCCCTGTGTTCAACCCGTAACGGAATACCCCAGCGTTCAAACTGATGCACCAACTGCGTGGCTTCTTTTTCGGTGCAGCTGCGTTTGATGCGATGTGACCGGCCATTGACCAAAAGGAGCGCTTGCGTCTCGGAGAGTTTAAACGATTGTTGGAGATTTGCTTTTAGTGTGCGGAGCTGAGCCTCTGTCAACGCCTTGCCATCAAGCCAGACATCTACTTCATACATAATGTTGCCCCTCGCCTGACGTAATACCTATCTGATACCCTCGCGCTTATTGTTCAGAGTGTACCTTATGACCACAATTCAAAACCTAGTTGAGCACCGTATTGCCTCGCACTTCGACCCTGTTTTTGTCGAAATTGTGAACGAGAGCCACATGCACAACGTCCCGCCGGGTTCCGAAAGTCATTTTAAAGTGACTTTGGTGTCTCAGACGTTCGATGGCATGCGGTCTGTGAAACGCCATCAGGCTGTTTATGGTGTCTTAGCCGAATACATGGGTTCTCCCATTCACGCACTCGCACTTCACACGTACACGGCAGATGAATGGGGTCAGCGAGAGGGGTCTCCGGATTCGCCTAATTGCCTAGGTGGCGGTAAGGCATGACAGACGAGGAGCGGAGTCAGACAACCGCTGTTGCCGCACTTTACCGTTTTGTCCGGTTAGATGACTACGAATCAATGCGGGAGCCGTTGCTGAATTTTTGCACGGAGCGTGGTGTTAAAGGCACGCTTCTCTTAGCGCATGAGGGTGTAAACGGTACGATTTCGGGTGGCAAAACGGCCATCGCTGACGTTCTCAGTTATTTGAGGTCCGATGAGCGACTGACCGATCTCGACTGTAAATTCTCGTACCATGAAGAGCGGCCCTTCTTACGAATGAAGGTGAAGCTCAAGCGAGAGATTGTGACGATGGGGCTTGCAGGCGTCGATCCTAACCAGTCTGTTGGTCGCTATGCATCGCCGGAAGAGTGGAATGAGCTGGTCGATGATCCCGAGTGCCTGGTGATCGACACGCGAAACGATTACGAGGTTGAAATCGGTAGCTTCCGCGGTGCCATAAACCCAGGGACGAAAAGTTTTCGAGACTTCCCAGCATGGGTCGATGAAAACCTAGATCCACAAAAGCACAAAAAGGTCGCTATGTTTTGCACCGGCGGAATTCGTTGCGAAAAGTCGACGTCACTTTTAGTGTCAAAAGGATTCGATGACGTTTGGCATTTAAAAGGCGGCATACTGAACTACCTCGAACAGACACCGGAAGCGTCCACACGCTGGGAAGGCGAGTGCTTCGTGTTTGATAGCCGTGTCGCGGTGAATCATCAGCTGGAAAAGGGACAGTACGATCAATGTTTTGCCTGTCGATTTCCGCTTGATGACGCGCAAAAAGAGTCACCTCAGTATGTCCCCGGTGTATCGTGCCCGCGCTGTCATGACGCGCACAGTGCGGATCAAAAAAAGCGGTTTTCCGAGAGGCAGCGCCAGATGGCACTCTCGCGACAAAGAGGCGAGGTGCATCTCGGGGCGACCCCTCCAGCACGTCAGCGTCAGTAGGGCGGTAGAGCCGGCAACGCCTGCAGTGCAAAACCAATGCTCACGCCTTGAGAGTCACCACTTGAGATAATGCCAACGGCTTCCAGTTGACCGTTGAGTTGTCGCCGCGCAATGAGTCCCCCTGAGTCGCCTTTTTGCAGTGCACACTGAAGCGTAAAAAGGATACCCACCTCGCTTACAGGGCAGACCACTTCTCTGGAATAGCGACTTCCCGAGGCTGTTTCGCCACCAAAGCCAATCGCCACCAGCACCTCCCCGAGCTCGATCGGGCGGCGGCTTGCGGCGATGGGTTTTAAGTGCCTCAACGCCTCGCGGGGAGCGCCTATCAACAACCAATCCTTGGCCATACTGCCACCTGAGCTGATGGTCTCGACCGCCACCGGTCCGTCGATGAGGTGTAACCTTGGCCCCTTCCCATAGGTCATTGTTCCGTCGATGCAATGCCAGGCTGATGCGAGTACGGCTCGTTGTTTAGTTACTGATATCAGAAATGCACTGCAACGCTCTACGAAATGCCGACGACGACCTTGCTCGCTACGCTGCAGTGGAACATCGAGGCGCACCACCGAGCGCGATTGCTCGGCGGTCTTGCTGGGCTCTGCTGTGACACTGACTGACGCCGCGAACGCGACGATAAGCCCAATGTGCAATAGGTGACGCATCGTGTGTTGTGCCAATAGGGTGGTGCCTGAGTATGTAGTCAAGCGGTGCGACAATAAACACCCGTAAACGACAAGAATGAGTCGCGCCAAATGATCGACTGTAGTCGTGCGATTAAACGGCTCCTCGTTGTCCAGACAGAGACGCTTAAATCGACTCGCCGACGCGTAAAGAACGGTTTATCATGCCTGAAATTACTGGCATCGAGCACGATATGCGGTTTATGAGTCAGGCGTCTGAGTTGACCCTTAAAGAAGGCCTTGACGAGCTTTACACGAGTGCGCCAGAGGTGGCCGCCGTGTCTGCGCGCAAAGGTAAGGCATTTCGGGATCATGACCTCACGCACGTTATATTCGGTTGTGACACGTCGATAACTGGCGAGATCTTACTTAATCCATGGATTTTGTTTGGCACCACTATCACACGCTCTGAGCTTAAGGATTATGCGGCGGACCCCGATGTAAAACGCTTAAACGCGGAAGGGATCGATTTGCTCGGTGGGCGCTTACGAGGTTATGCACTTTTTATTGTTTACTACCTGCCTCTTTACGCTTGGATTTGGGCGCGACATGTTCGTTGCATGGCGTTGAAGTGGCCACATTCCTCGGTAACTGAGGAGATGCTCAACACGCCGCTTAGCGAGTTGCGTCGCCTATACGGCATTCGGCTTTACCGCTCATAGCTCGGATCTGCTTTCAAATCATTGCGGCTGACAGGACGTAGAATCTCGGGCGGAAGACTGGAGTTCTCTCGCGTCAACACTGATCGTCTCGAAGCGTCCAAAAACGGCGCTTGCTTGGTTTGCAACTGAGTGTTTAAGTAGCGCGCACTAAGACGGAGTGGGCGTAAGGGAGCATTGCAGTTGAGTCAGTCTGACACCCTCAGAGGGGTAATGCTTGCGCTGGTCGCAAACTTTATTTGGGGCATTGCTGCGCTCTACTGGCTTCAAACAAAGCCGGTTGACGCATTTGACGTGATGGCACACCGAGGTCTTTGGACCTTGCCCGTGACACTGGTCATCGTTTTGTTGTTTGGCCGCCTCACAGCAACACTGCGCCTTCTTCGATCCTGGCGATTTACAGGCTGGGTGGCGCTCTCTGCCCTGATGCTAAGCCTTAACTGGGGCGTTTACGTGTTCGCTGTTACCAATGAGCGCGCGACCGAAGCGAGTTTGGGCTATTTCATGCTGCCCTTGCTGACCATTGCCTTGGGTGTGTTTGTTTTTGGTGAGCGTCCTAAGCCAGTGCAGTTGTTGGCGATTGGTTTGGCGATTTCAGCTGTACTTCTTCAGCTGGTCGCATTTGGGAGTCTCCCCTGGGTGTCATTGACGCTTGCGCTGAGTTTCTCGCTGTACGCGGCCATAAGGAAAAAAATTGCGGCGGACTCTCTGCAGGGGCTCTTTTTGGAATCGCTCTGCATGGCGCCGTTCGCCGTTATCTGGTTAATCGTAAACGATGGTGCAGGCCTTGGGGTGCACGGCACTCGTGTGGATGTGTTTCTTTTATTGGGGGGGGTGTTTACGGCAGCGCCGTTACTCACTTACGTTGCAGCGACTCGTGTCTTAGCACTGTCCACTATTGGACTGCTGACGTATGTCGGTCCGACGTTGCAACTGATCGTAGCGATCTTTGTGCTCAGAGAGCCTGCAACCCTCATCACCGCAGTGACATTTGGCCTCGTTTGGCTGGGTGTGATTGCGGTGAGTTACGATGCATGGCGTTCCTCGCGCAAGCGTCAGTAATTCTGCATTAACTTGTCTTAATCAGTGCTCAATCGAGGCTAAAAACTCTGAAATCGAGAGCGAGACGTCTGATTCTCGTTCGATGAAGTCAATACCAGTGGCCTCGATTTGTGCGGTTGTGTCCGGGTCTCGTACCGTCACTGTGTGCCCTAAAATATGATGAACATCGGCAATAATCTGGGGGAGCACGGTGGCCCAAGGTTCGTTCTGAGCGGCGAGTTCCCAAAACGACGTTTCCAACGTGACATCACTTGGGTTGAGACGCTGAATCGATTCTGACGAGCCACGCGCAGGATTGTAGTTTTCAATCACAATGTGACAGCCAATCGACCGCAATGCACGAGTCAGTCTGTGGCAAATCACCGACTCTCGAACTTGTATGGAATCAGGGATGAGAAAACTGAGTTGAGAGGTTCCAACGGTGTGTTCGGAGATCTGCGTTAAAATACGATCGAGCGCCGATGCGTGTAGGCAGGTTTCTGCACTGAGTCGAAGGAGCACATGGCGTGTTGTTTCACCCACTGCTTCAAGTGCTTGCAGAAGCCGGCAAGCCTCTCTGAGCTCAAAGTAATTAATCGCAATCTCGAGATCACGGTGACGAAACTGTGAGGAACCTCCAAGGTCGTTTTGGTCGTCGTCATAGCGGCGGATGACGTAAGCCGATTCGAGTGGGCTTTCGTGACGCACAGAGACGCGGATAACGGGGCTGAGTCTGATCGCGTGGGTCGTTGGCTCAAGACGCGCAAAAGCCTCCTCGACTGCGTCATCGAGTGTTTTAGGTGTCGGTGCTGTCGCGTCAGGAGTGGGCGTGGTGCCGAGTGTCTCACTCGCCGTGTTGTCGAGGAGTTCGTCGATTAACGTTCGGGCGTCTGAGTTAGTTTGGTGGTCGACAAGCTTAATCGACAGATTAGAGGCCGTCTCCTCGGAAAACACCGCTAGTACACAGCCTGTGATCGTTTCAGGCTTTGCGTCACGCACCAGTGCGCAAGCAATGTGAGTTCGCAGCTTTTTGACAATACCTACGCTCAGATTTTGAGCGGTGAGCGCGTCATTCAACGCGTCGTCAGTCCAGTCCCCCGACACTTCAAAGGCGATCAAGCTGTCCTTGCTCCCGGTGCGTCTCGCCTGCCTGAGTGCACGCTCTGTCTCGTGAGTCAGGGCCCCTAATGCATCTGATTCGCGCGCCTGAAATTGCTGACTGATGTCATCCTTTGCATCGCTGAGTTTCGAAAATAAGGTTTGTTCGACCAAGCTCAGCTGCTCAATAGTGGACAGCGTTTTAAGCGAGCGCCCGAACTTTCGAGCGAGCTCGATGAGCGACATGTCTCGCTGCTTTACCCCACGCTCGTCGCTCAGTACGAAACGCGTCGCGTGTCGATTGACCCAGACCACCTGAAGATAGACATGGCTGCGTCCACCTTTTTGTAAAAACCAAGTATCGACTGCGAGCTGCTGAACGGCACGTGCAGCCCGCGCTAACCGGGGTCTGCTCGACAAAACGGCATCGAGTTCAAGCGGCGTGAGGTCCACCTCAACACGCCACTGAGTCGGCGCCGGGGCGACGCTGACCGAACCTTTTTCTCGGTCAATGAGTAGCGCTTCATAGGCGGCGGTAACGGCAGGACGTTGTTGCGGTTTTTCACCAATAATGTTGAAAATATCGTCAGCCGAAACTGACGCGGCGGGCCTGTTCTCTTCGTTGCCTGCAAATGCGATTAAGGTTTCCAGGTCGGTTTTCATTTTGACCAGGCTTTGGCCCTTCAGTAGTTGAACGACCCAATGATCAATCATGCCGTTCGTAATCATTGCAATCAGATGCTCTGACTGGTCGGTGTCTCCAACGACTTCGTTTAGCGCGGTCACAACAGAGACGCGGGCACTGTCGATTCGGTCCTTCGCATTTTCGCGCGCAATGAGCCGATCCCTATTTTGGCGTTGCTGTGAGATCAGCAGTGTTGATAAGTCACCCAGTGTGTTTACTGCAGTTGACAATGCCATAGGAGAGCCATCAAACCGCGCATTCACCGCTTCCACCGCGGCGATAAATCCTTCGAGATGACGTGCCTTTCCTCTTGGTAAGAGTGTGACGAGATCGGCGATACGATCGACCAGCAATCTGCCGGGATGGTCTCCTTGAATCAGGAAATCCTCGTCGCTCAGTGCAAGCTCTAGAAAGCACAGTTCCAGCTTGACCAGCGGTGGGAGCATTTGTTCTGGCGGCATTACGCGCTCTAACACGTAGTCAAAGAGCGCTGAGGAAATTTTATGAGCCTCGACCAGTCGGTCGTAAATCGCCGCTTTGGGGATGAAGCCAACGGCTTCTATGATTGAGGTAACGCTATGACGCTTGCCCGTGTTTTCTCGTCGAACCTTTGCAAGGGCTTGGGAAATTCGTAAGGACTCGGACGCGAGCTCCAAGCTGTTGACACGGCTTGGATTTAACATTTCTTGGCTGGTGGACAGTAGCCGACTTCGGGCAGCTTCGTCGCGCAGTGGGGCGGCTAATCGAGCGGGAACGAACCGCGGTCTTCCGCCCGCAGCTTTCAACTGCTCCTCGGTCGCGGCCTGAAGGGAAACGCTTGCTCGATTAAATGCGGCGGCGGGTATGCGTCCAGAAAGCGCGTCAAGCGCATGGGCATTGATCCACTCGCCGCTGTGGATGAGATCTTTTGCTGCGTGTTGTGACGCGCCGGGTTCCTGGGGGAGTGCTGTCAGCGCACTCATTTGGGGTGGCGTCGCTTGCTCGCGCTCAGCGGACTCAGCGTCACTTTTAGAATGGCGTTGAACCAATATCTGCGACCCGGTCCTCTTGAGCTCGCCCTCAATTTCTGGCAAGAGTTCATGCGAGGCTAAGTGAGCGTTGAGGTCCTGATAGATTCGCGCCAGCTCCGGTAAAAGCTTTCTTACAAATGCGCTATCAGCGTCCACTAAGAAGGTTCTAGGGAAATCAATATCCTTAAGTGACTGTCGGTAAGCACTGCATAATGTTCTCGGACTGACGGGTAGCTCAAGTTGCTTCGGGTCACACTCGAGGCGCGCGGCCAGGCGAAAAATCATACTCTCAAGTTCAAGCCAGTAACGCTCGGTCCCAGCACGCACAATTTTTTCGATGGCGAGTGTGTCCTCAAACTCCTCGAGTGGCACAAGCGCCAAGCGGATAGGCTCGTCATTTTCTGAAGTCGTGACTGTCGAGTTTTGTGCCATCCCGCAGCGCTGAAATGCATCGGACACCGAACGCGTTATTTGGTGTACTACAGGCTTGATGGACCTTTGCAACGTGACGAAGGCTGAATAGCACTGGTCCTGATTTTTCTGATCGAGTCGGGAACTGGTGGAGAGGGTAAAAAGGTAGTCAGCTGTCTCTTCTAAGATTAATGACAGACACGGGGTCAAACGCTCAACCGCAAGGGTTTCCAGCGAGGCAATGACGTCATCTCTGTCAGTCGATTTGTTCACGCTCTTAACCCGTCAACCACACGATACAGCCGTGAGTGTTACAGTTGGCGCTTCCCACATCAAGCCACGCTTGGAGGTGCTCATTGCGTGTAAAGCTGACCGAGTTATGCCCTTTGGCATGGAGATCATCGCTTGAAGGTGTTCTTGTGGGTGCCGTAGGGGAGACGATCGAGAGACGGTTGCTGGAGGAGACGCGCGCAGGTCACACGTATTACCCTGAACCGCATCGAATCTTTGCGAGTTTGGGCGATCTGGCGCCTGCGTCCGTGCGGGTGGTGATTCTGGGTCAAGATCCTTACCACGGCGCAGGGCAAGCCACCGGAAGAGCCTTCGAGGTTCAATGCGGCCAGTCCTTGCCACCCTCGTTGCGCAACATTAGAGCGATGTTAGCGCGCGATGTCGGTCACCGTGTCGCTGAACATTTCAATATCGGTCATTGGTCAAAACAGGGGGTGTTGCTCTTAAATACCGTGTTAACCGTCCGCGCGGGAGAACCTGAATCACACCGGTCTTTTGGCTGGCAGAGCGTCACAGATCAAATCATTGAAGTGGTGGCCCGGGACGTCTCGCCAACGGTGTTTTTACTCTGGGGTGGGCATGCGCAGAAGAAGGAAAGTCTGATTAGAGGGCCGCAAAATTTAATCTTGAAAGCCCCTCACCCCTCGCCACTCAGCGCGTACCGAGGATTCTTTGAGTGCCGACACTTCAGTCGTGCCAATCAGTGGCTAACCAGCCACGGTGTCCCTCAGATTCTGTGGGACTCAGTCGAGTGAGCACTAAGACTGCAGAGCTTGTATTTCAACGCTCACATCACTCACCTGCAGTGAGCGCTCTCTGGCATCAACGACCACTTCAGACAAACATAACCATCCCGTTTCTGTTTGAGTCACCTCCACGATAGAACCGACCGTTTTTGAGGTGTCGGCATCGACAACTTTGTCATTAACTGAGGGTGTGATGGACCCCGTTAAAGCGATGATCGATAGTCTTCGTTTGGGAGAGCCTCGGTAGTGCAAACGAGCGACAATTTCCTGCCCGGTATAGCAGCCTTTGTCGAAGTCAATAATCCCTTGAAGATCGTAGTTCAAATCCTGAGGTAAAAATTGGTGCATGGTGGCCTCACAAATTCTTGCCTCGCCCCGCAAGAATCGCTCGTATCGCCATGCGTCCTGCGTGATCACATGATCGGGTGCGCCAGTGTTGTCACACCACACCTCGTAAAGTGAAGCGCTACGTGGCACGACGATCAAGTCGTCGCTTGCAATCGGTGGGGAGGAATGTGAGCACCCCCAACAGTTCCACGTCAGTAGCGTTACGGTCGTTTTTGAAAACATCAGGTACTTGCCAAGATGTGTTTGGAGCGCCTGGGCGACGCCTGCGTCAGTTCGCAGCAGTGCACGCTCGTCCGAGGTCATAACGGCAGTAAAATCTGCAATAACACGACCTTTCAGATCGCAGAATGCGCCGTCAATAGCGCTATTGAGTGGCAGTGTTTGAAAGTTCTTAGTCGTTTGCCCTTGCAAAACCGATCGCACATCGGGGCCTGAAAATTGTAAAACAGCGTCACTCACGATTTTTACCCTTTTTAAAAAATGCCGCTCGAACCTCAATGAGCTTTGAGGTACTGTGCCGGCATGAATGACACTGACCATAACAGAATGCGCTGGGCAAGTCGGCGCGGACTACTCGAGCTCGATCTGTTTCTGGCCGATTTTGTTGCTTATCAATACCCGTCTTTGGATGCGGAGCTCAAATCCTTGTATCGCGAGCTTATGACATCGGCTGATCAAGACATGTTTGAGTGGCTTATGGGTCGTGCTGAGCCTGACGAAAGCCTGGCCCCGATTGTTTCAGCCATTCAGGCTTACAAACGTCAGTCGCCGCAGCCTTAAGGATTAGCCATCAGTCGTGTGGTAGCCAGGCAGTCCTGCGTGAGTGGTGAGACCGTTGCGAGGGATCAAAACAGTGTTTTCGCCTTTGGCTAACAGGTGCGGATAGTCGCTGTTGAAGTGCAAGCCACGTGACTCCTTTCTGCGCTGCGCACAGTCCACCATTAACTTAGCCACCAACGTCAGGTTCCGCAGCTCCAAAAGCTCTTTCGTGATCGTGAAGCTGGCGTAGTAGTCATCGACTTCTTGCTCAAGCACGGAGATGTGGTTTGCAGCTCGTTTGAGCCGTCGGTTGGTCCTGACGATCCCGACATAGTCCCACATGAGACGACGAAGGGCGTGCCAGCTATGCTGGATAACCACCGCCTCATCCGATACTCGGACTCGGCTATCGTCCCATTGGGGCAGGGCTCTAGAGGTGTTCGACGGAATATGTTTTGCGATGTGCTCAGCGGCACTTTTGGCGTAGACGAAGCATTCGAGGAGCGAGTTGCTTGCCATTCGATTCGCGCCATGTAGGCCGGTACAAGCGGTCTCACCAATGACGTAGAGACCAGCGAGGTCCGTTGCACCGAATTGGTCGACGATGACACCACCACAGGTGTAGTGCGCAGCTGGCACCACCGGTATCCGCTCGCTCGCCATCTCGATTCCCAAGCCCTGACAACGCGCTTGAACCGTTGGGAAGTGCTCTTGAATTTGCTCAGCCGATTTGTGCGTCATATCAAGGTAGACGCAGTCCAGGCCCAATCGTTTCATCTCATAGTCGATCGCTCTTGCGACGACATCGCGAGGGGCCAGCTCCGCCCGCGTGTCAAATCGCGGCATGAATCGTTCACCATTAGGTAAGTGTAGAGTGGCCCCCTCACCCCGCAGGGCTTCGGTGAGCAAAAACGTGCGGTTAGTCGGATTGTACAAGCAGGTTGGGTGGAACTGATTGAACTCTAAGTTGGCGACACGACAGCCTGCCCGCCAAGCGAGTGCGATGCCGTCACCCGTAGCGCCATCTGGGTTGCTGGTATAGCGGTAGACTTTACTTGCACCACCTGTGGCAAGCGCCACGGTCCTTGCGCTGATCGTCTCTACCGTGCCCGTACTGGTGTTCAGGACATAGGCGCCTTTAACGGCGTCGCGAGTGGTGATTAAGTCGACGACGCACCGATCGGTCAGGATTTGCACGTTATCGCGCTGACGGATCTGAGCATTCAGGGCTTTGGAGATGGCACTGCCGGTTTGATCTGCCGAGTGGAGAATCCGACGAATGGAGTGACCGCCTTCCATCGTCAGATGGAACTCGCGAAATTCATCGTCGGGTTGGTCGTTTCTCAAATCAAAGTCGACGCCCTGATCGATCAGCCAGTTAACAACCTCCTTGCTTCGCTCGACCGTGAATCGAACGGCGTCCTCATGGCAAAGGTCTGCGCCCGCGCTGAGCGTGTCTTCAACGTGGGCCTCCACGGTGTCTCGCTCGTGCAAAACCGCGGCCATGCCCCCTTGCGCCCACGAGGTCGAACCAGAATTCAGGTCTGCCTTGGAGAGCAATCCGATCGTTAGCGTTGCAGGCAGCTGAAGCGCCAGGCTTAGACCTGCGGCGCCACTGCCAACGATAAGAACGTCAAAATGTGTATCTAGCACCATGGACTCCGTGTTGCAGCTGCGGCACTCTGGCCGTTATGGCTGCTGGCTTTGCATTGTGACAAATAATTGGAACTTTTCGAATCACGCAGCGTCTTAAACAACTGAAAACAGATTGGGCACAAGTGGTCGATGTCGGATCTGCTAGGCGGGAAGCGGTACAGTGGCACTCAGCGACGGAGATGACAAGCTTGTAAAGCGCGCTAAAAAGGGCGACTCGCGGGCGTTTGATCTCTTGGTTTTGAAGTATCAGGGGAGGGTGGCGCAACTGGTGTCACGCTATGTGAGTAATGCAGCAGAAGTCGAGGACGTGACTCAGGAGGCTTTTATCAAAGCCTACAGGGCGCTGCCAAAATTTCGAGGCGATAGTGCGTTTTACACTTGGTTGTATCGTATTGCGGCAAATGCAGCTAAAAATCACCTGGTTGCCCTTAGCCGTCGACCGACGACAGATTTGGCGCTTGACGACTCGGAGTCCTATGAAGTGCCAGGCCGATTAAAAGATAATGAATCGCCGGATGAGGTGATTATGGGGCAACAACTTGAGGCGGTAATCTCTCAAGCGATTGACGTCTTGCCGCTGGAGTTAAAAGCGGCGTTAACGCTCAGAGAATTTGAAGGTCTCAGCTACGACGAGATAGCTGAAGTTTTAGAGTGTCCAATTGGGACTGTAAGGTCTCGAATTTTTCGGGCAAGAGAGGCCATTGATCAGAAGGTGGCATCGCAGATGCAAGGAGAACTGGGTTGAGCGAACGCGACGATGTGAAAAAAGGGGACGAGCAGTCTGTGGTGGCTCGGGAGAGTTTGTCTGCCCTGATGGACGACGAAGCCAATGATCTTGACTTAGCGAGATCACTCCGAGGCGTTGGCGAGTCGGATGCGCTGAGGCGTTATTGGGAGCGCCAGCAGTTTTATCGCAGTTCAATGTTGGGCAGTTCATTGCCTCGCGGTTCGATTGACGTGAGTGCGTCAGTTCGTGAAGCGATCGTGTCCGAGAAGCGGGCGTATGCAAATCCTTTAGTGTCCATGGCGGTCGCCGCCTCGGTCACCGTCGCTGTGGTTCTGGGTGGGCAGCAGGCCTTACTGCTAGAAAGTCAGCCGGCTAACGCGATTACAGCGCCTGGCGCTGTGGTTCAAATTCCAGGTTCTGGCGCGGTTCAAGCCAGTTTTGCCGAGTCTGCGTTGCCGCAAGCAAGGACCCTTCAAACTACCCCGGTCACTGAGGGCGGACCTCAGGATGTTTACCCCAACAGGACCGCTTATAATCGACTGGCTAACGAGCGATTTGAATCGTTGTCGAGACTTCACAATTCAACAGCAACCGCGGCCTCAATAACGCCGTTTGTCTCGCGCTCTACAGATCCGCGAACGACCCCTTAAAACACCGAGGTGGCTTTGGTTAATCCGATAAAGGCATTTGCGATTGGCGCTGTTATATGGGGCTGCGGCCCCATGTGGGCATGGGCTCAGCCCGAGAGAGAATGCGACCTTGAGCAAGAGCTTGTTGCTGTGGTGGAGGCGCTCCAGCAATCGCATAAAAGATTTACCTTCTCGGGGACGTACCTTAAAGAATACGCTGCGGGCCGGGAGTTTATTTCGGTTGCGCACAGTGCGGGTGGTGAGCAGGGGCGTCTTGAATACCTGAACTCTCTAGCTCAAAGTGCGGTGCAAGCGGTCTGGACGCCAAGTGGGCCTCGCGTCTCCGCGTGCGAATTGAACTCGATGTACGCGCTTTATTTTCAGCAGGGTCCGATGATCGCCGGTCGACCGACCGGGCTGCTCGAATTACGGCCGCGTGATGGCTTGCGACTGGGGTACCGTCTTGCAGTAGACACCGAATCTGGGCTTGTTCTACGTTCCGAGGTCATTAGTGATGACGGCAGTTTGCTGGAACGCCATGAGTATGCGGCCATTAACGTTGTGCCTGCAGAGGCGACGAGCGCTACCGAACAGCAAGATGTCACATTGGACTATTTAGACATTGTGGGCTTGCCTGTGGGCTATAGGGCGAGCCGTGCGCGCCGCTTTGAAGAACGTGCCCTGTTTATGAGTGACGGCATTGCCTCAGCAACCGTCGTCTTTGAGCCACTGCCCGAGGGTTTGGCGCCCGGGGAGGGTGCTGTTCGGCAGGGAGCGACCATTAGCTACTCCCGCGGCAGCGTTGTGGCGGGCAATCAGGTTCTGATTACCGTCATTGGCGAGATTCCATTGCCCGCAGCCCGGTTAATTGCGGAGGCCGTAAGGGTGGCGCCTAGCGGTGGATCACAGTGAATATTTTCGAGGAAGGTCGTGTTGTTGCACTCGAAGCAGACGGTGCTTGGGTCGAGACGATGCGAAGCTCTGCCTGTGGTTCTTGCGCTGCACGCTCTGGGTGTGGCCACCGAACATTGGCAGGCGCATTGACCCGCGATAAAGGACTTGTCCGCGCTAGAGGTTCCCGCGCATTGAATGCCGGAGAATGTGCAATTAATGACAAGGTTGAAATTTCGATCCCGCGCGCCACTTTGGCGCAGGGAGCGTTACTGTTGTACGGCGGTCCGCTGGCTGTCGGTACGTTGCTTGCTTTTTTTGCAGGCACGGGCAGTGACCTTCTGGCGGCCGTGAGTTTCTTTGCAGGCTTGGGTTTGGCGTTTGGCGCCCTGCGGTGGTTGACGTCCATGGGGCTGTTCGGAAGTGTCGAGCCCCAGCTCGAGCGCATTGTGGAGCGTTTCACTGAAACGTCGCCGATCACTGTCACTGCGGCGCACGCGGCAGAGCAGTAAAAGACTCGGTTCAGCTGCAGTTCTGGGTCCCGTCAGAATACTCAAAAATACAGTACATACACTGAGGATTAGATGAATGATCATAAGAGTTACCCTTGGCTTGATCCTTTTGGCAGCAAGCCAGATTGCCAACGCCTCTCTCCCAGACTTTGCAACAATCGTCGAAGAAACATCGCCCGCAGTCGTTAAAATTATTGCTCAAGCGAAGGCGCCATCACCTGCGGCACGTGAGCAGCTCGAAGAGTTAGAGCAATTACCTGACGCGTTACGACGATTCTTCCAAGACCGCGAACCTCAGGCGCCTAGAGGGGGTGGAACGGGTTCTGGTTTTATCATTTCAAAGGAGGGCTACATTGTGACTAATCACCACGTTGTGGCGCAGGCAGATGAAGTGATCGTAAGGCTGTCGGATCGGCGTGAGTTCGATGCAACCGTGATTGGTACAGATCAACGTTCAGACCTCGCGCTGCTGCAGGTCGATGCTAACGATTTACCGTTTTTACAATTGGGCAAGTCAAGCGAGCTTAAAGTCGGCGAGTGGGTCTTGGCCATAGGGTCACCTTTCGGTCTCGACTATTCGGTTACCGCAGGCATCGTGAGTGCGAAAGGACGGAGTCTACCAACAGAGCGAGGCGAGAATTACGTGCCGTTCATACAGACCGACGTTGCGATTAACCCAGGTAATTCTGGAGGGCCGCTGTTCAACCTTCAGGGCGAGGTTGTCGGCGTCAACTCGCAGATTTTTACGCGTTCCGGCGGATCTATTGGGCTTTCATTTGCAATTCCGGCAAAGGTGGTGAAGAACATTATTGAGCAGCTTGAGGTCAATGGTGAAGTGGTTCGAGGTTGGTTGGGCGTGAGCATTCAAAATGTTGACCGGACCTTGGCAGAGTCGTTTGATCTCGACCGGCCCCGAGGTGCTCTTGTGGCGCAGGTTGGCAAGGATTCACCCGCAGAACGCGCAGGTATTGAATCGGGCGATATCATTGTTGAGGTCGACGGCGAGCAAATAGAGGTCTCGGCCGACCTCCCGCACGTGATCGGGCTAATTGCCCCGGGCTCAAAAGTGCCGGTCAGCGTGATCAGAGAGGGCAAAGAGCGCTCGGTCAGGGTCGAAATCGGCGCTTTGGAGGCTAACGAAGTTGCTCGTGTCGTCGCCAGTGCGAGCGAGCCAGGCACGCTCCAAGCCCTCGGTATGGTGGTTCGCGAACTGCAGGAAACGGATGAGAATCCATCAGACCTTCGCGGTGGCGTGCTCGTCACAAAAGTAGACGACGAATCAGCGGCTGATGAATCTGGCGTTCGGGCAGGCGATATTTTGACACGCTTTGGTCGCACACCGATCAGTCGTCTTGCAGACATGGAGTCGGCCATCGAGCAAATTAAGCCTGGCGACTCTGTGTCGCTTCGTCTCATTCGGCAAGGTTCACCACAGTTTATTGGTATCAAAGTACCGGAAAATGACTAGGCTGCGAGTGGTCAGAGCGAGCGGGCGTGCGCTACACTTCGCGCGCTCGGGGGCGCTGCTCGGTTCCCTCATCCAAACATAGGGAGTCCCAGTGACTGATCTAAGTCACATTCGAAATTTCTCGATTATCGCGCACATCGATCACGGCAAGTCGACGCTCGCTGATCGCTTTATTCAGCATTGCGGTGGCCTTGCTGATCGAGATATGGCGGCGCAAGTACTCGACTCCATGGACATTGAGCGCGAGCGCGGTATCACCATCAAAGCGCAAAGTGTGACGTTGAATTACACGTCACGGTCGGGCGCAGTCTATCAACTCAACTTTATTGATACGCCGGGGCACGTCGACTTTTCATACGAAGTGTCTCGCTCTTTGGCGGCCTGCGAGGGTGCGCTGTTGGTCGTCGATGCAGGACAAGGCGTAGAGGCGCAGTCCGTGGCCAACTGCTATACCGCGATCGAGCAGGGCCTTGAGGTGTTGCCCATACTGAACAAAATGGACCTTCCGCAGGCAGAGCCAGACCGTGTAAAGAATGAGATCGAAGAGATTATCGGTATTGAGGCCAGTGAGGCGGTGCCCGTCAGCGCTAAAACGGGGTTGGGTATCGAGGAAGCCCTTGAGTACCTGGTCGAGCACATTCCGCCGCCCGTAGGCGATCGCGATAAGCCGCTTCAAGCGTTGATTATCGACTCGTGGTTTGACAACTATCTTGGCGTGGTGTCGTTAGTCCGTGTTCAGCATGGAACCTTGAAAAAGCGCGATAAATTTGTCGTGAAATCCACAGGAAAGGCACATCAAGCAGACATGATCGGTGTTTTTACGCCACGGCGTACGGTCACGGATACGCTGCGCGCAGGCGAGGTGGGTTTCATTGTCGCGGGGATTAAAGATATTAAAGGCGCGCCTGTGGGCGACACGCTGATTGCCTCGGGTGCACCAGAGACAGCAGCGCTGCCCGGCTTTAAAGAGGTCAAACCGCAAGTTTATGCCGGTATTTTTACGATTAACTCCGACGACTACGAAGATTTTCGAGACGCACTTGGAAAGCTGACCCTCAATGATGCGTCGCTGTTTTACGAGCCGGAGAGCTCGGATGCATTGGGTTTTGGGTTTCGGTGCGGCTTTTTAGGCATGCTCCACATGGAGATTATTCAGGAGCGGTTAGAGCGGGAATACGATCTTGATCTAATCACGACTGCGCCCACTGTAATTTACGAGGTGGTCAAGAAAACGGGTGATGTCGTCAATGTTGATAACCCCTCAAAACTGCCAGAATTAGGCGATATAGAGAGCATGAGAGAACCCATCGCTCGCTGCACAATTCTCACACCGCAGGACTATCTCGGTGCGGTGATTACCCTTTGCGTAGAGAAGCGGGGCAGCCAAGTTGATCTCCAATTCTTGGGTCAACAGGTGCAGGTTGTTTACGATATTCCCATGGCCGAGGTGGTTTTAGACTTTTTCGATCGTCTAAAGTCTGCCAGCCGAGGCTATGCATCGCTGGACTACGGCTTTGATCGATTCGAAGCCGCACCTCTGGCGCGATTAGACGTATTAATTAACGGTGACAGAGTTGATGCCCTGTCGATTATTGTTCACCGAGACCACGTCCAAGGTCGCGGTCGCGTACTGACAGAGAAAATGAAAGAGCTCATTCCACGTCAAATGTTCGATGTGGCGATTCAGGCGGCTGTTGGCGGGAAGATTGTGGCAAGACAGACCGTCAAAGCGCTGCGAAAAAACGTCACGGCAAAGTGTTATGGTGGCGATGTGACGCGTAAGAAAAAACTGCTCGAGAAACAAAAGGCAGGTAAAAAGCGCATGAAGCAAGTGGGAAATGTTGAGATTCCACAAACCGCATTCTTAGCGGTGCTTCAGGTCGATTAGGCAATCGCTTGAGAGGATGTTTCAGTGAATATTGATTTACCGCTTATTCTCACGGTTATCGTTGGGTTAAGTGGGGCGATTTGGCTTGTAGATGCACTGTTTTTCGCGAGTCAGCGTTCAGAGCGTTTGTCGGGGCTTCAACGTCAACACCCCCATTGGTCCAAACACGGTTCGGTGGACGAAAAGTTATTTACTGAAGCTGCGATTCGAGAAGCCTCGGAACCGCTTGCTGTCGAATATGCCAAGTCATTTTTCCCGGTTCTAGCCTTCGTCTTGGTGCTCCGCTCGTTTCTGTATGAGCCGTTTCAAATTCCCTCGTCGTCGATGGTGCCTACGCTGCAGGTCGGTGATTACATCTTGGTGAACAAGTTTAATTATGGGTTGCGCTTACCCGTGACCCGCACCAAAGTCTGGAGTATGGGATCGCCAGACCGTGGCGATGTAATGGTCTTCTATCCGCCCCACGCCAATAAGCAGTACTACATTAAACGCGTGATTGGCATTCCGGGGGATCGTATTCAGTACCGCAACAAGCGTTTATCAGTGAATGGCGTTGATGTCCCGCGCGAGTGGCTGGCTGAGATCCCGGGCACCCGGCGAATACAGGTGGGGCTTGAAGAGCCACGAAGCGAACGGTCGCACCTCTTTCAGGTCGATCAGATGCGCCCGGCTCGCGATTTTTCGGTCGTTGTCCGACCTGGTCATTACTTCATGATGGGTGATAATCGTGATAACAGCTCCGACAGTCGGGTCTGGGGCCAGGTCCCCGAGCGCGACATTGTGGGCGAGGCGGTGGCTATATGGATGCACTGGGAGTCGCTCTTTAGTATTCCAAGCTTTGATCGCGCAGGGGGTTTGCATTGATTGGGACACGAGTGCTCCGTGTCAATCGCCGAGAACAGGGCGCGTCTAGTCTGACGGCGCTCTGCTTTGTCATCTCTGCATGGGTGTTTCTGACAGCGCTCTTGCGCGTTCTCCCTGTCTATTTAGAGCATCGCGTCATTGTCAGCGCGATGCACAGCGTCGCTCAGGGTTATGACAGCGCAGCCCATGGAAGAGAAGAGGTTCGTCAGGCACTTCAGAAAACGTGGGCGGTGAATAGGATCGACGGCGTTGAGTCTGATTCGGTATCGATCGACCGACGGCGCACGGGGGTCATCCTGACGTTAAGTTACGGCGTCAGCTTTCCCCTTGTAGGAGCCATCGACGGGGTCTGGCGCTTTGATGATGTTGTGGCTGACAGCCGCTCAGCGAGGAGGTCGCTCTGACTACGCTGACATTGAAGCCTAAATTTACGGCGTTGCATCAATCGATAGGTTATGTCTTCGAGGACCACGGGCTCTTGGTTCAGGCCCTGACGCATCGAAGTTTTGGCGCCACAAATAACGAACGTCTCGAGTTCATAGGGGATGGTTTAGTCAACGCTGTGGTTGCGCAGCTTCTGTATGATGCATATCCGCACCTTGACGAGGGGAGCTTGTCCCGACTTCGTTCTCAGCTGGTATCCAAAGATGGGCTCGCTCGGGTCGCGCAGCGCTTTGAGTTGGGGCCACTTCTGTTACTCGGCACCGGTGAGCGTAAGAGTGGCGGTCGCCAGCGCAGTAGTATTTTGTCCGACACCGTTGAAGCCATTGCGGGGGCAATCCTCACAGAAGCAGGTTTTGGTAACGCCAGTCGCGTCGTTGGACAATGGTTTATCGATGATGTTCAGCGACTTGATCTTGACGCGACACGTGACGCGAAGACGCAACTTCAGGAATGGCTTCAAGGGCGACATTTTCCACTGCCGTGTTACGAGGTGGTGTCAATAACGGGGGACGATCACAGTCAGGTGTTTGAAGTCTCGTGTGTTTGTGAGGCGTCAAAGCATCGCGCGATTGGGATTGCCTCAAGTCGCAAGAAAGCTGAGCAACACGCGGCGAATGATTTATTGGAGATTTTGATTCATGAGTGATGCCACTGACCCCAAGTGTGGACTCGTCGCACTGGTGGGCCGACCGAACGTCGGGAAGTCCACATTGCTGAACTTCTTACTTGAGCAGAAGCTCAGTATTACGTCGCGCAAGCCCCAAACGACGCGGCAACAGGTACTGGGTGTTAAGACCGTAGATGCTGACCAAATGATATTTGTTGACACGCCGGGCCTTCATCGTGATGAACCTAAGGCGATTAACAAAGCCATGAATCGATCGGCCACCTCTGCTATGGCAGACGTCGATCTCGTGTTGTTTCTCATCGACAGGGGGAAGTGGACGGAAGAGGATGCGTGGGTTTTGGAGAAACTGCGCACGGTCAAGGCACCGGTCGCACTGATCGTCAATAAAATGGATTTGATGGATGACCCCAAGGCACTGCTCCCTGAAATGGAGAGCCTCCACGCGCTTCATGACTTTGCAGGTGTGTTCCCAATTTCGGCGCTGCGGCAAAAAAATCTCGACGTACTCGAGACGTTTGTGCGACGAAACCTACCGGAAGGTCACCACTTATTTCCGGAGGGACAAATCACCAATCGAACGGAGCGCTTTCTCGCGGCGGAACTCATACGTGAAAAAATAATACGTCAGCTGGGTGATGAGCTGCCACACACAACGGCGGTCGAGATTGAGGGCTTTCAACCAGATGAGCGCGGTACGCAGCACATCAGTGCCATCATATTTGTTGAGCGAGACGGTCAAAAGCGCATTGTTATTGGGACCGGTGGATCGCGGCTGCGCTCTATTGGAACGGAAGCTAGGCGCGACATGGAAAAAGCGTTTGACAGTAAAGTGATGCTCAAACTCTGGGTGAAGGTAAAGTCGGGTTGGTCGGACGACGTGCGCGCATTGCAAAGCTTGGGACTCGAAGGCGAGTCGTGACGTCGTCCATGCAACCTGCGTGGGTGTTAAGCCGTCAGTCCTACCGAGACTCAAGTTTTTTGGTGCATTTTATTACCGCAAACGAAGGTCGACTCTCGGCCATTGTCAAAGGCGTACACCGAAAGCAGAGAGGGGGAACTCTGGCGAGTCTGATGCAACCCTTCAGTCCTGTGCTTGTTAGTTTGGGCGGGAAATCTGAACTGCGTTACCTTGGGGGTGCAGAAAGCGCGGGGATTGCGATTTCCCTACCCGGTGAAAAGCTTTTTACTGGACTGTATCTCAACGAGTTACTGACGCTGTTACTACCAAAGTTTGATCCGTCACCCACCGTATTTGCCGCTTACGGGGCCTCTCTGGCACGAATAGCGGATGAAGACGACACTGAGTTAATTCTCAGGCGTTTTGAACTCCTCTTATTTGACGAGCTGGGATATCAAATTCAGTGGCACTGTGACCATGATCAGAATCCCATTGATCCTGCGAAAAACTACGTATTTCAAAGCGATAAAGGCTTTGTTAGACGCACCGCGAGTGCGACTGACCTGAGTGTGTTAACGGGCCAAGAGTTGCTAGTGCTGCTTAGCTGGCAACAGTCTGAGCGAATGATTGATCCGCCGCTGAGGCGCAAGCTGAAACAGGTAATGCGACAGGCTATTGAGTATCGTTTGGGTGGGCGAGTGTTGAGAGTCCGCGATGCGGTGAATCAATGGCGGCAGATCGGGAACACTGAGGAGAGGTGACGTGATATTGGGTGTTGGTGTGGATACTGTTTTATTGGCACGTGTTGAATCTGCCTATTCACGTTTCGGAGACCGTTTTTCAAAAAAGATACTCTCCGTACAGGAGCGCTCGAGCGGGACTGTTGATGCGCGCTTATTGGCAAAGCGGTTCGCAGTCAAGGAGGCTATTGCCAAGGCGCTGGGCACGGGGTTTAGAGGCGGCATAACAATGCCGTCCATGAGTATCGTCAAGACCGAGCTCAACGCGCCTAAAGTGATTCTGTCTGGCGCTGCCCTGGAGCGACTCGAGCGTTTGGGCGGTAGTGAGGTTTTGGTCTCTATCTCCGATGAAGTAGACTCCGTGATTGCGTTTGCGATTGTGCAATAACCCAACGCGCTCGCTGCCCATTAGCCAGAAGCCAGATCCGATGTATCTAGACGACTACCCAACAATAGAGTCAACCATAGGACAGACCCCTTTAGTGCGTCTGCAGCGGATGCTTAAAAATCCTCGGAGTGTGGTGCTCGCGAAGCTGGAAGGTAATAACCCCGCTGGGTCCGTTAAGGATCGTCCCGCCATGAGCATGATTCGAGAAGCGGAGGCTCAAGGCGTTATTTGTCCTGGCGACACCATTATTGAGGCAACAAGTGGTAATACGGGTATTGCGCTGGCAATGGCTGCGGCAATCCGAGGATATCGCCTAAAACTGATTATGCCCGCGCACATGAGCAGTGAGCGAAAACAATCTATGGCAGCCTATGGCGCCGAACTCATCGAAGTGACTCAACACGAGGGTATGGAGGGGGCCAGGGATCTTGCCGAGCAAATGGCTGCCGCGGGCGAGGGGATAGTGCTTGATCAGTTTGCGAATCCCGATAATCCGAAGGGCCACGTTCTCTCAACAGGACCGGAGATCTGGGAGCAAACCGCTGGCAGGGTGACGCACTTTGTCAGTTCCATGGGTACGACTGGCACCATAATGGGGGTCTCGAGCTACCTAAAACAGAAAAATCCCCAGATTCAAATCGTCGGGTTGCAACCGGTAGACGGTTCACAGATTCCCGGTATACGACGATGGTCAGAGGCTTATCGCCCCAAAATCTTCAACGCCGCGGCAGTTGATGAGGTCATTGACGTCTCTCAGGAACGCGCCGAAGTCACCATGAGGCGACTGGCGCGAGAGGAGGGTATTTTTGCCGGCGTGTCATCGGGGGCGTCGATCGCCACGGCCCTTGATATTGCAGAGGGAAATGACGGAGTGACCGTCGTTGCGATCGTCTGCGATCGTGGTGATCGCTATTTATCGACAGGGGTTTACGAGCAGTAAACTCAGAGGGATTAGACCGGATGTACGATATCAATGACCTTAAACGCGTTATGGAAAGGCTTCGGGACCCTCAGCACGGTTGCCCCTGGGACCTCGCTCAAACTTACCAGTCCATTGCGCCGTTTACGCTGGAGGAGTGCCTTGAGCTGGTTGACGCCCTCGAGCAGGCTGACATTGAACATGTTGAGGAGGAGCTTGGCGACCTTCTATTCCAGGTTGTATTTTACGCCCAGCTCGGCCAAGAGGACGGTCAGTTCGATTTTGACAGCGTGGTCGCCGGCATTACACAGAAACTCATCAGACGGCATCCACATGTTTTTCATGAGGGAAAGCTTGAGGGTGTAGTTCACGATAAGACGACTCTCGAGGACATCAAACGCAACTGGGAAAGCGCCAAGGCGACTGAGAGACTGGCGCGTGCACAACACAGTGTTATGGATGACGTCCCATCCACACTCAGTGCTCTGGCTCGCGCACAGAAACTTCAAAAACGCGCGAGCGGTGTGGGCTTTGATTTCGATACGCTACAGGCCATTTCACTCAAGCTCACTGAAGAGCTTGGTGAGCTCTCGGGCGCAATTGAATTAGGTGCAATACAAGAGATCGAAAGCGAACTGGGGGACGTATTATTTACCGTCGTCAATATGGCGAGGCATTTGAAGGTGGATTCTGAGGCTGCGCTTCGCAAAGCAAATAGACGTTTTGAGACGCGTGTGAGGACGGCCGAAGGCGATGCGCTCGCCGACGGGAGTCGATTGGACGAAGAAAATATCCAGCGTCTTGACGCGCGTTGGCAAGAGGCAAAGCGTAAAGAGCGGTCGAGATAACTTGTAAGGTCTGCTCTCGGTGTGTATTTTCTCGCTCTTAGGCTGTGATACGGTCTGATATCAGCAAATAGGGACAACATGCGTATTATTCTTCTGGGTGCCCCAGGCGCCGGCAAAGGGACCCAAGCCGCCTTTTTGTGCGACCACTTCGGTATCCCTCAAATCAGCACCGGTGACATGCTTCGGGCTGCCGTAAAGGCAGGCACGGAGCTTGGAAAAAAAGCAAAGGTGATCATGGACGAAGGTGGCTTAGTCTCCGATGACATTATCATTGGCTTGGTGAAAGACCGATTAGAGGAGCCCGACTGCGAAAATGGCTGTCTCCTCGACGGGTTTCCCAGAACTATCCCGCAAGCCGAAGCGATGGTCGATGCGAATATCGATATTGACCAAGTCATTGAAATCGACGTTGACCACGAAGAAATAGTCTCCCGCATGAGTGGGCGTCGTGTGCATCCAGGCAGCGGGCGCATTTATCACATTGAGCACAACCCGCCAAAGCAAGACGGACTCGATGACCTGACCGGTGAGCCCCTAATCCAGCGAAATGACGATGCAGAGGCGACCGTTCGCCACCGGCTCGGTGTTTACGAGAGTCAGACGCGTCCACTGGTTGGTTTTTACAGTGCACTTGAAGGTCCACAGTACCATCGTATTAATGGAGTGGGTGCGGTCGACGCGGTGACTCAGAGTATTCGGGACGCGCTGGGCCAGTAGTAATTCGTACGCAAGGACACTAAGCTCTCAGCACACCCTCCAACAGGTCAGCGGTATGTCTGAGAACGACTTGATTCTTTATCACTACCCGGCGTCCCCCTACGCTGAAAAAGTTCGCTTGCTTGCCAGCTGTCTTGACGTACCGTGGCGCTCGGTTGAGGTGGCTATTCAGCCTCCCAGAAATACGCTTGCGCTGCTTGCTGGGGGCTATCGTCGGATACCCGTGATGCAAATAGGCGCTGATATATTTTGCGATACGGCGATAATCAGTGAAGAAATAATCGGTCGTTCTAAACAGACCTTAGCGGCCTGTGATGACGCGTCGCAGGCCTTGTCGCAGCGGGCAGAGACTGATGTTTTCTTTGCTGCAATCAGACAAAATTCACCACTGAAGACGGCATTAGGTCTCACATGGATGCTTGGATTAAAGGGGATGATGGCCTTTGCCAAGGACCGCGCATCGTTCTCTGCAGGCCACAAGCCTGCTGGACAGAGTCCGGCTGCCGCGAAACGCGTTTTCCGAGAATTTTTAAATGATTTGGAGCGTCAGCTCATGGGTAAGCGCTACGTCAGTGGCGCGTCGCCCAGCCTCAGTGACTTCTGCTGTTATCACCCGATTTTTTTAGCCCAAGGGTTTAAAAGTATCAAACCGCATCAGATACCTGAGACTGTTCGGTCCTGGATGACAAGGCTGGAGGCGCTCGGCTGGGGTGATTACGCTGATGTTGAAGCCTCAGACGCGCTTGAAATTGCGAAAATGCAAGACCCTCGGTCGCTTCCGTCGGTCGATGTTGAGCACGAAGATGTGGGCGAATGGGTGACTGTGACGCCCACAGATACTGGACGTGTGCCGGTTACCGGCACGCTGGTGAGCTTAAGTACTGAACGCATTATTATCGCAAGACGTTCGGAAGACGTGGGCCTGTGTCATATCCATTTTCCGAGACAGGGCTTTACCTGCGAGCGCATACAGTAGGCATCTCACATGAACGGAACAGCACTCATTACCGGCGCATCCTCTGGGCTTGGTTCGGAGTTCGCGCGTCAATTAGACGGCAGGGTCGATCACTTTATTTTAGTCGCGCGACGCGGAGAAAAACTCCAAGCACTAGCGGCGTCGCTTAGCACTCCCTCGACTATTATTGAACAGGACCTGAGCTTGGCCGATGCTCCCGAAACCCTTTGTGAACGCATTGAGGCGCTCGGACTCATCGTTGATGTATTGATCAACAACGCCGGTATTGCGGGCCCCGATTTATTAAGCGTGACCGAATTTAGTGAGCAGCGGACCTTTGAGCAGTTGATGATGAAGACGGTCGCTGAACTTTGCAGCCGACTCATCCCACAAATGCAAAGCCGTGGCATGGGATGGGTGATTAACGTGGCTTCGGTCGCGGGACGTTTCCCGAGTTCCGATAGTGGTAATTACGGGCCTGCTAAGGCTTACGTGATCGCGCTGTCCGAGGAACTTAACCTGGCTGTGAAAAACAACGGTGTCAAAGTGACCGCCTTGTGCCCAGGGTTTACGCATACTGAGTTTCACGCTGTGGCTGGACTGATGGACGCAAAAACGAACTCACCGTCATGGATCTGGTACGACGCAAGTACGGTCGTGCGAGAGGGGCTGGCAGCGTGTGACAAAGGGCGGTCTGTCATTATCTCGGGTCGCTTGTATCGTTGGTTAGATCCTTTTCTACGGTCTCGCTTATTAAGAGACACCCTATTGCGCCTGGTGGGTCGTCGATAGGTTTAATCGAGTGTGTCAGCACTAGCCTAATGCGTGGATTTAATTCACAATTCGCGGCGAAATAGAGATTTGATTAAGGGATATGCAATGCCAGTAATAAAGTTCATTGAGTTTGATGGAACTGAGCACGAAGTGGATGCCGATGGTGGCATGAGTATTATGGAAGTTGCGATGAAGTACGATATCCCCGGGATCGACGCCGATTGTGGCGGCGGTGCTGTCTGTGGGACCTGTCACTGCTTTGTCGAGGAGTCAGCAGGTCCGCTCCCCGCAGTTGATCCCCAGGAGGAGTCAATGCTGGGCCTTCGGCCCGATCGAGAGAGCAACTCACGTCTGAGCTGTCAGCTCCAGGTGAGCGACAGCATGGGCAATATGATCGTCAAGCTCCCTGAATTCCAAATGTGAGCGACGAGGGGCAGATATGGCTGCAGGGGACAAGGGACATTTAGCTGACCCGCAGACGACGCCGCTGAGCGAACTCGATGTTTCGGATCCGCGCCGTTTTGAACTCGACTGCTGGCAGCCACTTTTCGAGCGTCTGCGCCGTGAGTCACCGGTCCACTTTCAAGCTGAAAGTCCCGCGGGAGCGTTCTGGTCGATCACGCGCTTCGAGGACATTGTGGCTGTTGAAAAAGACACCGAGACGTTTTCCTCAGAGCCCACCATCGCAATTATCGACCCACCTGACGAGCGCCGAGCACCCTCGTTTATCACGATGGATCAGCCGCAGCACGATATACAAAGGCGCGCGGTCCAGCCGGTGGTTGCGCCGAAAAATCTTCTCGAATTTGAAGCATTGATTCGAAAGCGCACGGGCGAGGCGCTTGACAGTCTTCCTGAGGGAGAGACGTTTGATTGGGTAGAGTTGGTGTCTCGTAATCTGACGACCCAGATGCTGGCCACTTTATTTGATTTTCCTTGGGACCTGCGTGAAAAGCTATCCGAGTGGTCAGACGCGATCACGTCAGACGAGCGAATGACGGCTGGGACCGGGTTGAGTCGTGAAGAGCGGCTCTTAGTCATTCAGGAGTTTCTGGGCATCTTTACTCAGCTTTGGCACGAGCGAAAGGGTGATGATCAAGAATCCTTTGACTTGATACGACTGCTGCAGAGAGACCCGAATACGGCGAATATGGTTGATGATCCGTTGAACTACGCAGGCAATCTGATGTTGCTGATTGTCGGTGGTAATGACACCACGCGAAACTCGATGTCAGGTGGCGTATTGTTTCTCAACGAATATCCCGAGCAGTTTGAAAAGGTGAGGTCAGACCGACGTCTAATCCCCTCAATGGTCTCGGAAATTATTCGCTTTCAAACCCCGCTTCCCCACATGCGTCGGACAGTGACCCGTGACACCCAGTTCAAGGGTCATACGATGAAAAAGGGCGATAAGGTCGTATTGTGGTATTGCTCCGCAAACCGCGATGCGACTGTGATTACCAATCCAGACACTTTTCTAGTGGATCGCGACTCGGTCCGAAACCATGCCTCTTTCGGGTTTGGTATCCACCGGTGCATGGGCAATCGTTTAGCAGAAATGCAGTTGCGTATCGTTTGGGAGGAAGCGCTCGACCGCTTTAAGCACATAACGCTCATGGGTCCCCCCACCCGAATCTGCAACAATTTTGTGCGTGGTTACTCCCACATGCCAGTGCAAGTCACTCGCATTTGAGTGATTACGGGAACCGGTCTTGGTGACAAACCTAAGCGCAGGTCATCATAAGCAGTCGGACGCCGACCAGGCGTCAGTCTCAGAGCGTCGCCTCAGTGTCGCGCCAAGGACGGCGTTGGGTATTGACGGGTGCCGAAGTGGCTGGGTGATGGCGTTCCGGATCGACGGCGAGATTCAATTTGAGACGAGTGTAGATTTGCCGTCCTTGAATGGTGTTTTGACGTTAGATGCGAGCGTGATGATCGACATGCCGATTGGCTTGTTGCGCGAAGGTGGGACTCGACACTGTGACGCTCTTGCACGAGCGCAACTGCGGCCGTACCGTTCTTCGAGCGTATTTGGAGTGCCCGCGCGGGAGGTCACACGCTGCACTGACTATGCTGAGGCGAACGCGTTATCCAGAACGCTCTCGGGTAAAGGCTTGAGCAAACAATCGTTTTACTTGTTCCCAAAAATAAGAGAGTTGGACCGTTGGCTTGCACAGCCCAAGCGAAACGGGGTGTGGCACGAGTGCCACCCCGAGGTGGCCTTCGCGTGCTTGAACGGTGGTGTTGCCCTGAAGGCGAGCAAGAAGACCGAGGAGGGTCGTGCTGCGCGTCTACTGTTGTTGCGCGAGCTCGGAAATGTCGAAAGTGCACTATCGCGCGGGCTTGCGACGTATCCGCGAAAAGAGGTTCTGCCGGACGACTTTATTGATGCGCTCGTTTGTCTGCTTACCGCAGAACGCGCACCCGATAGGCGAATTGTACTCCCGCAGAATGGACCTTCAGACGACAATGGACTGCGGATGGAGATTGTCGCGCCTCATTTTTAGTCCGCCGGTTGCTGACTCAAGGCGCGCTCTGCGGACCACGTATGAGGACTCCCGGTGTCGCTCCAAGATAGCGTCCATTGTCGAACGTTTGCACACCGGACTTAAAGGTCGCTCGGTATCCTGAGGACGACTGCAGCAAACGCTTCCCACCTGCGGGCAAATCATTGGCGACCCAAGGCTTGCTCATAGCAATATTTTCGAGCTCGATAATATTAATATCTGCGAGGTAGCCACGCGCCAGTACGCCGCGATCATGAAGTCCATAAACCTTCGCAGTATCAGCGCATTGGCGTTTTATAGCGTCACTCAAACTCAGCCTAAATCCGTCACGATCGCGAACCCAATGTTGCAACATGAAGGTTGGTGACGCCGCATCACAAATCGTCCCACAGTGCGCACCACCGTCAGAGAGGGAGTTAATGCAGTCCTCAGACTGAAGAATAGGCTCAAGGAACTTCAAATCACCATCGGCATAGTTGAGAAGCGGAAAGTAAATCAGACCTGTTCCATTGTTACTGGTCATCAAGTCGTAGGCATATTCAGCGCCTGAAGCGCCATCTACTGCCGCCAAATGTGCAATGGATTGCTCTTTTGTTGGTTCGTAATTGAAGTCATCCGTCAGCGCATACTGCATCTCGAATCCTTCAGCCATGAGTTGGCCCAGAAACTGAAGATCACTTTCGGGATAAACCGATGTTTCGCTCAGAAGCTTCTTTTTAAACGCGGGATCGGCCAATTTTGCGAGTTGGTCGGCCTCGTTAAGTGCGGCGACCTCTGCCCAGCTGGGCTTGAACGAAAAGGGGTTAAATGACGTGCGCCATCCCAAAATCAAGCCTGTGCCGCGCATCGCAATCTGAGCGAGTATATTGGCGCCTCGGGCGTTTTGACTGCGCATTTTTGCCAGCTGATCATCGAGGTTCATCGCTTTCACGGGTGATTGGAGCGCAGTGAATGTGACCGGGAGGCCTGTTTCTCTGCTCATGTCACCCATCCAATCAAACTCGTTCCACTCTGGCACGAGATCACTGGACATCTCGAAGACGCCATGACCCGCCTTCGCCATGCCACGAGCAATGCCGATCAGTTCTTCAGGGTCAGCGGTTGTGCCCGGGACCAATTCGCCCTCTATAGATTTGTGCAGAACGGTTCTCGATGTTGAGAATCCCAGTGCGCCAGCCCGCAGTCCCTCTTCAACGATACAGGCCATAGCATCGATGTCGGAACCGGTAGGTGCCTCGTTGCCCGCGCCTCGATCACCCATTACGTAAGCTCTAACCGCTCCGTGAGGGACTTGGGTCGCCACATCGATGGCACGCGGCAATTCTTCGAGTGCATCGAGGTACTCAGGGAAGCTCTCCCAGTTCCAGCTCATACCCTCAGAGAGTGCGGAGCCCGGAATGTCCTCAACGCCTTCCATCAGACCAATGAGCCAGTCGTGTCGGTCGGGCGCGGCGGGCGCGAAGCCCACGCCACAATTTCCCATGACGACGGTCGTGACCCCATGCCATGAGGAGGGGGCCATCTCCGGATCCCAAGTCGCTTGTCCATCGTAGTGAGTGTGGATATCGACAAAGCCCGGCGCGACGTAGCAACCCGTTGCATCGACAACCGATGTGGCATCGCCGAGGTCGTGTCCGACGGCTGCAATATGATGGCCTATAACGGCGACATCTCCGATAAAAGGTTCGTCACCTAAACCATCAACGACGGTGCCGCCCTTTATAATTAGATCGTAGGTCATAGACCGTCCCTGTATTGGCGAATACGCAACGTTATTTCTGCCCAAAGCCGGGCGCGCTGTCAACCCGGAACCGCGCCCTTAACCGCGCGCGCTGACTCGATGGGTGAGGCAAGACGCCTGCGTATTCGGCGATCCCGCCTAAGCATTGAGTTCTCGTGCGTTCGATCGTAACGTGACAGTTAAATACTAACGATAGACCGGCGTCTTATGAACTTTGACATACCAGAAGATATCCAACACTTTCTAGGGGAAGTCGATGCGTTTATTGAAGAACACATAAAACCCTTGGAAGGGGCCGATGACAATATCCGATTCTTTGATCATCGGCGTGAAGATGCGCGAACCGACTGGGACCGACAAGGGCTCCCTAATAAGGACTGGGAGGCATTATTGGCGGTGGCAAAGCAGCGCGCGATCGCCGCGGGAATTTTCAGCTATCCCTTTCCCAAGGAGCACGGGGGCAGGAACGGCAGCAACCTTGGCATGGCCATTATTAGAGAACATCTCGCGGCTAAAGGGCTTGGTTTGCACAACGATTTGCAAAACGAGCACTCGGTTGTGGGCAACAATATAGGCCTGTTACTCATGCTTGAGTACGGGACGCCTGAGCAGCAGGCCGCATGGTTACCCGGGCTTAAGACAGCGACACAAGGCTTTGCTTTTGGCATCACTGAGCCGGATCACGGGTCTGATGCAACGCATATGGAGACGGTTGCCACACGCGATGGTGACGATTGGATTATTAATGGCGTTAAAACGTGGAATACGGGCGTTCACACAGCGCACAGCGATATGGTTATGGCCCGAACCTCGGGTGACGCTGGTGATGCCTTGGGCATCACGGCCTTCATGGTGCCGATGGACTCGCCGGGTGTGGAAGTCGAGGAGTATCTCTGGACTTTCAACATGCCGTCAGACCATGCGCGGGTTCGATTTACAAACGTACGTGTGCCCGATGCAGCAATTTTCGCAGGCGCGGGTCGGGGACTGCAGGTGGTACAGCACTTTTTCAATGAAAACCGGATTCGACAGGCCGCGTCGAGTTTAGGCGCCGCGCAGTATTGTGTGAACGAGGCCGTTGAGTACGCCAAATATCGAAAGCCGTTTGGTAAAGCCCTGGCGACGAACCAAGCCATACAATTTCCGTTGGTCGATCTTCAGGCGCGGTGCGAGATGCTCAGAGCGCTTATTCATAAAACAGCGTGGCTCATGGATCGGGACGGTGCGTTTTCCGTCTCAGATAAGGTGTCTATGTGCAACTACCAAGCCAATCAGTTGTGCTGTGAGGCGGCGGATACTGCGATGCAAGTGCACGGTGGATTGGGTTATTCAAGGTACAAACCGTTTGAACACATCTACCGACATCATCGGCGTTATCGTATTACCGAGGGTGCCGATGAGATTCAAAAGCGCCGTATCGCCGGCTACATGTTCGGGTTTATGAGCCAACAAAAGCCGAAGGGTGTCAGTTAATGGCGGTAGACCCGCAATTTGAAGCGCGCCTCAGTCAGTTTATTGATCGACAGTTTCCTGGGTCTAGTGTTGGGGCTGTGGATCAACTGACGTCAGGTGCTTCTCAGCAGACCTTTCGAGTGCGTACTCGCTCGCGCGACGGTGTCCAGCGCGACTATGCCTTGCGACGCGCGCAGCCCGGACTTGTGGCTAGCTCCCAAGGTCAGTTGAGCACGAGTGCTGAGGTGGCTCTTTTGCGACTTGCTCAGTCAGCGAGCGTTCCGGTACCCAATGTTATTTGTGAACTCGAGCCAAGGCACGATCTGGGTGAGGGCTACCTTATGGAATGGCTCGAGGGTGAAACCTTGGGGCACCGGATTGTAAAATTGCCTGAGCTTGCGGAGATGAGAGCAACGCTGGCTTACGAATGTGGACAGACATTGGCTAAGATCCATGCGTTACCTGTTCCTCATTCCTTGCGACGGGTGCTCCCCTGCGTTTCGCCTGAAGTGTTGGTGCGTGAGACATGGGACGCGTATATCGCGCTCAATACACCTCAGCCCATGATCGACTTTACCGCGCAATGGTTGTTGAGCCACCTACCGACAACCGTCACGCAATGCTTGGTTCACGGAGACTTCCGCAACGGTAATCTGATGGTCTCTAAGACCGGTATTCGTGCGGTTCTCGATTGGGAGCTGTGCCACATGGGTGATCCGATGCGTGATCTTGGTTGGCTCTGTGTGAACTCATGGCGGTTCGGTCAGCGAGACCTTCCTGTCGGTGGTTTTGGCGCATCCAGTGACTTGGTGTCGGGTTATGAGTCTGTCTCGGGCGTATCTGTCGACACCGCCTCATTATTGTTCTGGGAGGTATTTGGGTCTTTTTGGTGGTCGATAACGACGCTTGGAATGGCCAATACGTGGCGCACCGGAGAGACGCCTTCGGTTGAACGTCCGGTCATCGGCCGGCGAAGCTCTGAGGCGCAAATGGACTGCGCGCGTTTGTTGATTCCGGGGTCATTTGAGCCTCTGAAGCACAGTGGGGGTGAAGGGAATTTGCCTCAAACCCAGGAATTAATTGGCGCGGTCAGAGGCCATCTGTTGGACGGTGTTGCTCCTGTATTTGAGGGTGCCGATAAGTTTTTAATTCGTGTGGCCGTCAACGCACTCGCTATTGCGGAGCGCGAGCTGACGCTCGGGCCTGACCTAACGACGGCGGAGCACCGCCGGTTAAAGGGATTGTTTGGGGAGGGAGGCTTAGACGCACTCCGCTGGCGTTTGGTACAAGCTCTCCGATCGGGTACCCAGTTGTCCGATGACGCTTTAACCGATCACCTGCGAAACACGGTGGCCGGGCAGCTGCAGATCGATCAACCAAATTATTCCGCATTGACTCGATAACCGACACAGACGAATAGTGTTTTATTGCTGGCTGACCTAGACTTACACCTCTGCCGTTGTAGCTCAGTTGGAAGAGCGTTTGCCTCCTAAGCGAAAGGTCGCAGGTTCGATCCCTGCCAGCGGCGCCATACCGTAACATCACCGTGCGACGAGCAAGACCTGGGCGGTGACCCAGGTTGATAAATCAATGCGTCGGTGTCACTGCCTTAGTCGAGTCATGACGTGTCCAAGCGCAACGTACGTTTTAATTCAGGAAAAATCTCGCGGCGCTCAAAAACTGCGGGTAGCGCTGTTCCTTCGGTGACGGATAGCTTTAGCGCCGTCGTGCGTGATGTCAGCAGCGACGGTAAAGGCGTTGTTGAGGCACCGGATGGTCAGGTTTTGTTCGTCGCAGGTGTGTGGCCAGGCGAAGCGCTTCAGCTCACCAGGAAGCGCACTGGTCGTGACGTCACCGTTCGCGTAGACGAGATTTTAGAGGCTTCACCAAGCCGGATTCTGCCGCGGTGTACATCACACAGCTCTGGCGTCTGCGGTGGCTGTCCATGGATGTTTGTGGATTACGACGCTCAAGTTGAACAAAAGCATCGCCGTCTTGAGCGCAGCTTGCTGCGGCTGGGCCACGTTGAAGCGAAGCGCGAGTTTGCAAGTGCCCCAAGGCCCTTTGAGTATCGAAATCGAGCTCAATTTAAATCAGACGGCAAGGCCCTTGGGTATGTGGCTTGGGGGACTCATGATATTGCCGATATCGCCGAGTGTCCCATTTTAACGCCCATCAATAATCGCAAGCTTCGTGCATTGCGGACTGCACTACCGAATTCGGCATGGACACCGAGTAAAAAACGTCAGTGGACAACGATCGATATTGATGACGAGCGTGAGCGAGCTCTGATCGATCAGCGACAACCTTTTCGGCAGGGAAACTCGGACCAAAATACGTTTATTATCAGTTGGTTAAAAGGTGTTCTTTCCGCGATGGATGACGTCGATTCTATCGTCGAACTATTCTGTGGTTCAGGTAATTTCACTCACGTTCTTGCTGAGACTTCCGCGGCTCACATTGTCGCCTTAGAGGGCGACGATGCCTCTATTGCGGCATTGACAGCGCGAGGCCTCAGGGGGGTGACAGGGGTTCGCGCGAATCTTTTTTCCGAGTCCGACATACGTACCTTAGTGCCTAATGTGAATGGCCGTCTGGGTGTGGTGATGGATCCTCCGCGCGAGGGATTAAAGGAGCGAGCGGCGTTGACGACGCTGTTCTCCAGTGCCCGCTGGGTCGTCTACATCGCTTGTGATCTGGCCACCTGGGAGCGCGACTCCGGGTTTTTGTCAGACTGTGGTTTGTCACTTCAAGAGGCGCGTGGGTTAGACATGTTTCCCCAAACACCCCACATGGAAATTCTGTCAGTCTTTAAGCGCGCCTAAGCGTGCGATCCAAAAGGAATTCGCGCACGGCCTTGAAATTTCCTCGGTAAATGATTTCGCGCTGCTTAGATTTCAGCTGATAGTCGTACATAGGGTCGTAGTAGTCTCTTAACAGTATTTCGATCCATTCCTTGTGAGGCTCAGGGTCGCCTGAGTCGTGCGCAGTCAAGGCCTGTTCTAGGACCTCGGACAGTTGTTCGAAGCGCGGATTACCCAAACGTTTTCTGATGTTGCCCAGACTGGCTCGAAGCGATTCGGAAAAGGCAACAAATGCCAGATCTTTTGTTCCTGCCTCTCTAAGGTGTTCCTCATAGTTACTCAGAATATAGTTTTCCCAAGAGTGATGAACACGCTCCAATAGTGTCGCCTCAACAACGACAAGCGGCGACTCGCGCATTTTTGCCTGTAGGTTTAATGGCAGTGCACAACGACCGATTAGACGACTTTCGTCCTCCAGAGCGATGGTTTTTTGCTCGTTATGGTGCAGTCTTAAGAGCGCAAGAGAGATCTGGTTTTCGAAGTCGATTTGCGTCGGCTGAGGCACTATTCGACGACCGAACGCGCTACCCCTGTGATGAGCCAGTCCCTCTAGATCGATACAGGGGAGGCGAGATCCGTCGTCTGAGGTGACTAAAAGCGATGTTTTAGCGGATCCGGTTTTCCCCCCTAAAACTACGACTTGTGAGTGCTGGAGTTGCGTGTCGAAGGTGTCGATCATAAAACGTCGGAGTGCTTTATACCCGCCGTCAATGATCGGTACCTT
>DGPO01000132.1:709-22054 GCA_002390485.1 Halieaceae bacterium UBA4438 | reverse complement strand
TATCGTGGCAGCAACCCATAGCGCGATACGCGCTTCCTTGGACTTACCGGAGACAAGTTCATGACCCAGAGCGATGGCGGCGACCTCGCCGTGCTCTGCGTAACATGTTCCAACGCGCGCGCGCTCATCGTCGGTCATCAATGGAAGATTGATCGCTGCGGGAAAGCTGCCACGTGAAAATTCGATGGGCGCCCTCATGTCGATCAGTTGGCGTCCGCTGATCAAGAGCGACGCGAAATGCGCCTGGGTAACCCGGTCCGTCGTATGATTATTCATGCAACGTTAATACGGAATCGACACCTGACTGCGCGCAGAGACGGCCGATCGGCTCGCAAGGGAGACCCATTTCACGCAATACCGTGGTCACTTCGTCGACCGACTCGGGTCGAACGGATACTAAAAGCCCACCGCTAGTTTGGGGGTCACATAAAATCGCTTTTTGATGATCATCAAGTTTGGGTAAGTGTTGCTTTACCGACGCATAGTTCCGATGTGTCCCCCCGGGCACGCAGTCCTGATCAATGTAGCCCGCAAGGTTGGGAAGCCTTGGAATACGCGCGTAGCTCAGTTCTGCATCGAGCTCACTGGCGCTCATTATTTCTGCGAGATGGCCTGCAAGACCAAATCCGGTCACATCGGTCAATGCCGTAACCCCGCTTATTTCTGCAAGTACAGGGCCGATACTGTTAAGCATACGCATGGTCCCGCTGGCTCTTTCGAGATCATCCGCCCGCGCTTTATCCCGCTTGACCGCGGTACTGACGATGCCGACCCCTAATGGCTTTGTTAAAAACAACTGATCGCCCGACTGCGCCGTGTCATTTCGTTTAAGGTTTTTTATATCGACCAGCCCGGACACTGCAAGTCCAAAAATGGGTTCTGAGATATCGATGCTGTGTCCTCCGGCCAGCGCAATACCGGCTTGCGCACAGGTTGCTCGCGCGCCGCTTAAGACAAGGCTTGCGACCTCCGGCGCGAGCGTATCAACGGGCCAGCCCAATATTGCAATGGCTACCGTGGGGGTGCCGCCCATGGCATAAATATCGCTTATCGCATTAGTGGCAGCAATCTGACCAAACTCAAACGGATCGTCAACGATCGGCGTAAAAAAGTCGGTGGTGCTCAACAGCGCCCGCCCGCCACCAATATCAACAGCAGCCGCGTCGTCTCGACTGCTGTTTCCTACCAAAAGCTGTGCGGAATGATCGGGTGATGCACCCACTTCGACCGGTGATAAAATTCGTTTGAGTGTTTCCGGCGACAGTTTGCAGCCACAGCCCGCTGCCGGGCTAAATTGTGTGAGTCGGACGTCAGTTGTTGTCATGTGAAGCGCGTTCTACCTCCAGTTGGCAAGCTTTCTTGGTTTCGATTGAAAATAAAGGCCGGTGGCCTCATGCTCGCAGGGATGTTCAGTTGTATCTCTCGAAACTCTCGCACAGTCCGCGCGTCTTGTCTGCTGTCTCTCGGTGCTTTGTTGTCTTCTTTGGCGTATGCCGAGGTTGATAGTGATCGTGCAGCAGATCGACTGAAGTTTGAACAAGCCGTCACTGAGTTACGCTCGGGCGCCGGTCCGCGTTATGCGCGGCTGCGGGCCGAGCTCACTGACTACCCCCTGGCGCTTTATCTTGACGCGTTAGTGATCGAAGGCGATTTACACCATACCAAGCCCGACGTCGTTAAAGCGTTTTTGGCGCGTACTGCCGACTCTCCCGTTGCTCTGAGAACCTTGCGAAGTTTTGTTCGTCACAAAGTTAAAGACCGGGCATGGAAGACGGTGGTTGAGGTGACTCAGGACGGGGACTTGACCACTGAGCTGCGCTGTCACAGGGCGCACGCGCTACTGATGACGCAACAGGTTGATGCGGCGACAACTTTATTGAAAGAACTTTGGGCCGTGGGCAAGTCTCAAATAAAAGCCTGTGATCCGGTGTTTAAGGCGTGGTATCGACATTCGGGTCCATCAGATGACGTGGTTTGGCAACGTGCACTTCGCGCTGCAGATGCCCGCAATACGACGCTACTTCGCTACCTGAGAAAGTTTGCATCAGCGACGCTTTTGGTGAGTCTGCAGGATTTGGGCGAGATTTATACGAGACCGGATCGCGTGACTCAGAAAACACGGGGGTCAACGCGACGGCAACGCGATATTGCCGTGATGGGAGTGACGCGTTTGGCGCGCATCAATCCCGGACGAGCGCTGGCAGCCAAGCAGGCCTTAGCAACACGTTTTGAGTTCACGGCTGAGCAGACGGCTCAAATGCACAGTTTGATCACGCGACACAGTCTTTTTGCTCAGAGTGCAGCGCCGCAGTCCTGGATTACCGATCGACTCGTGGAACTGAAGAACGACGAGTTGACCGAGATTTACCTGCGGTCAACCCTAAGAGCAGCCGACTGGACGTCGTTCCGCCAGGCCTACGAGTGGCTCTCGCCCAGCAAGCGATTGAGCGATGAGTGGCAGTATTGGCGTGTCATCGCGGCCGCACCCGGTGAGGCCGAGCAGTCTGAATTAATACTGAAAAACTTATCCAAGGGACGTGGCTTTCACGCCTACCTCGCGGCCGACATTTTAGGCGTATCGCCCACGCTCGGACGTCAGACACCCCCACTCATTTCGAAGTCGCGGGTGGACCGAGGGGTCGCGGAGCGCGTTCAAGAGCTCAAGGCGTTGGGGCGAGCGTGGGAAGCAAATACCGAGTTTAGATCTGCATTGGATGATCCGGCTGCGGCGCTGATTCTAGCCGAATTGGCCAGCGCACAAGGCTGGCACACGATGGCAATAGAAGCTGCAGCTGCAGCACAAGCCTGGCACCGAGTGGATTTGAGGTTCCCGGTGATCTACAAGTCAGAGTTTGAGAATGCATCGGAGGAGTCGGGGCTCGAATTTGAGCAGCTCTTGGCCGTTGCAAGGCGCGAGAGTGCCTTAGCACCGAATGCAGTGTCCGAAGTCGGTGCGAGGGGGCTCATGCAGCTGCTGCCCAGCACTGCTCGGCTCACTGCGCGAAAACACAACTACCGCTACAGTCGCAGTCGACTAATGCGTCCTGGCTACAATACGGCTGTGGGTGCCCTCTACTACGCGGATCTAATAGCCCGGTATGACGGGAACCGTGTTCTTGCGCTCGCCGCCTACAATGCAGGTCCCAACCGTGTTAAACGCTGGACGCAGGGAACAATGAGTCTTCCACGATGGGTCGATACCATACCGTTTAAAGAAACACGCGAGTATGTTCGAGCCGTACTGGCCTATAACGTGATATACCGCCTTTCTGCTCAAAAAGCGGCGCGAATGCTCACTGATACTGAGCGTGACCATCGGTATTAACCGCACTTAATCAACCAACTAGGAAAATCGTATGAAAAGTCTCCAAATGCAGTCTTGTGTTCACGATGAGGGCACTATTGAGTGCGCGCTATTTGACATCGATGTGCCCGCGCCTTCAGACAAGGAGGTGATGGTGAAGATCGAGGCCTCACCGATAAATCCGTCGGATCTCGGACTGATGTTTGGTGCGGCGGATATCGATTCAATTCGGGCCTCTGAGCGCAACGGGCATCCGTCGATTGTTCTTGATGTACCGCCCCCTGCAATGCGTGCCATGGCAACACGAATTAATGAGTGGCTGCCCGTGGGTAATGAAGCATGCGGCACGGTTGTTGAGGCAGGAGCAAGTCCCGAAGCTCAAGCGTTGCTGGGAAAGCGTGTGGCCCTGTTTGGCGGTGAGATGTACTCAAACTATCGGACCATTTCCGTATTTCAGTGCATTCCATTGGCGGATGACACGACACCAGAAGCGGGCGCTTCGTGTTTTGTAAATCCGATGACAGCACTTGGATTCGTCGAGACCATGAAGATGGAAGGACACAAGGCAATCGTTCACACGGCGGCGGCGTCTAACCTAGGGCAAATGCTCAATCGTATTTGCCTGAACGACGGCGTACCACTGGTGAATGTTGTTCGAAATGACGAGCAAGTGGCTTTGTTGAAAGGGCAGGGGGCAGAGCACGTCGTGAACAGTTCTGATGACGATTTTGCAGACCAGTTGGCGGCCGCCGTTAATGCAACAGGTGCAACCCTTGCTTTCGATGCCATCGGCGGTGGAAAGCTGGGCAACGCTATTCTCATGGCGATGGAGGCTGGCGCGGTTGAGCGTATGACCGAGTGGTCTCGCTATGGGTCGAATGAATACAAGCAGCTTTACATATACGGCGCACTGGACCTCGCGCCGACAACGTTAAATCGAGGCTACGGATTCTCTTGGGGCATCGGTGGCTGGTTACTGACGCCGTTTATGATGAAAGCGGGCGGTGAAGTTGTTCGGCAAATGCAGGCAAAGGTTGTTGCTGAGCTTACAACGACCTTTGCCAGTCATTATTCCGATCGGGTCAGTTTGGCTGAGTCGCTGACACCTCAAATCGGTTCGCGCTACGGCGTCCGCCGAACGGGTCAGAAGACGCTCATTACCTTCTGATATTTATCCTCCTGCCAGTTTGCAGGTATACCCAAGGCCTTCCAGCGCGGTTTTACAGACGCTGCGCTGGTCGCCTTGGATTTCTATGTTGTGGTCTTTGACAGCACCGCCGACGCCACATTTCTGCTTGAGCCCTTTGGCAATACTTTTCAGCTCTTTGGGTGCAACATTCAGGCCTTCGATTACAGTGACCGCCTTTCCGCCGCGACCTTTCGTTTCACGCTTGATTCGAACGATGCCGTCTCCTTGGTGGGTCGGTCTATCAACCCCACAAACGCAACTGGCCACACCTCGGAGACACTGTGGACAAAGGCGGCCTTGATCGGTGCTGTAAACCGATCTTGTTTTTTGTTTTGAATTCATTCGATCGCGTCGTCCATTAATGCCTAGCTCGAGTAGTCTATCAGTTGGTATGGTAAGGCTTAATGTATGTTTTTAAGCTTGGAGTCGAGTGTAGAAGTGAGTGAGACGAGCGTGACATCAGCAACAGCGGAACTCGAGTCAAAAATCGCATTTTTGGAGGTCGCTAACGATGAGTTGGAGAGCGCCTTACTGACGCAACACAAACGACTGGAGTCTATGGAGGCTGCTGTGGGTGAGTTACGTCTCAGGCTTAAAGAGCAAGCGACAGTGATTGAAGGGTTGGGTGATACTGAGAGTGACCCGCCCCCGCCACATTATTGATCTGTCATTTCGAACAAGGACACGCATTTTTATGACCCTAAAACGATTTTTGACCGCACTTTTTGGCGTCCTCCTAGTTGCAGGACTTTATGTTTTTTCTTTGGTCAAGGCGCCCGTACCCCCGTCACACCAGGTGTTTGTTAATGGTGACGTGCTCACTATGGATTCGACCGATCGTATTGCTGAGGCTGTCAGTGTGCGTGACGGGGTCATTGACCAGGTCGGAAGCAGCGCTGAGATTCGAGCGCTCATTACTGATCTAACGCAGGTGACAGACTTGGACGGTCGGACATTGATGCCGGGTTTTGTGGATGCGCACGGACACTTCCCCGGATCAGGACAGACGGCCTTCTCAGTAGATTTAAACAGCCCACCGATTGGCGATACGGCATCAATTCCGCAATTACTTGAAAAATTGCGGGCTTTTGGCCTCGAGCGAGATGATGGATGGTTGATTGGCAGTGGTTATGACGACACCTTGCTGGCAGAGAGACGACATCCGACACGGTTTGACCTTGATCAAGTATCGGCAACACGCCCCATTGGTATCGTTCACGTTTCCGGTCACTTGATGGTGGTTAACACGGCGGCGCTCGAGGCGCTTGGTATTGATGAGACCACACCAGACCCGGAGGGCGGCCATATTGTTCGCGATCCGGATTCTCCGGACCAACGCAAGCCCAACGGTATCCTTGAAGAAACCGCCACCCATCAGGCGCGCGATCAAACACTGGATTTGTCGGTTTCAGACGCGTGGAACATGACACGGATTGCAACCGAAGAATACCTTCGATTTGGTGTTACAACAGCGTCTGCCGGGGGAATGCCAACCGCGATTGCGGGGCTGTTGGGTCCAATGTCAGTTTATAATCAAATGCCATTGAGAGTGGCTTTGTTCCCGTTTTTTCATGAAGTCGGTGAGGCGCTTTTTGCAGGGGAAATGGAACTGGCGGACTTGGCGGCAGGTCGTGTCAGCGTCCCTCGCGTAAAAATTGTTGCCGATGGCAGTATCCAAGGCTACACCGGCTACTTGAGCGAGCCTTACCATCGTCCGTACAAGGGCGACGCAAGCTACCGCGGCTACCCGTCAGTATCTCGAGAGGATCTATTTGAACAGGTACAGGGGCTTTATGAGCGGCGCATTCAAGTTGCGATTCATGGGAACGGTGACGCGTCGATTGAAGATGCACTTGATGCGATTGAAGCGGCATCGCTCCTGCACCCTTGGGTTGAGGCGCGTCCGATAATTATTCATTCGCAAATGGCGCGAAAAGATCAAATAGATCGCATGGCGGTGTTGGGTGTGAGCCCCAGTTTTTTCTCGGCCCACACCTTTTTCTGGGGTGATCGGCACGCGGGTATTTTTATGGGGCCAGAAAGAGCCGCTAACATGAGCCCGGCTAAATGGGCACAAAATGCAGGTGTCCGTTTTTCCTCGCACATGGATACGCCCGTGACGCCCATGCGGCCTTTGCAGGCCGTGTGGAGCCCTGTCGAACGCAAAACTAAAACTGGGGTGGTGCTGGGACCGGATCAGCGCATCGACCGCATGTCCGCGTTACGAGCCGTGACGATAGACGCCGCTTGGCAGGTTTTTTTAGACGAGCAAGTGGGCTCAATAGAGCCGGGTAAACTCGCCGATTTGATCGTTTTGTCCGCCAGCCCGCTCACGGCGCCCGATATGCGTAACCTCAAGGTCGAGATGACTCTGATCGAAGGGGTCACCCAGTTCCAAAGAAACTAGCGTTTAAATTTGGCTTTTAGATCGCCAAATACGCAGCTCGTTAATGAGGGTCTCAGGCGCTTCAAGCGCGGCAAAGTGCCCGCCCTTTTCAAACCGATGTTCAAAGTGGACCAGGTTCTTAAATCGAGCGCGTGCCCACCGCTCACTCGTCCGCATAATCTCCTTTGGAAATACGCTCAGACCCATCGTTCTCTCAATCGGACTCAAGTTCGGTGTATTGAAACTCTCCCAATAGAGGCGCGCCGATGATGCGGCTGAATTGGTCGCCCAGTACAACATGACGTTGTCCAACATCGTGTCTTTTGACAAAACGTTTTCAGGGTGTCGCACTCCGTTGGTCTCGCAGTCCATCCAGAACGCGAATTTTTCGATAATCCAGGCCATTTGGCCCGCGGGTGAGTCAGCAAGCGAGTAACCGAGGGTCTGAGGTCGCGTACTTTGTATCTTGGAGTATCCCGAGTCCCACTCGTTGTAAAACTGAAAGGATTCAAGCGCATCGATCTCTTCGGCTTGAAGGTTATCAAGTGTTGTCTCGTCGGGCATGACGATTGGGAGCGTGCAGTGACCCGAGAGACACCCCGTCGTTTCTTGTAGCAGGACAGCTTGGGTAACAATAGAGCCCCAGTCACCGCCGTGTGCATAAAACGTCGTATAGTTGAGGCGCTGCATGAGTTGTTCCCACATGTTGGCAATGACGGCAACGTCAGTTCCCGGTCGATCGGGTTTGCCTGAGAAGCCGAAGCCCGGTAGGGCGGGCAGCACAACATGAAAGGCATCGTCAACGGTACCTCCAAATGCAGTGGGGTTCGTTAGCGCTTCGATAACATCAAGGTATTCCAGTACGGATCCCGGCCATCCATGGGTAATCAGCAATGGCGTCGCGCTAGTGTGGCGGCTACGCTTGTGGATGAAGTGAATGTCGATGCCCTCGATTTCTGTGAGGAAGTTGTCGAACTCGCTGAGCCGAGTGGCCACTCGACTGAAGTCATAGTCGGTGCGCCAGTAGTCAATCAGTTCTTGCTGGTAGGACAGGGGCAGTCCCTGACGCCAGTCTTCAACCGTTTCGGCATCGGGGAAACGGGTTGCTTTTAAACGCGTCAGTAAATCGGCGATGCACGCTTCGGAGATCTGGGGTGTGAAAGATCTTATTGCTCGATTATTCATGGCGCTAGTGCCTCAGCAGATACTCACGGACAACATACGTCCTGCATGTTCTGCGCTCAAGCGTTAGCCGAGCGGTTAAGGGCCTTGAGGTGGTCTTCGCTCAACCGAGCCTCCAAGGCTGTCCGTTGCTCGGGTGCTTCAACGTTGTTACCGAGCAAGTAAGGCGAGCGAGGTTGTCGGTCTAAAAACAGCTTCCCTGACGATAAACCGGCTTGATCGGACCGAGCCATCCAGACGACGGTGTCCGCTCCTTCTCGATGAGATCTCAGTACCAGGCGCGTTATTATTCGGAACAGGGGTAGTGCGGTTTGCACGCCGGGCGTGTCTGACCATCCGGGGTGCATGGCGTTCACCACAATATTGTGTTCTGCCCACCGGCTTGCCCAGATCTCGGTCAATGTGTTGAGTGCTCTCTTACACTGCGCGTAAGCGCGTGCGCCTCGATACCCGTCACTTGATACGTTCAGTCTTTGCAGATTGAGTCGCTCGGCGTACATTCCGCCTGACACAACATTGATGACCCGCGAGGGCTTTTTATGATGCGACAGCAAGGGCATCAACGCCTCGGTCAGGCGCCACGGCGACAACAAGAGCAGTGCATAACTTCTTTCCAGCCCCTCTTGGGTTACTGAGTGTTGATTGAACAGGGCGCCGGCGTTGTTGATCAACACATCAATTGGCCGGCCGTGTTCAAGGAGTCGTCTCGCCAATGAATCAGTGGCATTGATCAGACTGAGATCAGCGAGCTCCACCTTGAAATCTGTGCGCCCGGTCTCATCACTGAGCACGCGCAACGTCGCGTCAGCCTTCTCTTGGCTCCGCACGACCAGTGTCAGATCTGCACCTGCGACCGCCAAGTCAATAGCAGCAGCCAGTCCAATACCCGAATTTGCACCGGTCAAAACGACGTGGAGGCCCTCCATACGCTCAGTAACGGGTTGCCAGGCTTTTCGACTTGATGAGTAACCGAGTCGGGTAAATGTTTTTAACGTACTTAACGATTTTTTATCAGCACGCGCACTTTCCGGGCTTAACGTTGCCTCGCAAGGCGCTTGTTCTAACGCGCTTTTAAGGTGGTCAATCGCAGACTGACACTGTTGCTCAAATGCGTCACGGCGACGGGTAAAGAATTTACTCAGGCCGAATTTGAAGTAAAAGTCGATGCAGTAAGAGATCTCAACGCCACGCTCTGATTCGGTAAACGTAATACTGTCGTTAACATTGAACAGCAGACTTCTGCCGGTCATAACAAGACGATCGCTGGGTCTAAATTCTGTAATCACGTAGGTGAAGGGGATCCGTATGCCGCCTAAATTGACGCCAACAGTAAAGCGGGAGCCTTTGGCCACGGGCCCTTGTGTTCGCTTACTGGCTGAGACCACGTTAGAGTCCCATTCGACCAACTTACGAAGATCGGCGAGGTAGGTAAAACAGTCGTACGGATTCCGATCGACACAAATAGTCTTGGTAATACGTAACATGGGATATTCCTGTGAATGCCTAGCTCCTTACGACAGAGTCAGGGTCTCAGTTCACAGACAGAGTCACTCGTCTCGGTAAACGACGCGCAAGGGTTCGCCAAAATCGTCGTAGACAATTTCTTTTTTGGGCTTTGTTTTGGCACGTTGAACGGTTTTTGGCGTGCGCTTGAGTTGGGCTTCTCGACGACGGTTTAACGTATCAATGACGTCGTTGACTGGGGTTCGCTGCTGCGGCTTCCCCGTAAAAATGGGTGTATGTATGGCTGATACGGCCTCGTCTACCGCACTGACCCCTTGAGGAACAGCACGTATTTCGCCGCCATCTTTCAGATAGGACCGCGTTTGCCTTTCGAGATGACGACGCATCTCTTGTTTGGATGGGGGCTTTTTCAAATTAACTCACCTCACCGACCAGTATAAGCCCCACTGCGGCGAATAAAAGAACTGCGCTGATTTTGTTTGTGCTTGCTCGTGCCTGCGCAGTTGATACTATCCATGCGCAAGCGCAGACAATGACTGGGGGCAGTATGCAGTGGGTGCGATCAGCTCTGATTTTTCTACTATTAGCAGTGACGGTAATACCCGTTGCATCCATCTTGGTGATTGCCTCATTCGTGGCGCCCTACAGAGTGACCTACTTTTGGATTGGAAGACCCTGGCTGCAGTTTTCGATTGCCACGATTCGATGGGTCGGTGGGGTTGATTGTCGCCTTACAGGCTATCAGAACTTATTAGACGCCGCGGCGGGTAATCGTGTGATTATTTGTAGCAAGCACCAATCCACCTTTGAGACATTCTTTTTTCCAAGCGTCATGACTAATCCGATCGCGTACGTTTATAAAAAAGAGCTCAACCTTGTCCCGTTTTTTGGTTGGGCAATTGGACGACTTCACATGGTGCCGATCGATCGAAGTGCAAAAGGAGATGCCTGGCAGCGGGTCGCTCGTATCGGTGCGCGCCTGATGGATCAAGGGAAGTGGATTATTATGTTTCCAGAGGCGACGCGTGCGCCCCGTGGGGAGCAGCTGCTCTACAAGTCTGGTGCGGCGCGACTGGCCTTAGAAACGGGTGCTGTTATTGTGCCTGTTGCTGCAGCGACAGGTCGGTGTTGGCCGCGTGCGTCTTGGACTTTTGTTCCCGGCACGGTGGACGTCTCGGTGGGTCCAGCTCTGCGCGCAATGAAGGACGAAAGCGCCGTCGAATTCATGGGTCGAGTGGAAGCGTGGATTGAGGCAGAAATGCGGCTCATCGATGCTGAGGCTTACGCCAGCTAAACGCTAACAATAAAAGAGAAGAGGGTTGATATGGGATTTTACAACGATCTAGTCGTGCCGAGACTCGTCACATGTGCATGCGGCACTAAGCCGGTTATTCGGCAGCGACAGAAGGTGGTCCCGCGCGCAACGGGAACCGTCCTGGAGTTTGGTATCGGCGCCGGGCACAACCTTCCGCACTACACGGCCGAGCAGGTCGACAAAGTCATTGGAATTGATCCTTGCAGCACGTCCTGGGAATTAGCGTCACAGCGAGCGAGTGACGCCAATGTTAATGTCGAGTTTATTCAGGGGTCGGCAGAAGATATTCCCCTTGAAGATAACTCGGTGGACTCGGTACTGATTACGTTTACCTTGTGCACCGTGCCCAACCCACAGGCGGCTTTAGCAGAGGCACGCAGGACACTCAAGCCTACCGGTAGATTGTATTTCTGCGAGCACGGTATCGCGCCTGATGAGTCTGTGGCGAAATGGCAGCGACGGATAAACCCAGTCTGGAAACGCGTGTTTGGTGGATGCCATATTACGCGCGATACGCGAGGCCTTCTCCAGGAGGCTGGATTTACTGTCGATGCTGTTGAGCAAATGTACCTTCCGGGAACGCCCTCGATTGCAGGCTTCAATACCTGGGGCGATGCGAGTATTGCTTAGTCGTTGACAGGCCCGTTAGCGGATAGCCGACGCGGTTTTCAAGCCGAGTCTTTTCAACCGTTTTTAATTTAAGAGGTACCCCAGCATGCACCGCCCTGAACCAAACTTTAATGTTGCAGCTCAAGTCATCAAACAAGCGGAGCTCAATCCGAGTGACACAGCCATTATTTTTGAGGGCGCGAAGCGTACTTACGGAGAATTTGCGCAACGCGTCCGTTCGTTGGCTGGACTGCTGCGTGGTGCCGGTGTTTGTGTCGGTGATCGCGTCGGCTTTTTAGGATTTAATCAGCCAAGCTTCATCGAAACGATGTTCGCGACTGTGAGTCTGGGTGCGATTTTCGTACCGCTGAATTTCAGACTGACCGGCGAGGAGCTTGCGTTCATTATTGACGATGCCGGCGTCCATTCGTTGATCGTCGATCCAGACCTGATTCCAGTCGTTGAAAGTGTCAGGGAACGGTTGCCGTGTCGCCGGTTTTATTCGGTCCACGGTGCCCTAGACGGTTTCGCCTGTCTCGAGTCAGGTTTGAGTGTTGCCGCGCCCGTGAGCGAGATCGCGTCCTCGTCACCCCATGACACGCTGTTGATTATGTACACCTCCGGTACAACGGGCTTGCCAAAGGGTGCCATGCTGACCCACGGCAATATTGTTTGGAACAATGTTAACGCCAGTCTTGCGTTCGGAGCGAACAAATCCGATGTCCTCTTGACCGCAGCGCCACTGTTTCATATCGGTGGCTTAAACGTGATGACTATTTCGGCCTTTCAAATGGGGAGTCCGCTGGTCTTACTCCGCCACTTCGATCCTGAAGCGGTGTTAGACGCCATCGAAGAGCACAGTGTGACCCACATGTTTGGTGCGCCGGCTATGTTTTTGTTTATGGCCCAGCATCCAACATTTGCCGCGCGGGATCTGTCGTCAATTGAGATTTTAATCGTGGGCGCCGCACCGTGTCCCGAATCGCTAATTTCGCTGTACGGTCAGCGGGGAATTAGCTTTTGCCAAGGTTATGGGCTGACAGAAACGAGCCCGTTTGCGTCTTTTTTGGGTCCCCAAAAGTGCCTCGAAAAATTGGGGTCAGCCGGACTGCCTCCCGTTCACACGGAACTGCGTATTGTCGATAACGACAATGTGGCGGTCGGCCCCGACGAGCGGGGTGAAATATGCATCAAAGGCCCCAATATTATGAAGGGCTACTGGAACAGACCTGAAGCAACGGCCAATGCCATTGACGAAATGGGGTGGTTTCACTCCGGCGATGTGGGATACATCGACGAAGAGGGTTACCTCTACATTTGTGATCGGCTTAAGGATATGGTGATTACAGGCGGTGAAAACGTTTACCCCGCGGAGGTGGAGAGTGTTTTGTTCGAACACCCGGCAATCACCGAAGTGGCCGTTATTGGTTTGCCCGATGAAAAATGGGGCGAGGCTGTCACCGCGGTAGCGGCAATCACGGGCGGGTCCGATTTGACGTTAGAGGGGTTGCGGGACTTCGCGGTCGCTAAGCTTGCACGCTACAAACTGCCCTCAAGGCTTCATATCGTCGAGGCCCTGCCGCGCAACCCAGCCGGTAAGGTGCTTAAGTTTGAGTTGCGGGAGACGCTGGCGTAACGGTTCAGTGCGATCTATGCCATCAGTAGCGGTTCGATCATTACTTGTGTTGCTCATCAGTACGCTGTTGCTCGCGGGCTGTGCGCAGGAGCGCGTTGAGGACTTGATTACACGCATTGCCACGCCCGTCGATATGTCGGGTCATTGGGAAGTTGATTACGCACGGAGCGACAATTTCCAAGACCAGCTCAATTTAGTATCCCGTCGCATTCAGCGCGAGGCGGCGCGGCGCGCAAAGCTTGCGGAAGAGGGTCGGGGGTTCGCTGGTGGACCACTGCCGGGTCGAACCGAATTGATCACGCTGGCGCGGTTAGCGGAAATCATTACCGAGCCCAATCTCCTTGAAATTATTCAGGGGGATGCCCGTGTCAGGGTCAAGCGAGCGAACAGCTTTGCGTTGGTCTGTGAAACTGATGATTCAGGACTCTCACTAACAACCGATTCGCTGGGCACGCAACATTGTGGCTGGGATGGTGATCAGCTCTTTTTTTCGTTACAGCTGCGAGACGGTTTGGACATCACGCATCGGTTGTCTTTGTCGTCAGATGCCGAAACGGTACTAATGGTCACCGCCGTAGAAACAAACGGGGCCCGATTTCCGTTGGTAGTCAGTCAGTATTTTACGCGCTATGACCCAAGCGCAATGGGATATCGCTGCGAGCGCAGTCTCACTAAGGGAAAAATATGCACCACTCAGTAGGCGCGCGCTCACTGGTATGCGTGCTCTTCGCATTGGCCTTGGTTTGCCCCGTTGTGTTGGCGGCGGCGACGCAGGAGGCCGATGTTCTAACGATTAGTGTGGGCGATTCAGTGGCGAAGCCGCAACAGCCTGGGCTCCCCCTTGATGTCGGTATTGTGGTGACCACAGGCGTTGTCAACAACAGTGGAACCGACATGGAAAGCTCCTTTCGGGAGACTGAAGCCAAATTGGTTGGCACGCGAATGCGACGGGAGTTGGAGGCCCATGAGGGTTGGGGTGTGGTTCGACTTTTCCCTGAGCCTTCAGTCATTCCTCAGGTGACGTTGGAATTAAATGTCCTGATATCGGACGGCGCGCAACTGAGTATTGCGGCATTTGGTTATGACGTGTCGGGTCGGGTACTGTTAGATCGGACCTACAACGATGTGGCGTTGGAGTCAGACTATCTCGGCGAGGGGGCAGATCCCTTCAACGATTTATTTGTGCGTGTTCATGTCGATATGCTGTCTGCGCTGATGACTGAAGCGCCCGCCATTGCTGTGCTTAAATCCGTGTCATTCCTTCGCTACGCACAAGCGCTCGTGCCCGAGGCTTTTTCTGGTTATCTTAGCCACCGCGAGGGGCGTTGGTATTTGACTCGGCTGCCCAGCGGGCAAGATCCCATGGGGATAAGACTTAAAAAGCTTCAAGAGTACGAATTACTGTTCATTGATACCATTGACGAGCAAATCCGCTCGATAGAAGCAGAGGTCGGTGCGGCGTACAGCCTGTGGCGAAGAGCCAGTAAAGAACAGCTTGATTGGCTGGAGTTGCGGCGGAGTCGAGACTCTGACGAGAAAAAATTCACCGATGATTCAGCGTTTACACGTCTTCAGGCGGTTTATGCGGCCTATCGATCATTAAAAATTCATGAGCAGGAGCTATTTGAGTTGGTGCTGGATCTAGAGAGCGAGGCGCGTTCCACGGCCCTGTACGTGGAAAAACAGGTTTTTAAGCTAACAGGGACGCTCGAGCAACAATATCGTGAGTGGCGTTCTACGCTGTTGCGAATTAATGACTTGGAGTCCCTGCGATGACGCCGACATTATCATTTCTGGCGACCTGCCCCGTGGGGCTTGGGCCATTGTTGCTCAGCGAGTTGTCCGACCTTGGTGCTGAAGACCTCAGAGACACCCCGGCCGGTGTTTACTTCTCGGGTTCTATGGCGCTCGCTTATCGGGCGTGTTTGTGGAGCCGGTTAGCAAACCGAATTTTAGTCAAGCTTTCTGAGACGGCCGTTTCAAACACGGACGATGTTTACGCGTCGGCCCGCGGGCTGAAATGGTCAGACCACATGACGCCCAGGACGCGCTTTGCCGTTGAGTTTCGTGGGCAGAGTGCTTACATCAAAAACACTCACTTTGGCGCGCTCAAGGTCAAAGATGGGATTGTTGATTACTTTCGCGAACAGGTGGGCGAGCGTCCTTCGGTGGACGCCAAACAGCCGGACCTTCGCATTGTGGCTCAGCTCAGCAAAGGTAAGTTGACCATTAGTCTCGACTTGTCAGGCGACAGTTTGCACAAGCGGGGCTATCGCCTGGAGGGCGGGAAGGCACCCCTAAAGGAAAATATTGCCGCGGCGGTTTTGTTGCGTGCTGGCTGGCCGGAGAAGTTTAAGGGTGGCGCCTCGCTGGTAGATCCCATGTGTGGTTCAGGGACGCTGTTAATCGAAGCGGCGCAAATGGCGCTTAATATTCCGCCTGGCCTGCGGCGAGAGCGATTTGGTTTTATGGGGTGGCTCGGACACCGCAAAGATCAATGGGAGATGATTGTGGCCGAGAGTCAGTCCCAGGTGAAAGCGGCGCTGCCTGATGGAGTGGAGATACGGGGTTACGACGGCGATGTAAATGCGATTCGACGGGCTGAAGAGAACGCTCGCCGAATGAACCTCAGCTCAGTGGTTCGCGTGCGGGTAAAGCAACTGTCTGAAGTCATAAAACCGACCCATCAGAATATGCAAGGTGGCCTTTTGGTGGTGAATCCTCCATGGGGTGAGCGCTTGAGTACCCCCGGCGCCGCGGGACAACTCTACGCCTCGCTTGGGCAAGTGATGCACTCTGAGTTTGCGAGCTGGGATGCTGCGGTTCTAGCGGCCGATGTGACACACGCCAAGGCCACCGGACTTCGAAGTTATAAAAACTATAAAATGAAGAGCGGGCCCATCGACATAGCGGTCTTTTTATTCTCGTTGAGCGAGACTAATAAACGTCGCGAAGATGCGGCAAGTCGCAGCAATGAGTTTGTCGAAGTGCCATTACCTGACTTGTCTGAGGGTGCTCAGATGGTGGCCAATCGATTGCGTAAAAATCAAAAAAAGCTCGCGAACTGGCTCCACAAAGAGGCAGTTGAATGTTACCGAATTTACGATGCGGACATGCCCGAATACTCTGTCGCTATCGACGTCTACGGTGAGCACGTTCATGTTGCCGAATACGCACCGCCCAAAACAGTAAAAGAGGATGATGCCAATCGCCGTTTTGAGGAGATTCTCGATGCGGTCCAGATTGTTTTTGATATTGCCGATAGGAGCGAGGTGGCGGTAAAGCGCCGTCAACGGCAGCGGGGCCTGAAGCAGTACGAACGAGTCTCACGAAAAAATGAGCGGATTTTTGTTCGTGAGTGGGGTGCAAAGCTTTGGATTAACTTGTTTGATTATCTTGATACGGGTTTGTTCCTTGATCATCGACCGTTGCGAGGTCGGATACAGGCAGAGGCGCAGGGTAAGCGCTTTTTAAATTTGTTTTGCTACACCGGGGTGGCCAGTGTTCAGGCCGGTTTGGGCGGGGCTCGGTTTTCAACCAGTGTGGACTTGAGTAATACTTATCTGGATTGGTTTCGCGAGAACTTGGCGAGTAACGGGCTTGCAGAAGCGAAGCACCGAGCCGTCCGGTCCGACGTGATGACATGGCTGGCGCAAGAGACGTCCGAGTACGACCTGATTTTGCTCGATCCACCCACGTTTTCAAATTCAAAGTCGACGCTGAATCATTTTGACGTCCAACGTGATCATGTTGAGCTGCTTGTGCGATCTATGGCGCGTCTGGCAGCCGACGGCGTCTTATATTTTTCAAACAACCAACGACGCTTCAAGCTAGACCCGCAGATTTTGGAACAGTTCGTGGTTGAGGACATTACACGCGCGACCATTGGTCCTGATTTTGTGCGATCAAGTCATAGTCACACCTGCTGGCGACTGCAACATCGGTCGAGTTGAGCCAAGGAGCAATGCGCGCCTGCCGAGTCCCACGAGCGTCGCACTAAAGGCGCTGTCTCAGCACGGCCGCCAACTTAACCTGTCAGTACGGGTGCGCGCTATCAAGTAGGGCATGGATGACCCTGGCAAGATCAGCGAGTATTTAGCCGGTCGCGTAGGGGGCAGGTGACCAAGAGCGAGTGCGTCTTAGCGGTGGATCTGCAGTGTTTTCGTAGCGTGATCCCGACGCCCACATGCCCGGTAATGTGGTAATATCGCGCGCCGCGATGTTGGGCATCGCAAACAATTCAGTATCGGTGGTAAGACCAACGCCGCTGACGTGGTTTCAAGATAGGATTCAACTATGGGATTGACGCTTTACGATAAGCTGTGGGATGCACACCTTGTTGATCAGCGCGACGACGGTTCCGCGCTCATTTACATCGATCGTCATTTAATTCACGAGGTTACTTCGCCCCAGGCATTTGAGGGCTTGCGCCTCGCCGGTCGGCAGCCAAGAAGGCTGCATGCCAATGTTGCGGTGCCAGACCATAACGTCTCGACTGATCCGAACGAGCGTGCCCTTGCGGGATACTCGGGTGTTGCCGATGCGACGAGTCGCTTACAGCTAGAGACGCTCAATGACAATTGTAATGATTTCAATATTCCGCTGATCGATCTCGCAGACCAAAGGCAGGGCATTGTGCATGTGATGGGTCCAGAACAGGGCGCTACGCTTCCGGGCATGACTATCGTCTGTGGTGACTCGCACACATCAACTCATGGTGCTTTTGGCGCTCTGGCGCACGGAATCGGAACGTCAGAAGTAGAGCACGTACTGGCGACGCAGTGTCTTTTGACTCAGAAAATGTCCAATTTCCGGGTGTTGCTTGAGGGTGACGTCCAACTGGGTGTCAGTGCAAAGGACTTGGCGCTGGCCGTCATTGGTGAAATTGGAACGGCGGGTGCAACAGGATGCGCTGTGGAATTTGCCGGATCTGCAGTGACCGCACTTTCTATGGAAGGCCGAATGACGCTGTGCAATATGGCGATCGAGGCGGGTGCCCGTGCGGGAATGATCGCCGTTGATGAAACAACACTAGAGTACGTGAAGGATCGGCCCATGGCACCTAGGGGCGCGCAGTGGGCGTTGGCGGAGGCATACTGGCAAACACTGCACAGTGATGACGATGCGGTCTTTGATCGAGAGCTCAGACTCGACGCGTCAAAAATTGAACCGCAAGTCACATGGGGCACATCACCCGAGATGGTGTCGTCAATTAATGGTCGTGTCCCATCGCAACAAAGTCTTCCCGATGAGACGAGTAAGAAGTCTCTGGCGCGTGCCCTTGAATACATGGGGCTCGAGGAGGGCATGGCGCTCACTGACATCGAAGTTGACATGGTTTTTATCGGGTCCTGCACGAATGCTCGTATCGAGGACATGCGTGTGGCTGCCAGTATTGTGCAGGGCAGGTGCAAGGCGGCTAACGTTGAGCGTGTGCTCGTCGTACCCGGCTCGGGCCTCGTGAAAGCGCAAGCGGAGGCTGAGGGCCTGGATAAGATCTTCGAGGCAGCCGGTATGGAGTGGCGAGCACCGGGGTGCTCTATGTGCCTTGCTATGAATGCTGACAAGCTTGCGCCGGGCAAGCGCTGTGCGTCCACCTCGAATCGGAATTTTGAGGGTCGTCAGGGCTCTGGAGGCCGCACTCATTTGGTCAGCCCAGCGATGGCGGCGACCGCGGCGGTCGCGGGTCGGTTTGTCCATCCGTCGACATTGGAGATCTGATTATGGCGCCGTTTACTGTTCATGACGGGCTCGTTGTGCCCCTGGATCGCTCCAACGTTGATACGGACCTCATCATTCCTAAGCAGTTTCTTAAATCAATCAAACGCACAGGGTTTGGCCCGAATCTATTTGACGAACTGCGCTATAGCGATGCGTATGACGAGTTAAACCCTGACGGCGCGCGAATATCTAACCCCGATTTTTCGCTCAATAAGCCTGAATATGCAGGCGCGTCGATTCTCTTAAGTCGAGAAAACTTTGGTTGTGGATCCAGTAGAGAGCATGCGGTTTGGGCGCTGTGTCAATTTGGTATTCAGTGCGTCATTGCCCCAAGTTTTGCGGACATCTTTAAAAATAACGCCTTCAAAAGTGGTTTATTGCCGGTCGAACTGCCGGAGGCGCTGGTGGACAACCTGTTTGCTCACGTCAGTACAGGCAAGCCTTTGAATTTAAGCGTCGATTTGAATAACGAGGAAGTGCGTTTGCCCAGTGGTGAAGCAGTACAATTCAGTGTCGATCCGTTTCGACGGCAGTGCTTACTCAAAGGTCTTGATGATATTGGTATTACGCTTGAGCGAGTGGATGCTATCGCCGCGTTTGAAGATAAGCATAGAGGTGTTCAGCCCTGGCTATTTAACGAGGTCGTCGTCTAATGGCGCATGATATTTTGCTGCTTCCGGGTGACGGTATAGGCCCCGAGGTGGTTTCTCAGGCAAGACGTGTTCTCGAGACCGCTTCCAAGCAGTTCACGATTGACATCAACTTCGAGACCGCTGATTTGGGCGGTGTTGCTATCGATAATCACGGAGTTCCGTACCCAACTTCAACCCGCGACCTGGCTAATAAGGCAGATGCCATACTGCTGGGCGCCGTTGGGGGACCTCAGTGGGATCACTTGCCGGCGGGCGACCGGCCCGAACGCGGGCTCCTTGCGATACGTGCCGATCTCGATTTGTTTTGCAATCTGCGCCCGGCGCTGCTGTATCCGCAGCTTGCACAGGCATCAAGTCTCAAGCCTGAACTCGTCGCCGGTCTTGATTTGCTAATAGTAAGAGAACTGACCGGTGGGATTTATTTTGGTGAGCCGAGGGGCGTAACGCGTGACGATCAGGGTTTAAGGCGTGGGTTTAACACCGACGTCTACGACGAGCGCGAGATCGAAAGAATTGCGCGTCTTGCCTTTGGGTTTGCTCAAAAGCGCGGGGGGCGTCTGTGCTCCGTTGATAAAGCCAATGTGCTAGAAGTGACAATGCTATGGCGCGAGGTCGTTTCCGAGGTCGCCGCTGACTTTCCCGATATTGAACTCAGTCACTTGTATGTCGACAATGCGGCTATGCAATTAGTCAGGGCTCCAAAGCAATTCGACGTGATGCTTACGGGTAACCTGTTCGGCGATATTTTATCCGACACGGCAGCGATGCTAACGGGATCGATTGGCATGTTGCCGTCAGCGTCCTTGAATTCAGCGTCTAGAGGGCTCTATGAACCGGTGCATGGTTCAGCGCCTGATATTGCTGGCGATGACACGGCCAATCCGTTAGCGACTATTTTGTCTGCCGCTATGTTGCTTCGGTACTCGCTGAACGAAGACACCGCGGCTCAGGCGATCGAATCTGCAGTTGAGCGGGTGCTGGATCAGGGTTTGAGGACCGTGGATATCGCGGGTGAGGGTGACGGTATCCTCGGTACAGCGGCTATGGGTAGCGCCGTCGTCGCAGCAATGTCTGCTTAATCGTTTTCGGGGGAAATCGTGGTGAAAAAATTTAATGTGGCCATTGTCGGCGCAACCGGTGCTGTGGGCGAAGTGCTGATCGAGCTACTTGAGACGCGCAACTTCCCGGTTGAGAACCTGTATCTACTCGCTTCCGAACGTTCGGCGGGTAATAACGTGTCTTTTGCGGGTAAGCGTTTGAGCGTTCAGAATCTTGCTGAATTTGACTTCTCTCAAGCCGATATCGGGCTCTTTTCTGCGGGCGGTTCGATCAGTGCGGAGTACGCGCCAAAAGCCGCTGCCGCCGGCTGTATTGTGATCGACAACACCTCGCATTTCCGACGGGACGAGGACATTCCTTTGGTCGTGCCGGAGGTCAATCCTCACGCTATAGCGCGGTACCGTGCACGAAATATTATTGCGAATCCGAACTGCTCGACGATTCAAATGTTGGTGGCTTTGAAGCCGATTTATGAGGCAGTGGGGATTGCGCGTGTCAATGTGGCGACGTATCAAGCAGTGAGTGGAACAGGTAAGTCGGCGATTTCAGAGCTCGCTGCCCAAACAGCACGACTGTTGAACGGTCAGCCGGCTGAGTTAAAGGTATACCCTAAGCAAATTGCATTTAATGCGCTCCCACAGATCGACACTTTTCAAGAAAATGGCTACACCCGCGAAGAAATGAAAATGGTGTGGGAAACGCAAAAAATCCTCGAAGACGACACGATAATGGTCAATCCCACCTGTGTTCGTATTCCTGTTTTTTATGGGCACTCCGAGGCAATTCACCTTGAGACACGCGAGCCTATAACGAGTGAGCAGGCCACC
>DGPO01000132.1:0-661 GCA_002390485.1 Halieaceae bacterium UBA4438 | reverse complement strand
GGTGACGCGGTTTATGTGGGGCGTATCCGCGCTGACATCAGTCACGCCCAAGGACTCAATTTATGGGTGGTCTCGGATAACCTTCGAAAGGGTGCGGCGTTGAACTCGATTCAGATTGCAGAAGCGTTGATCGAAAATTACCTCTGACAAGCCTGACAGACTGACTTATGATGCTTGCACGCGAATAACGCACACAACGCTATGAAGTTTTGGGTAGTTACACTGACAGCGACTCTCTTGGCTTTGACAGGACGTATGAGTTGGGCCATCGGTCTTGGCGATATTGCGACACAGTCGTTCGTCAATGGGCCGCTTAATGCAACCATTGAAGTGCTGCAGCCCAGCGATTTAAGCGAAGTTGAAGTCATACCCAGTCTGGCCTCGATCGATGATTTCGATCGTCTAGGGCTCGATCGACACTACTCGCTCAGTCGCCTCTTGTTTGAGCCTGATTTTTCGGACCCCTCGCGTCCTGTTATTCGCATTACCACTCAAGAGCCGGTGGTAGAGCCGTATTTGAGCTTTCTGTTGGAACTTAAGTGGCCTGAAGGTCGAATCCTCAGAGAGTACACGGTCTTCCTTGACCTCCCACCGAGAGCAGAACAGCGCGCGCCACAACGCGGCGCTCAGCGCCCAACGGCTCAAGGAATTGGCGAGGTGG
>DGPO01000092.1:1357-57812 GCA_002390485.1 Halieaceae bacterium UBA4438 | reverse complement strand
GCAGAAAAGTGGGTAAAGATCAGCCTTGTGGATGATAAACTTACAATACGTTCAGTCACTCTTCCGTCCACGCCGCGACCTCCATCACGGTCTGACAAGACCCCAGTCGCAAAAAGCTGAACAATTACTGAGTTGCGGTCGTTATTCGCTCGCAGCGCAGGTACAGTGCAATGCTGATTTGAACCTATAAAAAGGATGTTTCTATGCTCGCTTACACAACCCTTGGCGCTTCCAATCTTGATGCGGCAGTCGAATTCTACACCGCGCTCACCGAGTCAATGGGATGGAAAAAACTCATGGGGACGGACCGTATTGTATTTTTTGGATCATCACTTGCGGAGGCTGCGCTAGCCATTTGCACGCCGTATGACGAAGAAGCACCAAGCGCAGGAAACGGCGTCATGGTTGCCTTTCACGGCGGTAGTCCGGAGGGTGTTGACGCACTCTATGAAAAGGCTATTTCGCTAGGAGCGACCTGTGATGGCGCACCGGGGCAACGTATTCCGGACGTATTTTACGGGGCTTACGTCAGAGATGCCGAGGGCAATAAGCTCTGCTTCTGTCACTTCGGGTAATACCAATACCTTAAATATCGACCGATGTAGTTTCAATTAACGGCGCCTCAATGGCGCCACTTAATAGCCGGTCTATTACAGCGCCAACACTATTGGGAACGACCAGATGGGCCGCGTACCACGTGTGGAAACAACGCACCCGATCGGGCTCGCTAATGCCGCCAATGCCTCGATCTGATAACGCCGAAGCCATTCCGTTCGCAGTCAACACTCGGCGATCGTCATCAGAAAGAAGACTGTCTCGCAGTGCAATATGTGCTCGATGATCATTATTCATGCGGCGTTGGAACGCGCTGCTGTCTGCGATTTCGCTCTGTAATTTTGCAATCCAGCCGGCGGCTTCAAGGCGGTCAATGTCCAGCGACAGCGCGGCATCGATCAACCAATAAAGGGTTGGGAACGGCTTACCGTCGACCACCGAGCAGACTTCGATTACCGACGGTTCACCGCGAGCATTAAGGGCGGCGACATCGCGAAATCCCCGTGGTTCACGTCCCAGACATTCGGCAACAAACGGGCGCCACTGCGCCACGCGCGCGGCCTTTTTTTCGGCATCATTCATGCGCGAACCCTAGCATAAAAAGTGCGTTGACTCGCTGTCAACAAGCGCGTACCGTCCGCCTCTTAGGTGCCTACAGGCGTAAAACGCTCGGGTAGGTTAAAAGGGAAGTCTGGATGAGCCAGCGCTGCCCCCGCAACGGTACAGACAACGTGTCACGCGTGGTCCGAGCCCGATACCTGCCTAAACAAACCCAATGGCGCGGTGGGCACCAGCAGAGGGTCAGTGCCCGATGCCACTCGAGTACGCCGCCTCTTTGCAGTCTCCCGCTTCTGAATGTGAGTTACAGGAGCCTTTTATGACCTTGAAGTTCTCGTACAGTCCGCTTGCAGCCGCAGTGCTGTTAGCCTTCCTCCCCCAATCGCTATTTGCCAGTACGATCGAGGAAACGGTTGTTGTCGCGGACCGCATAAACACTGCAAGTGACGCGTTAGCCGTGTCAGTTAACGTACTTGATCGAGCGCTGATCTCTGCGCTTGGCTCCGCAACGTTGCCACAGCTGCTTGAATCAGAGGTCGGTATTACCGCCACTCAAACGGGTGGCATCGGTGCCGTCAGCGGTGTGCGGATACGCGGTCAAGATGGTTTTAGAACAAAGGTGTTACTCGACGGTGTTGATATTAGCGACCCCTCGTCGCCTCAAATCGGCCCTCGTATGGAACACATCGTCTCAAATTCGCTCGACCGCATCGAGGTATTGCGCGGGACTCAAGGGCTTTTGTGGGGCGCTGACGCCGGTGGGGTAATCGCTCTGAGTAGTCGAAGAGGATCGAGTCAGCCCTCCGTTTTGATGAGTGCTGAGCTGGGAGGATACGGTTTTCAAAGCGAGTCGATGGTCTTGAGCTCGGGTGCAAGTGACCTCGGTGAGGGCTCGATTTCCATCAGTCAGATGACACTCGACGGCTTCAATGCGCGACTCGATGACGTCACCCTTAACGACGACGATGGATACGACAACGAGAGTTACCAACTCACCTACACCACGCCAACCTGGAGAAATTGGAGCGCAACCCTGAGCGCCCGTGAGGTCCGTGCCGAGACGGACTACGATCTGTGCTACACGGCGAGCTTTACCACCAGCAATAATTGCCGAGACGATTATCAAAATGACAGCCAATCGCTGCTGCTTGAGCACACTGGCGAGGGCCAATCGTCGCAAGTCAGATGGAGCGAGAGCAATAGCGAACGAGCCTATGCAACAGACAATACCGTAGGCTTTAGTACTCAAGGCAAAAATCGTCAGATCTCGGCCTTGCACAGTCGTAATCTGACGAACGACTTGAGCCTCACCGTGGGGATCGATCTTGATGAGCAGGGGTACGACGATGGTGCTGATCAACGCACGCGCGACAATAACGCGACTTTTGTAAACCTAAGACGCCAGTCAGAGCGACTCACACTGTCCGCGGGCATCCGGTCGGACGACAACGACGATTTCGGTCGTCACACCTCTTGGAGACTCACGGCACTCTCTCAAACGCCACTGGATAATGTTGTGCTTAAAATTGCGGCGGGCACGGGTTTCAGAGCGCCATCGCCCTATGAAATAGGCTACAACAGTGGGCCATGGGCCTATGCTCCCGCAGCCGATCAACCGCTGTCTGAGGAGCAAAGCGCTGGTTGGGAGCTGGGCTTACGTGACACCAGTGGCGCGTTGGTCTGGGAGATCACCTACTTCGACCAGGACATTACAGACGCGATTATTTTCGACTTAGTGGGCTACAGTGGTTATGTACAGATTCAGGGTAAAAGCCAGTCAACCGGCGTCGAGGCGTCAGCCTCATGGCAGCTTTCGGATCGCCTCGCTGTTGGCGGCTTTGTGTCCCAACTCGACGCTGACGATGCTTCCGGCGCCCCACTGCCCTATCGTCCTGGTCTGACCTCTCAACTGAGCGCCCGCTACACAGACGATCGGTCAAATTGGATGCTCACAGCGCGTCAGACCGCAGATCGCGTCGACGAGTTTGGGGGCGACCTTAAGGACTACGCGGTCGTCGATGCGAGTTACGCCTATAACATCACAAACAATGTCAAACTCTCGGTTCGAGCGGAAAATCTGGCTAACCAGAAGTACACCGACATTGTTGGATATCGCAGCCCTCGTCGGGCACTGTATCTGGGTATAAATCTTACGCTTTAGGGATGTTCGATGAACAAGGACGCAAAACACAAAGCGTCGATGGAGAAACAGAAGACAAACGTCGACGCCTCTATCGCTGCCGCAGATACTGACAAAAGCCTCGTGGTGTTGCTTACCGGCAATGGTAAGGGCAAAACCAGTTCTGCATTTGGTATGGTCATGCGCGCAATGGGTTATGGCCAGAGAGTCGGTATTGTGCAGTTCATCAAGGGCGAACAGTTATCAGGTGAAGAACTCTTCGCGCGCGAAAACCTGCCTCAGTCTGATTTTTATCAAATGGGTACGGGGTTTACATGGGACACACAAGATCGGCAAGCCGATATTGACGCTGCGCAGCGAACTTGGCGCGAGGCCTCTCGTATGCTCACGGATCCCAATTACGATCTCGTTATCCTTGATGAACTCACTTACATGCTCGCCTTTGGTTACCTCAGTGAATCCGAAGTCATCGGCACCGTTGATGATCGACCTCCGCATCAAAGTGTTGTCATCACGGGCCGCGGTGGCGGCACAGCACTTCAAAATCTGGCAGACACCGTCTCAGAGGTAAAAGATATAAAGCATGCCTTTAATGCGGGCGTTAAAGCGCGAAAAGGCGTCGACTACTAGATGGCGGAGGCGACTCACAAGGCCATTCGTCTCAATCGATTCATTGCTTATAAATCCATCAATGCATTTTTCCAAGGGGTTTGGGGTACTGCCTACGTTGGCTTAATGACCCCCCTGGCGCCTGAGATTTTCTCTGCAGGGGGTATTGGATTCAGCATCGGTACATCCGTGGTTGCGCTGGCCTATTCGCGGCTATTTAATCTCAAGTGGTTTTTTCGAATCTCGATCACTGTGGAGGTCGTCGCTCTCATTAGCGTCATCGCTATTCTGCTCTACCCGCCGGGCTTCGCATTAGCCGCAGGTATTTATCTGGGTTTTCAGGTTGCACTGATTTTCGGGAGCTACCTCGTTCGATTTGAAACCCTGCTCATCGCGAAGGATCAACTCAAGATTGTGGATATTGGAAAGTCCGTCGGAGCGCTACTCGGTCTCGCTTTTGCAGCCGCGTTCTATCAATGGGCGCGTCACTCGCTCGGAACCGATGACCCACCGACGCTCGTTCAAGCAATTCATTACCCTTTATTAGCGGTTCAAGCGCTCAACGTTGCGGTGTTGTTGGGCGCGTTCAACCGACCCCACTTTTCTGCCTCAGTCTAGTGCGTTAACCGACAGGTAAAACACCCACCCCCTGTCAGTCTAAAAGTTCTGGTTGCTCACTCAAAATAACATCAAAAAGTGGCTGTCCACTAAACCAACCTGCAAGCGTACTTCCCACTTGTTTTTGTGTGTGTAGCGCCATTTCATGAGGAATAGGTTTCGTATTACCGACCGCCTCGGCCATCAGCTGTGCTTGGCATGAACGCTCCATCGTGACATACCACCACGTTGCTTCTTCAATGGACTGACCGACAGTGAGGTGTCCGTGATTTTTCAAAATAATGGCCTTACCCTCTCCCAAGGTCTTCGCAAGACGCTCACCCTCGTCCATATCGACAACAACCCCCGTGTAATCATCTAACAGGGCGTGATCGCCATAAAAAGCGCAGGCGTCTTGGGTCAACGGATCGAGCAGCCGCCCGAGTGTCGACCAGGTTTTACCGTAAATAGAATGGGCATGCGCCGCCGCGGTCACGTCGGGACGCGCCGCGTGAATCTGGCTGTGAATGGTAAAGGCGGCGCCATTTAAAATACCGCTTCCCTCGACAATCGTCCCACTGTGATCGACACGGATAAGGTCCGATACGCGCATCATCTTAAATGACCGCCCCATGGGGTTGACCCAAAATGTCTCAGGATCCAGTGGATCTCGGACGGTGATATGGCCCGCAACACCCTCATCAAATCCGAAACGCCCAAAGATACGCAGCGCAGCCGCTAAACGTTGCTTGCGGAAAAGCTGCTCATCAAGGGGGGCACGCTCAACATTACCCATGTTCTCGTCAGCGTTCATAATCAGATTGTTCGCTTGCTGGTTCATATTCCTCATTCCTTTTTATTCTGGGCTAATCGGTATTCACCGGCTTGCCTGGGCAACTCGGCATCACTGGGCACGGCCAAACCCTGACGTTCCAAGTGTGCCACATATTCACTCAACTCATTGCCTAGCTTCGCGGATACCTCTTCCGGGCGTAGGGGCTCGCCACAGCCGCTACAGGCGAGTTGAGGATCACATCCGCTAGCGCATCGACTGTGCCAATACGTCATCGGTGGCCCATTTTCATCTGCCAGCCATTGATCGCCCCAATGGCTGAGGCTCATTAAAACGGGGTAAAGCCCCAGCCCCATTCGTGTCAGGCGGTACTCAAAACGCTCGGGATTCGTCCGGTACGGCACTTTCGTCAAGACCCCAGACTCAACCAGCATCGTGAGACGCTCCGTCAGTCTGTGCCGCGTGACACCTAAGTTTTTATGAAACCCTTCAAACCGTCGAGTGCCCTTGAACGCATCGCGAATAATGAGTAGCGTCCAACGCTCACCGACAATCGACAGCGCACGGGCAACTGAACACACTTGTTGATCTATATTTTCCCATTTCATTTTGGAACTTTGCTTTGGTCTGGGCACTTTGGCAAGTCACGGCCAAAAAAAAGCCCAGTCAAATGACCGGGCGCTAACCACTCATTCGGCATGCTTACCCGAATTGATTCATTGTATTGTCCGCGCCACCCGCTTTCAGCGCCGCATCACCCGAAAAGTATTCCTTATGATCGTCGCCCATATCAGAGCCCGCCATATTTTGATGCCGCACACAGGCGATGCCCTGGCGAATCTCTTTTCGCTGAACGCCGGCAACATAGCCCAGCATTCCCGCTTCACCAAAGTACTCTTTGGCCAGGTTATCTGTGGACAGTGCCGCCGTGTGGTAGGTGGGCAACGTTATCAAGTGATGGAAAATACCGGCTTCACGGGCCGCGTCAGCCTGGAAAGACTGGATTTTACGATCTGCCTCAAGCCCAAGCTCAGTCTCGTCATACTGAGCTGCCATCAATTCATCGCGCGTATACGCGGAGACATCACGCCCTTCTTCTGCCCAAATATCAAAGACCTGCTGGCGGAAATTTAATGTCCAGTTAAACGAAGGGCTGTTGTTGTAAACCAGCTTCGCAGTAGGTACTTCCTCACGAATTCGATTCACCATTTGCGCTATCTGACCAACGTGGGGCTTTTCTGTCTCGATCCATAATAGGTCAGCGCCGTTTTGGAGTGACGTAATACAGTCAAGAACGACGCGATCTTCACCCGTGTTGGGCTTGAACCGGAACAATCCAGACGCGAGACGCTTTGGACGAATCAGCTCACCATTGGCTTTCATCACAACGTCGCCGTTGGCTAGATCGTCAGCACTTTGCACCACGTCACCGTCAATAAAGCTGTTGTATAAATCACCAAGATCACCCGGCTCATTGGTGACCGCAATTTGCTTGGTCAAACCGGCTCCGAGTGAATCTGTCCGTGCGACGATAATGCCATTTTCAACACCAAGTTCTATGAACGCATAGCGAACCGCGCGAATCTTTGCGAGGAAGTCAGCGTGGGGGACCGTTACTTTTCCGTCCTGGTGCCCACACTGTTTTTCATCAGAGACCTGATTCTCAATTTGAATTGCGCAAGCACCCGCCTCGATCATCTTCTTGGCGAGCAGGTAAGTCGCTTCCTCATTACCAAACCCAGCGTCGATATCTGCAATGATCGGCACGACATGTGTCTGGAAATTGTCGATCTGATTAATAATCGCACGCGTTTGAACGTCGTTATTCTCGTTGCGCGCCGCATCGAGTTGACGAAAAAGGCCTCCAAGCTCACGAGCATCAGCCTGTCGCAAAAACGTATACAGCTCTTCAATCAGCGATGGTACTGATGTTTTTTCGTGCATTGACTGATCCGGCAAGGGGCCAAATTCAGACCGCAGCGCCGCAATCATCCAACCGGACAGGTAAAGGTAACGTCGGCGGGTATCACCGAAATGCTTTTTAATGGCAATCATTTTCTGTTGGCCAATAAATCCATGCCAGCAGCCCAATGATTGCGTGTACTGAGACGTATCCGCATCGTAGGCGTCGAGATCGCGTCGCATAATGTCTGCGGTATATCGCGCCACATCGAGCCCCGTCTTGAACTGATTTTGCAGACGCATGCGCACTGCTTGCTCCGCACTCACACCATTGGCGGCCGTTGCCAGACCCGCCAGATTCTCAACTTGCTCCGAGTAATTGCTCACAACACACCCCTACTTAACGTAATGTCAGATTCAGAGCGCACACTATGTGGGAGATGTGGTTATTTGTGAAATAAATGACTTATATCTCGCTCATAATTTAAATAAATAAATGTGCGGAGATTTAGATTGTTTTGACGTTACTGCGTCTTTTTGTTTTTCTTCTTCTTATCCGCTTTCTTGATGTGGGACACGAGCCGTTTTCGTCGCTGAACCTGACGCTCACTCAGTTTATTCTTTCGTCCTGCGTAGGGATTTTCTCCTGTTCTCAATTCAATCCGAATGGGCGTTCCAGTAAGGTCAAGCTCACGGCGAAATGCGTTCTCCAAGTACCGCACATAACTTTGGGGTAAGTTGTCAGTAGAGTTCCCGTGTATCACGATTCGCGGCGGATTATGCCCTCCCATGTGCGCGTATCGAAGCTTCACGCGACGACCGCCCACCATCGGCGGTGGATGGCTCCCGACAACATCCTCAAGTAATTTGGTCAACCTAGGCGTTGTCAGTTTGCGAGTGGCCGACTCGTAGGCTCCATGAATAGAATCATACAAGTGCCCCACGCCGGTCCCGTGCAGCGCAGAAATAAAATGGATGTCGGCGTAGTCCACAAAAATCAAGCGCCGCTGAAGCTCGACTTTGACTCGCTCACGCTCATCAGCCTCCATGCCATCCCATTTGTTAAGTGCAACAACGAGGCCCCGGCCTGCTTCGATGCACTGTCCCAACAAATGAAGATCCTGATCGACAACGCCCTCTCGCGAGTCCATCAGTAAGATGACCACATTAGCTTGATCGATGGCTTTCAACGTTTTGACAATCGAAAACTTTTCGACTGTCTCTTTAACGTTCTTTCGACGCCTAACGCCTGCAGTATCGATCAAGGTATAGGTATGCCCGTGCCGCTCATATTCAATGAAGACACTGTCACGAGTGGTGCCGGGCTCATCGAAGACCACAACGCGATCTTCTCCTAAAAGCCTGTTTACCAGCGTTGATTTACCCACGTTTGGACGACCGACAACCGCAACACGAATACCCCCGCCCAGATCGTCGTTCTCGCTCTGCGTCTCGCCAAACGGTTCCATGACCTCAGCAATCATTGCGCGCACACCACGGTTGTGTGTCGCTGCAATCGTATGCAACCCACTGACGCCCAGACCGTGGAAGTCCGCCGCTGCTACGTCCTCTCCCACCCCGTCAATTTTGTTCACCACCAGTTCAAAGGGCTTACTGCGGCTTCGCAGCAAACGAACCAGCGCTTGGTCACCCACTTGCAGTCCTGCGCGACCGTCGACCATTAATAAAACGATATCAGCCTCGTCAATGGCCGCCAGCGATTGCGCCGCCATCGCGGCGTCTATGCCCGCTTCTTCGCCGGTGATGCCTCCCGTATCGATCACAATGAAGCGCTGCTCATCACAGCGACCTTCACCGTACTGACGATCACGGGTTAAGCCTGAAAGATTCGCGACAAGTGCATCACGAGACTTCGTGAGTTGATTAAATAGCGTTGATTTGCCCACATTAGGGCGTCCAACCAACGCAATGACGGGTAGCATTGGCTTATTCTCGAACCTCTAACTCAAAGGCGAGGAGCTGGCCGCTGTCGGTGTAGACGTAGAGTCGACCGCGGTCAGAGATCATGTCCGCTCGAGCCGCACTCCCCCCGACTTTAGTCCGGCCGCCAATAGTGCCGTCAACTTGCGACAGTAAGTGAAGGTAACCCTCGTAGTCGACGGTAGCGACGTAACTGTTGATCGGGGTTGGCCTGGACAGTTCACGATAGCCCAGCTCAATATTTTGCCAGCGTACGCCCTGCCCATTGCGCAGAAATGCGCTGACAGTACCGTCCACGTCGGTCACATACACATTGCCGAAACCCACGTGCGTTCCCGTGACCGAGGACACGTTCTGTTGCCACAGTTTTCGTCCAGTACGCGTATCCAAGGCCGCAACTCGTCCTTGGTAGCTCGAGACGAACAACTCAACGCCTTGCTGAGTGATCGTACCGTCGATATCGACGATTCGGTCAATCTCAGAACTGCCCTGTGGAACCCCAATACGAGACTCCCAACTGACATTTCCTGAATCCACATCGACGGCAACGACCTTACCGTCGCCAAATCCAGCAATCGCGTTATTACCCAATAAAATGGGTGTTGAAGTCCCTCGCAACGTCAATACTGGGACGTCGCTCGTAAAGGTCCATGTCGGCTCGTCAGCACCGGCCTCAAAGCCCAAAAGTTTACCGTCGTAAGTCTGAACAATGACCCAGTCGTCTGAAACAGCGGGTGCGGCGAGAACTTCACCGGACACAGCCGCTTCCCATAAAACTTCGCCATCTCGTGCCGAAAGTTGCAGCACTGAGCCGTCAGCGCCACCAAGATACACACTGTCGTTGTGATAACCGACGCCGCCAGAGAGTGGCCGTTCCAACTCAACGCGCCATAGCCGATTGCCGTCTATGGCATCAATTGCAGCGACTTCACCATCGCTAGAGGCGGCGTAAATAACACCATTCTCAAGTACGGGCGTAATTCTATAAAACCCGTTGCCCTGTCCGTCTCCAATACTGGTTGACCACTGCTTATTGAGTTTTACCGTCGCCTCAATTCGCTCGAGCTCAACGGGGGCAGTCAGGTCCTCACCGTCATCAGAGTTAAACCAATCCTGGAGGGTATTACAGCCACTGAGCGTGACCACCGAGACGCTGATAATCAGCAGACGCCATAGCTTCATTACTGATTTACCTCAGTAGACTCGTTGGTTTCTCTCAGCGATAAGCCACTGACCTTGAGGTCAACGAGGCCCAACTGACCACCCAGTGATAGCGATGCTGTTTGCGCTGTACGATACGCCTCCAGCGCTTGTACCTGTCGACCTGCCGCAAGGTGAACATCCCCCAGCGCTTGTGCATAACTGGCTGGGAACGAATCGCTACCTAACTCTAAAATAGCAATCGCGCGCGCCTCGTTGCCATTTGCAGCGAGGACTCGAGCAAGTCGCAGCTGGGCCAGTTGCCCGACCGTTGTCTCAAGATCAACACTGGCCATGACCGACTCAAGCTCACGCTCTGCCAGTGCAAGATCGCCAGCCTCAACAGCAGCAGAGGCCACCTGAAGCGACGCAAAGTCAGCAAACGCGTCACCCGCGTGACGCTCGCGTAGACCGCGGCTCATCACCGCGAGTTGTTCTGCAGACTCGCCAGAAAGCTTTAACTGGAGTACCTCATCGTAAGCATTTGCAGCAGCATCTGCTGTGCTCACCGTGTAGTCTTGATACTGGGACCACCCAAACGATCCACCGATTGTCAGCACGACGGCGGCAATCACTGAGACACGGTTTTCGTCCCACCACTGCTTAATCGCATCTAACTGCTCTTCCTCTTGAAGGTGATCAGCCACTCCCTACTCCTCAATATCGCTCGCCAGTCGTTCTAACCGGTGTAAAAAATCATTCAATGCGCCTCTGCCGAGGCTCGTCTGTTCTTCGTTTGTTCGCAGGGGCTTCAAAGTCACTGTCCCTTGCGCCAGTTCATCTGGACCATAAACCATGGCCCATGAGGCGCCACTCTTGTCCGCCCGCTTAAATTGACTCTTAAGACTGCCCCCACCGAGGTGTTGGACAACACGCAAACCCGGAAATTCAGTGCGTATTCTATCTGCCTCGAGCATCGCTTGGCTAAGTGCATTTGAATCCGCACTTATGACGTACAAATCGGGGGGGTCTGTTGCGTCAACCTCGAGCGTTTGCAACAGCATAATAAGACGCTCCAGTCCTGCGGCGAATCCCGCCGCCGGCGTCGCCTTGCCGCCAAACTGACCAACCATGCCGTCGTACCGTCCACCGCCACAGACAGTCGCCTGCGCACCGAGTCGATCAGTGGTCCACTCAAAAACGGTCTTGTTGTAGTAATCGAGGCCGCGCACGAGGTTTGGATTGGCAACAAAAGACAGCCCTGCCTGCCCCAGTAGTTCGCACAACTGGTCGTGATGCGCTTTCGATTCGTCGTCCAGAAACGTCGCCATTGCAGGTGCGTCAGCAACCACGTTTTGCGTAGCCGCAGATTTACTGTCCAAAATGCGCAACGGATTAGTCTCAAGGCGACGCTGGCTGTCCTCATCCAGCGACTCGACGTGCTGCCGCAGATACGCGGTCAGCGCCCCCTTGTAGGCGTGCCGAGATTCAGCACTGCCAATAGTATTGAGTTCCAAAGTCACAACATCGTCAATACCGAGTCGTTTCCACCATTGACGGCAGAGTAACAAAAGCTCGGCGTCTTGATCAGGCGTCGGCACACCAAACGCCTCGACACCGAGCTGGTGAAATTGGCGCTGACGACCCTTTTGTGGCCGCTCGTAGCGGAACATTGGACCCATGTACCAAACCCGTTGAGCTGACTGGATCAAATTATGCTGCACCATTGCTCGAACAGTACTTGCCGTGCCCTCGGGACGCAGAGATAGACCCTCATCATTTCGGTCAGCAAACGAGTACATTTCTTTTTCTACAATATCAGTGACTTCGCCAATGGATCGCGCAAAGAGCTCTGTTCGTTCAACCAGCGGTGTTCGAATTTCAGAATAGCCGTGTGCGCCAATCACATCGCGCGCAGTTTGCTCAAGCATCTGCCACAACGGCGTTTCATCGGGAAGAACATCAACCATTCCCCGAACTGCGCGGTACTGACTCATTAACTGTGTATCCTAGTGACTGCTGGAAATAATGTCCGCTTCTTCTCGGGCACGCTGGGCTTCCAGGTTCTCAGCACGCTTGCGGATAACGGATTCCAAATGATCAACAAAATTGGTGTTACTGATTTTGTGATCCGGCTCCCCGTCGAGGTAAATCAAATTACTGGGTGTGGCACCCGTCAGACCGACATCGGCCTCCTTGGCTTCACCCGGCCCATTAACGATACAGCCAATGACTGCGACATCCATCGGCGTTCGAATGTCCTCAAGGCGCCGTTCGAGCTCGTTCATTGTACCTATAACATCGAAGTTTTGCCGTGAGCAGCTAGGACAAGCGATAAAATTAATACCATTTGCTCTTATTTTTAAGCTCTTGAGAATCTCAAAGCCCACTTTGACCTCTTCCACCGGGTCGGCGGCTAAGGAGACGCGCAGCGTATCGCCAATACCTTCCATCAATAACATACCAAGACCCACGGCAGACTTGACGGTACCGCCCCTGAGTGCGCCCGCCTCCGTAATTCCAAGGTGCAGTGGTTGCTCTATTTGTTGCGCCAATCCACGGTAGGCAGCCACGGCCATGAATACGTCGGAGGCTTTAACACTGACCTTGAAATCGGGAAAGTTGTGTCGCTCTAAGATATCCACATTTTTCAGCGCAGACTCAATCAGGGCCTCAGCCGTTGGCTCGGGGTACTTACGCATCAACTCTTTACCGAGCGAGCCCGCGTTGACGCCAATACGAATGGGAATACCCTTGTCTTTGCACGCCGCAATGACTTCACGCACCTTTTGCTCTTTGCCAATGTTGCCGGGGTTAATCCTTAAACAGTCCACCCCATATTCAGCCACTTTTAGCGCAATTTTGTGGTCAAAGTGAATGTCTGCCACCAACGGTACGGGGGAGGCTTTTCTGATTTCTTTAAACGCCTCGGCGGCGTCCATACTCGGCACCGAAACTCTGACAATATCAGCGCCAGCATCGGCAATCGCCTCAATCTGAGCAACGGTCGCGCTGACATCACACGTCTCCGTATTCGTCATGCTTTGAACGCTGATTGGGGCGTCACCACCCACAGGTACGTTGCCAACCATAATCTGGCGGCTCTTACGACGCTTGATCGGTGAAGCCTGACTCATGGAGAGTCCCCCTAAATTGTTCTTATAGTCTTAACGCTGCTCCAACTGTGCAGCTGTCCACGCCCTAAAAATCGGCGTCTCGGCGTAAAGGTTTCTCAGCACCATCATATTGCTCGCCTCTAAATTCGCATCGCCCTGAAGACGCGCAATCTCTACACCAAGGATGAGGGCTCGTGCCGTTTGACTGCGTGCCCCTTGCCGATAGCGTTCATAATACCGACTCGCGGCGTCTTCATCACCCTCGGTAAGCGCGATCTGAGTCAACTCCAGCAGCGCAGTGGCGTTTCGTGGCTCCATGAGCAGCCCTCGATCAAACGATGCACGCGCATCTTGCACATTGCCCGTCTGCAATAGGGCCAGCCCCAAATTGACAAAAGCTTGCGATCGACCTCTGTAGAGGGTGTCGGTCGTCACCTCCTCGAACGCGCTCGCGGAGTCGCGGTAACGTCCTTGAGCAAACAAGAAGGCCGCGTAGTTATTCTTAATCCGCGAACCACCACCGAGTGCTAACGCACGATCGAAACTGCGCTCAGCCCGCTCAAACTCACCCGTGCGCTGATAGACCAGCGCAAAAGCCTCCAATACATCCGGACTGTTGGGGTCAATATCAGCTGCTAGTTCAAGGTTTCGCTTCGCGTTCGCCCAATCACCGACACCAATGTACTGTCGAGCCAACCCCACACGCTGCTCGAGCGCCATTTGCGGATTGACTGGCACTGGCTCTGGGCCCGAGGTTTCGGTCACACATGCGTTCAAAAAGACCGTGAGTATCAGAAGTGAAAAGTATTTCACCGAACGTCTTACCCCTCTAGTGTCTCAAGTTCTTCGTATTGTGCACGATATCGAGCAGAACGTTTTGTACGGTCGTTAACGTCTCCAACGAGCTGTCCACATGCAGCGTCGATATCATCACCCCGTGTTGTCCTTACTGTGACGATGAATCCTGCTTCCATCAAGACTTTCCAGAATCTGGAAACCGCATTTCCACTGGGACGTTCAAAGCCAGAATTTGGAAAATCATTAAAGGGAATTAAATTAATCTTGCATGGGTAGTCCTTGAGCAACTGCGTCAGCTCCTGCGCGTGCTCCACTTGATCGTTAACGCCCGCAAGTAAGGTGTATTCGATCGTTACCACGCGCTTCTTGTCAGTTTGCGCATCGATGTAAGCCCGCGCTGAGCTGAGCAGCTTGTCGATAGGGTACCGGCGATTAAGCGGCACGATTTTATCGCGAATCTCATCGTTCGGTGCGTGCAATGAAATGGCAAGACTGACATCAGATAACTCGGCAAGCTTGTCCAGTGCGGGAACCACGCCCGATGTCGACAGCGTCACTTTGCGCTTTGAGAGGCCATAAGCGAGGTCGTCGCACATCAGGTCCATAGAGGAGACGACATTATCGAAATTGAGTAACGGTTCCCCCATCCCCATCATCACGACGTTAGTGACAACCCGTCCTTTACCGGGCTGCCAACCATCGTACGAGTCGATCGCAAGCCACACTTGACCAATAATTTCCGCAGCGGTCAGATCGCGCTGAAAACCCTGCTTACCGGTCGAGCAAAACTTACAGTCAAGACTGCATCCCACTTGGGATGAGACGCATAATGTTGCTCTGTCCCCCTCGGGAATCAGAACCGCCTCGACGAGTGCACCCCCTGTGACGCTGATCGCCCACTTTCGCGTCCCATCAGTCGAGTCTTGCTGACTGCTGATGCCTGGAGGCGTAATTTCCGCGAGTGTCTCGAGTCGGTCTCTGAGGGCCTTGCCAAGGTTCGTCATGACTTGGAAGTCGCACACGCCTTGATGATGAATCCACTTCATCACCTGTTGTGCACGGAATTTTTTTTCACCAATCTCAGCAAAAAAATGTTCGAGCTGGGCACGCGTCATGCCCAGCAAGTTAACTTTGCTGATGGGCTTAGTTGTTGCGATCACCCCATCTGGCATCGTGAGCGAAGAGACCTTATCGACCGCAAAGATCGCTTGCGGCGAAGAAGTAAGCAATCTCTCTTGCTGCAGACTCGGGAGCGTCCGATCCATGAACTGCGTTCGCGTCAATCGATTTCGCAAAATCAGCTCGGATAGTACCGGCGTCTGCCTCTGCTGGGTTTGTCGCACCCATGAGTTCACGGTTCTTGAGAATCGCACCCTCGCCTTGCAAAACTTGAACCACAACAGGCCCTGAAGTCATGAAGCCGACGAGGTCCGCATAAAAAGGACGCTCTTTGTGCTCAGCGTAGAACCCGCCAGCAACCTCGTCCGACAAACGCAACATCCTTTGTGCCACGATCTGGAGTCCCGCGGCTTCAAAGCGCGCGTTAATCTGACCTGTGACATTTTTTGCAACCGCGTCAGGCTTAATGATCGAGAGGGTTTGTTCAACGGACATGGGTGTCTCCTGATAATAATTAAATGAACGCTCGGTCTGGTCATGCAGTGACCACAAGCGTCGCGCGCGCGGAGTATAAGGCCTTTGCCTCAGGCTGTCATGGCAACAAAAGTGTGCTTTTTAATGCTTCTCTGAAGCGTGATTGATCGTGTATCTCGGAATTTCAACAACAAGCGGCTCAGCACCCACGACGGCCTGACAGGACAGCCGAGACTCGGGCTCGAGTCCCCACGCCTTATCCAAATAGTCCTCTTCCAGCTCGTCAGCGTCACTTAGCGAGTCAAACCCCTCTCTGACGATCACGTGACAGGTGGTGCAAGCGCACGACATTTCGCAGGCGTGCTCGATATCGATATGGTTTTTCAGCAATACCTCACAAACGGTCTGCCCACTCTCCGCTTCCACCGCCGCACCAGCAGGACATATCTCATGGTGTGGTAGTACGATAATCTGTGGCATTTCCCGCCCCTTAATCCAAAGACTCAAGCTCTGACACGGCGACACCGCCAAGAGCTGCTTTTATACTTTTATCCATCCGTCGCTCAGCAAATGCAAGCGACGCCTGACCCAATTCGTCCGCACGCAGGCGAATGACGTCCACGTCATCCGCATCCAACACCTGCAGTAATCGCTCGACTTCACCATCAAGGCCTAGCCGCTCATGAACACTTAATAAATCTCCATCGGCCTCCAGTGCGCCGGCGAGGCCATGCAATAACGACTCGGCCTCCACCCGCGCTTCGCGCAACTGACGCGCCTGCATATCCTCGGCTGCGTATTGTTGACTCGATCGAAGCATCGTAGCGACTTCATCATCAGAGAGTCCAAACGATGGCTTAACCACCAGATGGGTTTCGGTCCCCGTTATTTCCTCTCTGGCAGAGACTTCAAGCAGTCCATCGGCGTCCACACGAAATGTCACCAAGATTCGAGCGGCGCCCGCCACCATTGGCGGAATACCACTCAACTCAAAACGCGCCAGCGAACGACAGTCCTCCACCCGCTCACGCTCGCCTTGAAGAACGTGTACCACCAAACCCGTCTGCCCATCTTTTGCTGTTGTAAACTCCTGCGCTTTGGCCACCGGCAGTACCGAATTTCGAGGCACGATCTTTTCTATGAGTCCGCCATAGGTCTCAAGACCCAGAGAGAGCGGAATCACATCAAGTAACAGCGCTTCCTGGCCATCACCGTTACCCACTAATACATCGGCTTGAATCGCAGCGCCCAGTGCAACCACTTCATCAGGATTAATAGAACACAGGGGGTCACTGTGAAAAAAGTCAGCGACAGATTCTCGAACAAGTGGCATTCGCGTCGATCCCCCGACCAAAACGACCTCCGAGACCTGCTCGACACCCGCGTCTTCCATTGCATTGGAACACGCGTCTAACGTGCGCTTTACAAGTGACTGCGATAACGCCTGAAGCCGCTCGCGACTGAGTTCGCAACTGGGTTGGGGTGCCACTGAATTGGGCGCATCAACACTGACCGTGTCACAGTCTGTCAATGCTTCTTTGGCCCTTCGAGCAGTCATAAGAAGCTGTCGCATTTGAGAATGCGTAGGCTCCGACAGGGACCATTGGGTCTGAAGCCAATCTACAATCACAGCGTCGAAGTCATCGCCACCGAGCGCACTGTCGCCTCCAGTCGCCAGAACTCTGAGCAAACCTTGCTCCATCCGCAAAATTGAAATATCGAAGGTGCCGCCACCCAAATCGTAGACAGCCACGACACTCGACTCAGCAATAGTCTCGTCAAGACCGTAAGCCACTGCGGCAGCTGTCGGCTCATTCAGCAGGCGCAAAACGTTCACCCCGGCAACTTCGGCCGCCTGACGCGTCGCTTGGCGCTGTCGATCATCAAAGTACGCCGGCACCGTTATAACGACACCCTCGTGAGGCTCACCCAAAACGGCCGCAGCACGTTCAGAGAGCGCTCGTAAAATTTCGCTAGACACTTCCACCGGCGTTTTAGGTCCGCTGGCGGTATCAAAGGCAAGCCTGTCTGAGTCCTCCAAGCCAAGCAACTGAATGTGGCTCAAATCCTCGCGTGCTCTGCCCATCAGTCGCTTTGCCGACACGACCGTATTACCCGGATCACTCTCGGCCAACGCAAGTGCTGGATTGCCAACCGTGACCTGGTCACCAAAGTGAACTACGGAGGGCAGCAAGGCGGTGCCGTCGGGACCCTTAAGTACCAAAGCGTCTTGCTCTGACTTGGTCGCAACCAGGCTATTTGTTGTCCCGAGATCAATACCGAGACCACGTTTCCTTACGCGCTGATTCGTTACTGGACTGTCGGGCTCTGAAATTTGGAGTAGCATATCTAACGACCCGCCTGGCTTTGTGCTCTGACCAGCTCATCTTTTAACTTTTGCTGAAAGTGGAACTCAACCCAGGAGGCCGAAGCAGCCGTTATATCCCCGGACTCAAAGAGCTCAGCGAACTTTGCCTCAGTGCACGCGTAAGCTGAGCAGACTTGTTCTACCAGCGCGTCAGCATGCGCCTCGGAGAGGCTATCGAATGCTTGTAACTGCTCACGAAACATCATTTGGTCAAAAAGGAAGTCTGGAGATGCGGGTTGCCGCTCAAGTTTGTCCAAGTCAACGCCTTTAAGCTCCAGTAAGTGGCCTGCACGCTTAACACCGTGTTTAAGCACATCAAAGGCCTCATTGATATCGGCACTTCGCTTCGCGGCGACCTGCTGCTCGAAAGCAGGTGCGCCAGCAAAACGATCCGGATGACACAACCGCATGAGTTGCTCATAACGCTGTTCAAGTGCACCTAACTCGATATCGAACTGAGGATGCAGGTCGAAAGACTGAAAGTAATTGGCCACGAAACCTCACTAATGGGCGCTAACGTCCAGAACTTAGACTGTAAAGCTCTCACCACAGCCGCACTCACCCGCGACGTTCGGATTTTTAAACTCAAGTCCCTCGTTCAGACCCTCTCGAGTAAAGTCCACGATGGTGCCGTCCAGGTACACTAAGCTCTTTGGATCCACAAAAACGCACACGCCATCCGTTTCAAAGATGGTGTCCGCAGGATCGCGTTGGTCTACGAACTCAAGCACGTAGGCTAGCCCCGAACACCCTGACGTTTTAACACCGATGCGAATCCCCTCTCCACAGCCTCGTGCCGTCAGCTGTTTGCTCACGTGCTGGGCGGCAGCGGTTGTTACGCTAATGGTCATTACTCGCCCCGCTTCTCACGGAAGTTCTTAACGGCAGCCTTAATGGCATCCTCAGCGAGCACTGAACAGTGGATTTTCACAGGCGGCAACGCCAGCTCCTGAGCAATTTCAGTATTTTTAATCGCCGCAGCTTCATCCAACTTCTTGCCTTTGACCCACTCGGTGAGCAGTGAGCTGGACGCAATTGCTGACCCACAACCATAGGTCTTGAATTTAGCGTCTTCGATCACACCCTCGTCATTGACCTGTATCTGCAGACGCATCACGTCACCACAAGCAGGCGCCCCGACCATGCCGGTACCGACATTGTCGCTATCGGCATCGAGTTTCCCAACATTTCGGGGATTTTCATAATGATCAATTACTTTTTCACTGTAAGCCATAACCTACTCCTTTCGGCGCTTAGCGCCTGTTAATGCGCCGACCATTCAATGGTGTCAAGATCAATACCGTCTTGGTACATATCCCACAATGGCGACAACTCGCGCAATTTTTCGACCGCGTGACGAACACTTTTCGCCGCTTGATCCACGTCGTCCTGTGTCGTAAAACGCCCAAAACTGAACCGTAAAGAACTGTGCGCCATTTCGTCATTAAGACCCAAGGCACGCAACACATAAGACGGCTCTAAGCTTGCAGACGTGCACGCAGAGCCACTCGAAATTGCGAGATCTTTCAATGACATCAGGAGCGACTCGCCCTCCACAAATGCAAAACTCACATTGAGCGCACCGGGCAAGCGATGATCTCTTGAGCCGTTGATGTGGACTTCGGGAATATCGTTAATCGAAGACCAGAAATGCTGACGCAGCGCTTTTAGACGTTCGCCCTCGACCTGCATCTCTTCATTAGCAATCCGCGCCGCCTCACCCAAACCGACAATCTGGTGGGTCGCCAATGTGCCTGACCGCATTCCACGTTCGTGCCCGCCACCATGCATTTGCGCCTCTAGTCGCACCCGCGGCTTGCGACGCACATACAGAGCGCCAATACCTTTAGGCCCATACATTTTGTGGGCCGAGATCGACAGCAAGTCGACCTTCATCGCGTCCATATCTAACGGGAGTTTACCGGTGCTTTGCGCCGCATCCACGTGGTAAATGACCCCACGTGCACGGCACACTTCACCAATACCCGCGATATCATTGACGACGCCAATCTCATTATTTGCGTGCATTACACTGACAAGGGTCGTGTCTTCACGAATGGCGTCAGAAATCATCTCAGGCGTAGTTAATCCGTCACTATTGGGTTCAAGGTAAGTGACTTCGTACCCCTCTCGCTCGAGCTGTCTGCACGTATCTAACACCGCTTTGTGCTCGATCTTCGAGGTAATGATGTGCTTTCCTTTGCGCTGGTAAAAGTGCGCTACGCCCTTGATCGCGAGGTTGTCAGATTCGGTGGCGCCCGACGTCCACACAATTTCACGCGGATCTGCGTTGAGTAGCTCGGCGACTTGGCCACGCGCATTCTCTGTCGCTTCCTCAGCCTTCCAGCCGTATTGGTGCGAGCGTGACGCCGGATTTCCAAACACACCGTCCATCGAAAGACACTGGATCATTGCTTCTGCGACGCGCGGATCCACCGGTGTGGTCGACAAGTAATCTAAATAGACCGGCACATTTAACACTTCAGCCTTTCCCATAAATCAGTCCTTTAGCCTCTCGGCCTATAGTTCTCTAACGGTCAATGGTTGCGCTTCGACAAGCCCAGCCATGTAACCTGCTTGCGGGTAACCGTCACGGTTAACCAATTGATCTAAACTGATGGCACTCAAAAAACCATGTATCTGGTCCGATAAGTCCTGCCAAAGGTGATGTGTAAGGCACACCTCACCGTGGTTGCAATCGCCACGCCCCTGACAGTTCGTTGCATCGATAGACTCGTCAACGGCATCGATGATTTGCGCCACATAAATAAGATCGCTCGACCGGGCCAACTGATAGCCACCGCCTGGACCTCGCACACTGCGCACGAGCGCTTCCCGCCTGAGCTTTGAAAACAACTGCTCCAGATACGACAGCGAAATCTCCTGACGCGCCGAGATGTCAGCAAGCGTTATAGGCTGCTCCCCACCGTGGATGGCGAGATCAAGCATTGCAGTCACCGCGTAGCGGCCTCGAGTCGTCAATTTCATCGCAAATTTAATGGCGCCCTTGGAATACCTGACTAGTTTAGTCAAGAATTACACGATACGCCACATAAGGGCATTATTTATTGCGATTTTCTCCAACAACTCTGCGGGTCTCTTTCAGCACACCTCTGAGGATTTGCACCTCCATTTCGTCCAAACGCACCCGATTAAACAAACGCCGCAGCCTCGTCATCAGTCGCTTGGGCGCTGCGGGATTTAGAAAATCAAGGTCAACAAGCGTCGCTTCGAGGTGCTCAAAGAAGTATTCCATGTCTTGAGCCGTGGCGAAGGGGTTCTCCCAGTCGGAATCCTCCTCGCGCGGCAACGTACCCTCAAGTTCCGTCATTCGAATCTCGTAGCATACGATCTGCACAGCCATCGACAAATTGAGTGACTCATAGTCGGGGTGCGTTGGTATGTGACAGTGCAAATTACAACGCTTAAGCTCCTCATTATTGAGCCCGCTGTCCTCCCGACCAAACAGTATCGATACGTTTTCACTGACGGAGTGGTCAACGATTCGTCGCGCCGTCAGACGAGCGTCTTGTACAGGCCAGGGTATCCGTCGATCGCGTGCGCTCGTGCCCACAACGAACTGACTGTCCTTGATCGCCTCGTCAAGTGAACTCACGACTCTCGCGCTGTCAATAATGTCGACAGCGCTCGCGGAACGCCACTGGGCCTCCGGGTCTGGGAATTTGCGGGGATCCACAAGCACCAACTTGCGCAAACCCATATTTTTCATAGCGCGCGCCACCGCGCCGATGTTCCCAGGATGCGACGGATTAACCAGTACAACTTGTATGTTGTTCGAATTCATAAATGAACCTAATTTGCTGGGCCGCGAGTGTAGCAAACCCTAACGCCGGCGCGCGCTTCTTGCTATCATCGCGCGTCTTCCCGCATACCCGGATAGTTTCATGGAACCTATGGTTAATATCGCGCTTCGCGCAGCCCGCAAAGCAGGCAACCTTATTGCTCGGGCGTCAGACGACCTAACAAGGCTCCGCTTCGAGGCCAAGGGAAAAGCAGATTTTGTTACAGAGGTTGATCTCGCCTCAGAGCAAGAGATTCTCTACAACCTCAAGAAAACCTACCCCGACCATGCATTCATCTGCGAGGAAAGTGGGCGAACCGGTCCAGAAGACGCGGAATATGTCTGGATTATCGACCCACTCGACGGCACCAGTAATTTTATGCGCGGGGTCCCGCATTATTGCGTCAGTATGGCGTGTGTCAAAAATGGAAAGCTTGAGCACGCAATCATCTTGGATCCGGTCAGGCAAGAAGAGTTTACAGCCTCTCGCGGACGTGGCGCACAAGTCAACGGTAGACGGATCAGAGTATCAGATCGCACGAATCTCGCTGAATGCCTGATAGGCACCGGCACTCCGTTTTTGGGCCATTGCGATGAGCAAATGGAATGGTACCTCAAGGGCCTAGGGCAAATTGCGGGTAACTCTATGGGCATTCGGCGTATGGGGGCTGCAGCACTGGATCTTGCCTATGTCGCAGCAGGCCGTCTGGATGGATTTTGGGAAGCAGGCCTTAAGCCCTGGGATATTGCTGCAGGCGCCCTTCTGATCAGAGAGTCAGGCGGATTGGTGACCAATTTCAAAGGCAGTGACGATGTTCTTGATGGCGGCGACATTATGACCGCAAATCCCAAACTGCTTAAGCAAATCGCGGCATCGATTCGATAGCCGCTAGGGCGCAATCTCGTCCTGCTCTGCGCCTTCCCTGACGGGAATAGCAACGTCTTCTTTGGTCACGCCAAGCGCGAGCAGTGAGGTAGACGCCACGTAGATTGACGAATAGGTTCCCACCGTCACGCCCACCAAAAGCGCCACAGCAAACCCGAAAATCATATCGCCACCCAACACGGCAAGCGATGTGAGAACCAGCATTGTCGTCAACGAGGTTACCAGTGTCCGGCCAAGCGTTTCATTGAGCGAAATATCGATGACACCCAAGGGGGCTGTCTTTCTAATCTTGCGCAGGTTCTCCCGTATCCGGTCTGACACGACAATTGTATCGTTCAAGGAATATCCGATGACGGCAAGAATCGCAGCGAGCACTGACAAATCAAACTCGAGGCGCGTGAGCGAGAAAAACCCGAGGATGATTAACACATCATGCGCCAGTGCAACGACCGCGCCCATGGCGAATTTAATTTGAAATCTGAATCCGACGTAAATCAACACCAGACCGAGTGCAAGGAGCATTGCAAGCCCACCTTGCTCCCGCAGTTCATCACCGACCTGCGGTCCAACAAACTCCATGCGCTGTAAAATAATATCCTGTGTCGTTGCACCTCGCAGGACTTCAACCATCCTCGCGCCGTCAGCGTCCGAGTAACTGATCGGAAGTCGCACGAGCACATCTTTGTCGTTACCAAAACTGACCACCATGGCGCCTTCAAAACCGCCTGAGCTCAATTGTGTTCTAATCGCACCAAGATCCGCGCTGTCCTCGTAGTTAAGCTCGATGAGCGTGCCGCCGGTGAAGTCGAGACCCCAGTTTAATTGCTGCACTGCCAACGAAATGACCGTGGCAAGCAAAAGAACGCCTGAAAATGCCGCCGCTACAAAGCGGCCACGCATAAATGCTATCGGTTTCATGCCGTTGCCCCTTCAGTTTTTGCATCGGCTTTCATGCGAACACGACCTATGCTGAGACGCTGAACACGCCGCCCTCCGTAAACCACATTAACCAGCGCGCGGGTACCCATAATCGCGGTGAACATCGACGTGATAATGCCGACCGAAAGTGTGACCGCAAATCCCTTGATCGGTCCCGTACCGACTGCATACAGGATCACCGCCACAATCAGCGTCGTAATATTTGCGTCCAAAATTGTGGTTACTGCGCGCTCAAATCCACTGTGAATAGCCAGTTGATTGGATGTCCCAGCCGCCAGCTCCTCTCGAATACGAGCAAAAATCAAGACATTAGCATCCACCGCCATACCCACCGTCAAGACGATACCGGCAATGCCCGGCAAGGTCAGGGTCGCACTCAGCAGAGACATAACGGCCACCAAGAGGACGAGGTTTGCAGACAACGCAACGACGGCTATAACACCAAACACACGGTAATAAACGGCCATAAAGAGCACAACGAGCGCAAGCCCTAGCTGGAGCGACTTCATGCCCAGCTCAATATTTTCCGCACCCAGAGACGGGCCCACAGTCCGCTCCTCCACAAAGCTGATCGGAGCGGCTAATGCGCCTGCTCGCAACATCAGTGCAAGCTCTGATGCCTCTCCTGGATTGTCCAAACCGGTAATTTGGAACTGAGCGCCCAACGCTGATTGGATGACCGGTGCGGTCAGCACTTTCTTCTCATCATAGGGGTCACGTATGACCACAGTGGCACCCTCTGCGTCGGTTTCGTAACGCGTCCGATACTTGCGCTCAATGAAGAGCACCCCCATACGTCGCTTAACGTTGGCGCGCGTTGCTCGAGACATCAACATGCCGCCTTCACCATCGAGCGTAATTTGCACATTGGGTTGGCCGTTTTGATCGAAGCTCGACGCGGCATTTGAAACCCGCTCACCGGTAATGATGATGTCGCGCTCGAGCCATTCCGTCATGCCTTGGCGACTCTCCCCGCGGTAATCAAATCGCTGGCGCTCTGAAATCGGCGCACTGGTCTCTGCAACCAGCCGAAACTCCAAATTCGCCACTTTACCCAAGATGCGCTTTGCTTCAGCCGTGTCCTGAATACCCGGGAGCTCCACGACAATTCGATTCTTACCTTGTCGTTGGACCAGAGGCTCTGACACGCCTAACTCGTTAACCCTGTTTCTAAGGGTCGTGAGGTTCTGAGCCACAGCGTATTCAACCACTTCGGCAATAGTGACCTGCGTCACTTCAGCAAATAGCTGAGGCGTGTCGTCGTCCACCCGATCGAGCAACAGTTCGGGGTACAAATCACGCACTGCCGCACGTGCCGCTTCACGGTCATCAACCGCTCGAAAGGTCATGCCGACTCGCGTGCCGTCGAGCGCTACTCGACCACGAATACGCTCATCACGAAGTCGTCGCTTAATCCCGTTTTCGTATTGTTCTAGCTTGCGCTCCGTGGCCGCGTCGACATCGACCTCAAGCTTAAAATGAACACCGCCGCTCAGATCTAGTCCTAGCTTCATCGGCTGAGCGCCGCCCGTCATCAACCATTCTGGAGTTGTCGGTGCGAGGTTGAGCGCCACAATAAAACCGTCGCCCAGCGCGCGCTGAAGTACGGCCTGCGCTTTTAACTGCTGGTCCCGACTTTGAAGCCTCACTAGGCCCGTTTTGCCAGAGGCTTGGACTTCCTGTCCAAAGTGTTCAATCTCAGCCGCAGTGAGTGCTTCACTGGCACGCACAAGAAGATCGTCGTCAATACCTTGCGAACCGCTAGAACCACCAATTTGAAGTGCGGGGTCGGGCGCATACAGGTTTGGGGCAGCGTAATAAAATCCCATCGCAACAATCAGCGCGATGAGCGTATTTTTCCACAGTGAATACCGGTTTAGCATTGGGGCTCCATACGACTAGCGCAGCACATCGAGGTGCTGGAAAGGCGCGAAGTTTAGCTTGTGAGTGGTGTTTAGGCTATCGAGTTTCAAATCTAATCCACCCATACGCGTGCATTACGGAACAAACGCATCCAGCCCGAGTCCTCAGGCCAGTCTGCAGGTGCCCACGACATTTGCACTGTCCTAAAAACGCGCTCTGGATGCGGCATCATAATATTGACCCGCCCGTCCGCATTGCACAGCCCGGTGACGCCGTTTGGCGACCCGTTAGGATTTGCGGGGAAGGTCGCAGCCACTTGGTCCTGATTATCGACGTAGCGCAGCGAGACACGGTTGGAAGACTCGAGAGCCGAGAGATCGTGGGCGCTGGAAAATTGCGCTCTTCCTTCTCCGTGAGCGACAACAATTGGCAGTTCAGATCCACCCATGCCCATCGTTAAAATTGATGCAGATTCCTCGACACGAACTCGTATCAATCTCGCCTCGTACTGCTCCGAGAGATTTCGCGCGAACCTCGGCCAGTGCTCGGTTCCTGGAATCAACGGCGCCAGTGCTGACAGCATTTGACAGCCGTTACAAACGCCCAGTGCAAAACTGTCCTCTCGTTCAAAAAACGCCTGAAACTGGTCACTCATTGCCGTGTCAAATAAGACCCCTTTTGCCCAGCCCTCACCCGCGCCCAAAACATCGCCATAAGAAAAGCCACCACAGGCCGCAAACCCTTTGAAGTCGCCAAGGCGCTGACGACCCGACTTAAGATCGGACATGTGCACGTCTGTTGCGTCGAACCCTGCTCGATGAAATGCTGCCGCCATCTCAGCCTGACCGTTAACCCCTTGCTCACGGAGAATTGCGATTTTAGGCCGAACACCGGTGGCGATCATGGGTGCCGATACGTCGCTTGACACATCAAAACTCAGTGTGGCGCTTAAACCCGGGTCGTCAGCGATAATCTGCGCGTACTCTTGATCAGCACAGTCAGCGTTGTCACGCGCGCGCTGAATTGCAAAACTATTTTGTGCCCACAGCTGTTGCAGTGCGCCACGACGACTGTCAATCAGCTCAAATGACGGCGTATTCACCACCACTCGCTCATCCAATCGTGGCTTGGCCAAAACAACTGCAGCGTCAGAGAGACCGTGCCTCCCCAGCACTTCACTGACGACACTCAGCTGCGTGTCTGCCACCTGGATCAGAACACCCACCTCTTCATTAAACAGCAACGCCGGGGCCTGCTCGGGTGTCGAATCCACATCGATCTCGAGCCCACAGCGCGCGGCAAATGCCATTTCCAGCAGTGCAATCAGTGCACCGCCGTCAGAGCGATCGTGATACGCCAAAACAGTGTTTGCGGCTTTTAGCTCAACCATTGCGGCAAACAATGCCTTTAAATCAGCGGCGGCCACATCAGGAACACTGGAGCCTAACTGACCGTATGTCTGTGCAAGCGCAGAGCCACCCAATCGATTCTGTCCACGCCCCAGATCAATCAACAGGATACTGGTTGCTTCATCGCGACATAACTCGGGCGTCAATGTTTCGCGTGCATCACCCACGGGGGCAAAAGCGGTAACAATCAGTGACACCGGCGCGGTCACACTCTTGGCCTCGCCATTGTCATCCCATTGGGTCCGCATTGACATCGAGTCCTTGCCCACAGGAATGGTTATCCCAAGCTCCGGACAAAAGTCGAGGCCAACGGCTTTAACGGTGTCGTACAACACCGCATCGTCACCACTATACCCTGCGGCACACATCCAGTTCGCCGACAACTTAATATCCTGCAAAGACGAGACAGGCGCAGCTAATAAATTAGTAATAGCCTCGGCCACCGCCAAACGCGCCGACGCAGGGCCATCCAATGTGGCCACGGGGGTTCTTTCACCCATGCTCATCGCCTCACCCAAATGCGTATCAAGTCCCGCAGTAGTGACCGCAACATCAGCCACTGGCACTTGCCAGGGGCCTACCATTTGATCCCGCGCAACCGTCCCCGTGACCGAGCGGTCGCCGATAGTGATTAAAAAAGCCTTGCTGCCCACTGCAGGAAAGGTCAGCACGCGCTCGAGTGCGTCCGAAATAGGAACCTCCCCATTGAACGCGTCAGCAGGTGGGGCCACGTGCGCGGTGCTTCGGTGCATTTTGGGTGGTTTACCAAAGAGGAGCGAGAGCGGTAAATCAACAGGGTTGTTCTTAAACAGCCGGTCACCCATTCGCAGGTGCTGATCGTGGGTCGCCTCCCCCACAACCGCATGAGGGCAACGCTCGCGCTCACACATGGCTTTAAAAATCTCTAGGTTCTCGGGATTAATGGCCATGACGTAACGCTCTTGGGACTCGTTACACCAAATTTCGAGGGGACTCATACCCTTCTCATCACTGGGGATGTTGCGTAACTCGAAATCTCCCCCGCAACCGCCGTCTTTAACGAGCTCGGGGAACGCATTACTCAAGCCACCGGCGCCAACGTCATGAATAAACGCGATTGGATTATCGTCTCCACGCTCCCAACATCGATCAATCACCTCCTGGCATCGGCGCTGCATTTCCGGGTTTTGTCGCTGCACCGAAGCAAAGTCGAGATCTTCAGTGCTTGCGCCACTTGCCATAGAAGACGCGGCACCCCCGCCTAAGCCAATAAGCATGGCTGGACCACCCAGCACCACCAACTTGGCACCCGCATCAAATGGCGGCTTATCCACGTGCTCAACCTTGATGTTACCGAAACCACCGGCCACCATAATTGGCTTGTGATAACCCCTCACACCCTCACTCGTCTCAACCTCAAAGGTTCTGAAGTAGCCGCCCAAATTCGGACGTCCAAACTCATTGTTAAACGCGGCAGCTCCCAGGGGGCCTTCGGTCATAATCTGACGCGGTGTCACGATACGATCGGGCTTTCCGTAGTTCAGTTCCCACGGACGCGGGTACTCTTCTAAATTCAGATGCGAGACAGTAAATCCACACAGTCCCGCTTTGGGTCGAGAACCACGACCCACCGCACCCTCGTCTCGAATTTCGCCGCCCGAGCCCGTCCCCGCACCTGCAAAAGGTGCTATCGCCGTGGGGTGATTGTGGGTTTCAACTTTCATTAATAGGGCAATAGGCTCGTCGTGATAACGCCAAGACTGAGACGAGGGATCGGGATAAAAACGCCCGGCAGTATGACCTGCGACAACAGCCGCGTTATCCGAATAGGCAGAGAGGACGTTTTCACCGCCCTGCTGATAGGTGTTTTTAATCATGCCGAACAAGGACCATTCCTGGTCAATGCCATTAATTGTCCACGAGGCGTTGAAGATTTTATGCCGGCAGTGCTCCGAGTTTGCTTGGGCAAACATCATGAGCTCTGCGTCGGACGGATTGCGCCCCAACACCTTAAAGGCATCGGTAAGATAATCGATTTCATCGTCTGCCAAGGCCAATCCAAGCGCCGTATTGGCGCAGACTAGCGCGTCTCGGCCCTCTTCCATGACGGACACGCTCGTCAATGGCGTCGGGTCAATAGCAGTGAATAAACCCGAAAGTTGCTCGAGTGCGCTCAGGGTCGTCTCGACCATTCTGTCATGCAAAAGACCATGCAATGCCGTCGGGTCTGTGAGGGAACCCAGTCCGTCGATCACATAGACTACTGCCCGTTCAATGCGGTTAACCGCATCAAAATCGCAGTTGCGCGCAATATTTGTTGCCTTGCTTGACCAGGGAGAAATCGTGCCAAAGCGCGGCGCGACAACAACAACATGCTGTTCGTTCAGCGCGTCACCTCGCGGCAGGGGACTTGTTCCCGGCTGCAACAACGCGCCAAGCTTTTCACTGTCAAGCTCACCCTCAGCATCAATGGCATAGACAAAATATGCGTGTGTGAGCATCAGTTTGGAATCGAGTTCAGCTACCTGTTGAGATAGCCGCATAAATCGAGCCGCAGAGAGTGCGTCCGACCCGGGCAAAAGAAGCATGTGCAGATCCTAAACGAAGAAGCGCACATCATACCGCGCCTGCGTCGCTGGGTGAATGTTCAGAGTAAAGATCTGAGCTACACTGACCACATGAGATCTTGGTTCATTATCGCAGTATTGACCTTGACGAGCTGTGGCAACCCCACCGTGCTCGAGGACCTTCGCGCTGATAATGAGCTCGTGGTTGTGACTCGAAATGGACCGACGACCTACTATTTAGGCGCAGACGGGCCGGCAGGGTTTGAGTACGAACTCGTTCGTGGGTTTGCAGATGCGCAAGGGATGACCCTGAGAGTCAAAGTCGCGTTCACGCTAGAGGACGTTTTCGAGACACTTAAGCGCGGCGAAGCACACATCGCAGCTGCAGGTTTAACAGGATCGACAGAGAGGTCTCAATTATTTGAGTCCACCGAGACGTATCTTAACCAGCACCCGGTGGTCGTCTACAAAGCGGGTCAGTACCGACCTCGGTCCCTCGACGATTTAGACGATCTTGACATCGTGGTGATGCGCGGTAGTCAGCACACACTCAGACTCGGCGTGCTCAGTGAAATAGATCCGGATATTCGCTGGCGTGTTTTAGATACTGCCCAGTCAAGCGCGGTACTCGAGGCTATCGAATTGGGCAAGGCTGACATTGCCGTATTGGACTCAGGCGAGTTTTCAATGCAACAACGTCTTTACCCTCGTGTCGCTGAGGCCTTTCAACTCAAAGAAGCGCTGAGCACCGTGTGGTACTTGGGTAATGACTCGCGTGCCAAGGAGTGGCGTGAGAAGGCAGATCAGTTTCTCAAGACCGCCGCTCAAAATGGAACCCTTGAGCAAACGAAAGAGGCCTACTTTGGAAGTGTTGCCAATGCCTCTCGCATTGAGTCGTTTACCTTCCAAAAAGCGGTTGAGACGCAACTGCCCAAATGGCGGCCCCTGATCGAAAAAGTGGCGAAAGAGTTCCGGATCGACTGGCGATTACTGGCAGCCATTTCGTACCAGGAGTCGCACTGGGACCCCACTGCACGATCACCAACGGGTGTGCGCGGAATGATGATGCTCACACGACCCACAGCGAAAGAAATGGGTGTGACGAACCGTCTGGACGCCGAACAAAGTCTGCGCGGTGGCGCACGATTCCTTAACAGTTTGTTACGCCGACTGCCCAGCGATATTGACGACCCAGACCGGACCTGGATGGCGTTGGCTGCCTACAATATAGGAATGGCTCATCTCGAGGAGGCGAGGCGTCTTACCGAAGGCAAGGGTCAAGATCCACATCTCTGGCAAGATGTGCGCGCGAAGCTGCCTGACCTGCAAAATCCGGCGATTTATCCACATCTGCGCCACGGATTTGCGCGAGGAAAAGAAGCCGTGACCTACATCGACAATATTCGACACTACTACACGACACTGCAACTCAAAGACATCCCGAGCCGGGCAGTATCACCCCCTTTAAATATTCGTGAAGTGACGCGCTCAGACGATGCCCTTTTAAACTGGAATCCCCTGAGTCTTTGACTGTCGGCGAGATCTAAAAAACGCCTGAAGTAACCGCGAACTCTCGCTCGACATAAGGCCTTCTTGCCACACCACACGATGATTAAGTGACGCGTTGTCGAGCAAGCTCGCGCTGCTCAAAACAGCGCCTGCCTTTGGCTCTTTTGCAGCAAACACCAAACGCTTGATTCGCGCATGCACCAGGGCGCCACAGCACATGGTGCAGGGCTCGAGCGTGACGAACAGTTCGCACTCTGGCAAACGATAGTTACCCAGCATCTGCGCGGCTTTTCTCAGTGCCAACACTTCCGCATGCGCTGTCGGATCGTTCAGCGTTATCTGCCGGTTACACTCGAGCGCAATCACCTGATCGTCGCGAACAATGACCGCGCCGACCGGCACTTCACCTAACGAGGCAGCGCGCCGCGCCTCTTCAAGCGCAAGTGCCATAAACCGAGCGTCTAAATCAGAAAAGTCAGTCACAAAGGCTCCGCGGTACAGAAGCGCCAGCACAACATGGCCAATGCACTTCGATGCGGCTGATACGGCTCGCCAAGCGCACCGAGCTGTCCAATGGTCGGGCGCGCTTCGAGCCCATGAATACGCTTAAACCCCTCGCGCACAGCCAAGTCACCGACCGGCCATATATTGGGTCTACCCAATGAAAACATGAGGTACATTTGGGCTGACCAGTCACCAAACCCTTTAATCTGGGTAATCGCGCGGATCGCCTCATCGTCACTTAAGCTCGGCAAGGCCTCCAGAGACAGTACATGGGTGGCTTCAGCGGTGGCAAGGCAGCGCATGTATTCAACCTTTTGGCGAGAGAGCCCTGCGCTACGAAGCGTGGTTTCATCTGCGCGCAAAACGGCTTCCGCCGTGAGATCCCCTCCGAGCGAGGCCAATAGCTTGGTAGTAACTGATGCCGCTGCTGAAACGCTTATCTGCTGCCCAACGACAATGCGCGCAAGTGTTGCAAAACTGTGCTCACGCCGCCGCTCTTCAGGATAGCCAACCTGCGCCAGCGCTCTGGCAATTCGCTCATGCTTTAGCGCAAGGACATCAAGCGATGTCTTAATACTTGCCGTGTCGAGAGCGTACTGCATTGCCTACCCGTGAACCGGATAGCCTAAATAACCGTGGGCGTAGGCAATGGCGCCATACAAGGCCACTGTCACAAGAATGCCGACAAGCTCCGCGCCCCAACCAGCTGACGACTGCCGTATCGCAGCTTTACCGTCTTGACGATTAATCAAAATTACGGACACCACAGCCCACGCCAGCAAGCCGCCAAAAAGCACCAAAGACGCTGCATCGCCATTGACCAGTAGATGGGCCACACACCATGCTTTGACAGCCGTTAACTGGGGGTGACGAATCAGCCCCGTCACGCGGGTTTTCATAGTGGAGGAAACCATCAAATACACGGCAAGCAGCACCAGTAGGTTATTCACCGAGACCCATAACGGCTGCCGCACCCACCACACCGAGCCAGTCGCCTGCGGGTAACCTGCAATCATTAATACAATGCTGCCGATCAGCACCAGCGTGACGACAAGCTTGCCGACGTTACCCATGCGTTCGCGCATTGCAGGCATTAAGCGCTTGAATAAATGCGCAAGTGACCAGAGTGAAACCCCTAAAATAAGCATCAACATGGGTCTGTCCTTAACTCGCGTTGGAAAGTTGCTTGGCAGCAAAGTACGCAACCAAAAATGTCACCACCTCAACGATGATCGGCTCAAGCGTCATGTCACCACCGTGGACAAGGGCCGCAATAATCCGTGCGGGGGCCACAAGTCCCACCAAGCAGCCTCCGATTAAAATCAGGGTCGCGTTCTGCCGCAGACCACCGGCGATCAATAAAAATCCACTGCCCAAAAAGAACGCCGCGCTGTCACCGATTTGTGTCGTCAGCGCCGCACCGGTCAATAACTCGCTGGTCAACGCCTCGGCAGCCATCGACGGACTGAGCGTCCAAAGGACACCCAAAATTAACAAAGGAATGCCAACCAAAACAGGACCGTATTTTGCAAACATCGTTCTTCTCCACGTCGTTATTATTCGTATTGCGATGTACTTTCCCTGTCTGGCATCGCGATGTAAAGCGAGAGGCAAAAAAAAGCCCCGCTATGAGCGAGGCTTTAAAGGGCTGAAGAGCGCTACTTTGACTTCGCTTCTTTGCGCGCCTTTGCTTCTTCAATAACGGTCGCCGCCACACTTGACGGACACGGCATGTAGTGTGAGAACTCCATCGAGAACTGACCCCGTCCTGAGGTCATGGTTCGCAGTGAACCGATGTAGCCAAACATCTCTGAAAGCGGCACATCCGCCTTGACGCGAACACCAGTCGTCCCTGCTTCCTGATCCTTGATCATGCCGCGGCGACGGTTGAGATCACCAATGACGTCACCCACGTGATCGTCCGGTGTGAACACGTCAACCTTCATAATGGGCTCGATCAGCTGGGGTGAGGCTTTTGGCATGCTCTGACGGTATGCACCCTTAGCGGCAAGCTCAAACGCAATCGCCGACGAGTCAACCGCGTGGAATCCACCGTCGTAAAGCTCTACCGCAACGTCTAATACCGGGAACCCCGCCAACGGGCCTTCCTGCATCATGACCGAAAAGCCTTTTTCAATCGCTGGGAAGAATTCTTTCGGAACATTACCGCCCACGACACTTGAAGTGAACGTAAAGCCGTCACCCGGTTGTCCCGGAATGATGCGGAAATCAATCTTACCGAACTGACCTGAGCCACCAGACTGCTTTTTATGCGTGTAGCTGTCATCAATAGCCTGCGTGATCGTCTCACGATAGGCCACCTGAGGCTGCCCAACTTCAAGGTCAACACCGTATGTTCTTCGAAGAATGTCGATTTTAATATCGAGGTGCAGTTCGCCCATGCCTTTCAGAATGGTCTCGCCGGAGTCCTCGTCAGTCTCAACACGGAACGATGGATCTTCTGCAATCATCTTGCCGATCGCAATTCCCATCTTCTCTGATCCGCCTTTATCCTTCGGCGCAACGGCAATAGAAATCACCGGATCAGGGAACACCATCGCCTCGAGTGTGCAAGGCGAAGCCGTCGAGCACAGCGTGTGTCCGGTTTGAACATTTTTCATTCCGATACAGGCAAATATATCGCCCGCCTGAGCCATCTCGACTTCGGTGCGATCGTCCGCGTGCATCTCTACCATCCGGCCGATTCGTTCTGTCTTGCCGGTGGCTGAATTAAGGATAGTGTCACCCTTTTTCATCGTGCCCGAATAGACTCGGATAAAGGTCAGCGCACCAAAACGGTCATCCATAATCTTGAACGCAAGTGCTCGTAGGGGCTCGTTAACGTCGACTATCGCCACTTCGCCCGTCGCCTCGCCTTCTTCGTCGGTCAGCGGCTGTGGATCGACTTCGGTTGGGCTGGGCAAATAATCAACAACCGCATCGAGCACAAGCTGAATGCCTTTATTTTTGAACGCACTTCCGCAGTACGTAGGGAAAAAATGCATGGTGCGCGTACCAATGCGAATACAACGCTTAATGTCTTCCAAGGAAGGCGTCTCGCCCTCCATGTACGCCATCATTAAGTCGTCGTCCATCTCGACCGCAGCCTCAATGAGTTGCTCGTGGTACGTCTCGACGTCGTCGACCATATCCGCAGGAACGTCAACGACCTCAAAGTTCTCAGGCTTGCCGGAATCATCCCAGACATAAGCTTGCTTGGTCAGAACATCAACAACACCGACGAAATCGTCTTCGGTACCAATGGGCAATGTCATCACCAAGGGGTTTGCCGCGAGCACGTGTCGCACCTGGTCCACAACACGGTAGAAATCCGCTCCCAAACGGTCGAGCTTATTGACGAAAATCAAGCGCGCGACCTCTGACTCGTTGGCGTAACGCCAGTTCGTCTCAGATTGAGGCTCAACACCACCTGAACCGCAGAATACGCCGACTCCGCCATCGAGAACCTTCAACGATCGGTACACCTCAACCGTGAAGTCTACGTGTCCGGGCGTGTCGATGATGTTCATTCGGTGATCTTTCCAGAAGCAGGTTGTCGCCGCAGACTGAATTGTAATTCCACGCTCCTGTTCTTGCTCCATGAAGTCGGTAGTTGCTGCACCGTCATGCACTTCGCCGGTTTTGTGGATTTTTCCGGTGAGTTTCAAAATGCGCTCGGTCGTCGTGGTTTTACCCGCGTCGACGTGCGCGAAAATACCGATATTGCGATACAGGTTTAGGTCTGCAGACATTGTTCTCATCTTCCAGTCGGTTGCGTTAAGTCGGGCGGCAACAGCGTGATCTCTCCGCTGTGCCATGCCGGCTAAGCGATGTCTGTCGACATCAACAACCGGCGCCTTGTAAAGTCGTTTACTTGGAGTTACTGCAATACGAGCCTACAGCCGCCTCCAGTGCGCGCGCTTTTTACCACATTCAGGGGTCAAGAAGTAGGTGTTGTACGACAAAGTGATAACTTTTGACGTTACTTCCACGAGCAAGCTTGGATCCGCCTGAGCTCAGCGGACAATTCCCACCCCCTAAGCCACGGCGATGTCGGGCAAAAAGCCTTTGAGAGGCTTGAATTTTGCACAAAATCCGACCAATGTTGATTGCATAACGGCCCCGGTGAATACAAATAAAAAACGGGGCCCATAAAAAAGAGTGAGGACACAACATGCAGATGAATATGGGGTTATTGCTATCAAAGCGCGCACATCTGAATCCCGAGCGGGAGGCCTACGTCGAGAGTGATGGCAGCCGTCGATTCACATTTAAGGCGCTTAATGAGCGCACAAACCGGCTTGCGAACTCGCTTCAGGCCGATGGCATAAAACCGGGTGACCGCGTGGGTTTACTGCTCATGAACTCCGTCGAATTTATGGAAGCGTTTTTCGCAATTGCGAAGGTGGGCGGCGTCGTTGTTCCACTAAACTGGCGACTTGTTGCGGACGAGCTTGAATTTATCTTGAAGGACGCTGGGGCAACCCGACTCATCTTCGATGATGCTTTTTCATCAACCGCGGCAGAGTTACACAGCCGCACCAATAAAACCGATATTCAGCAGTGGCTTCAGGTACTGGGCGCCGCCTCAGACGACGCTGCTCAATCGTTTGCTACATCATATGAGCAGTTCTGTGAGGCATCGGGTACCCACGAGCCTGACTGCGGCGCTGAAGATGACGACATGCTATACATTATGTACACGTCAGGGACTACTGGGCTCCCAAAGGGCGTTGTTCACACACATACAACGGCAATGTGGGGGGTGCTCACGATTCACGCAACCGCCGACTACCAAGCCAATGAACGCTATCTCGCCTGCTTGCCTATGTTTCACGTGGGCGCACTCACTCCGCTGACCATCAACGTTTACCACGGTGCAACGACCTACGTCATGAGGAGCTTTGATCCCGTCGCTGCATGGGAGTGCGTGGCACGTGAAAAAATTACCAGCGGGCTGCTGGTACCGGCAATGCTCAATTTTATGGTGCAGGTTCCAGGCTACGAGAACTACGATTGGTCCAGCGTTCGCGGCTTCATGACAGGCGCCGCACCGGTACCATTGGCACTCACCCAACAGTTTCAGCAGATGGGTATCGACATCAATCAAGTTTACGGCCTCACCGAGACCTGTGGTCCTGCGTGCCTCATGGATTCGCTGAACGCAGTGAGCAAACCAGAGTCGTGTGGCAAGCCATTTTTCTTTACCGAAGTGATGGTCGCAGACGAACACGGAAACGAATTGCCGGTCGGTGAGGCGGGGGAAATGCTCGTCCGAGGCAAGCACATCATGCGTGAGTATTGGAATCGACCTGACGCAACCGCCGACACCCTAGTGAACGGGTGGCTTCGCACTGGTGACGTGGGCGTCATGGATGACCAAGGGTTCTTTTCGATACAAGACCGAATCAAAGATATGATTATTTCCGGTGGAGAAAATGTCTACCCCGCCGAAATTGAAGGCGTGTTGCAAAGTCACCCAGGTATTAGTGAGGCGGGGGTTATTGGGCAGCGCAGTGAAAAGTGGGGTGAGTCACCGCTCGCCGTCGTGGTGAAAACCGATGCCGCACTGACGGCCGAAGAAATTCTCTCCTACTGCCAAGACAAGCTCGCCCGTTTCAAGCAACCTGCGGCCGTTGAGTTCATCGATGTTATCCCGAGGAACCCCAGCGGAAAGATACTCAAGCGCGTTCTTCGTGAGCAATATCCGAGCGACGCAAACGTCTGAGACCTCTGTGCGGCCTCCCCGTCAGCGTGCAGCGCCACGCTGTCAGATAGGAGAGCCGGGCGGCACCGTCAACTCGGAACTCTGAAATACGCTTGGGTCGTCCAGCAAAACGTCTATGCGTTTTGCCAAGAATCGCATGTGCGCATTACCCGCAAGCGTGCGCTCTCGAGATTTTTCTGCACGACGTTGAATTTTAAGCAAGGCATCCAACGCATCGGCGCGGACTTGCACCGCCGCAGACGCGTTCCCAAGCAGCTCAGCCAGCTTGTCGACCATCAAAAGTTGTACCGTTCGCTCAATCGCCACCAGCTCAGGAGCTCGGGCTTCGGGCCATCGATCATTGATCACTATCGAGAGAATATCCCCAAAACTTGGGAGGCTTGAGTCGATCAATTGCTGATTGTTCATCCGAGCGGCTCGTTTATGATCGAGCAACTGTGACAATGTGATCTGCGCGGCTGTCGCGGCTGCAGCCATAGGATCAAATACGTACCCCGTATGACGGGGAAACAGCTCTCGACTAACACCGGACTGAGGGGGTCTGGGTGGGATCATCGACACCACCTTGTCTGAGAGTTGCAACACATTCGGTTCTAATGTGGCGAGCATTGCCGACAAAGCCGATCGCTGGGCCTCAGCTGACACGCGCATTGTTGCGGTTTGCCCATCGCCTCGCATGGCATAGGTAAAGGCCTGTCCGCCCAGCAAGGTCGCGGCTGCAGCCACTTGATAACGATGCATCAAATACGCGGGGACCAACACGTCTTCGAGTGTGGCCAGTGGTCTACCTTTTTGGATCGCTTTCTCGGAGAAGTTCTCAAGAACCTGTGCGCGCAACGCCATCATCCGGTTGAGTTCAACCACGGCGTCACTGCCACTGTCCCAAAGACTGCCGTTGGGGTGTGCAGGGCCCGCTGAGGATCGACTGCCAATACGCGCGTGCTCGTCTGCAACATAGGTCAAGCCCGAGGCCAAAGTCTCCTCAATGATCGCAGCCCTGCCATCAGCCTCAGAGTCACCTTCAGGAAAATCTTGATAGCCCCAGACAATGGCACGCTTATCCCAAGCACCTATACCTTCATCATAGGCATCGCCAAGCTCCACCTCGCCGGATTCGGTGAGGGTCACAAAGGGATGTGGGTAGTCCATGACCGACGCTCTGTCGTCGGCACTTGCAGCAAAATTGTGTGCAATACCCAGCGTATGCCCTACCTCGTGGGCTGACAACTGACGAATGCGGGCGAGTGCAAACTCACCTATCGCCTCGCTCGAATTGGAATCACCGTAAGGCGCTACGAGTCCTTCGGCAATGAGGTAATCCTGCCTCACTCTCAGGGAGCCCAGCGTCACATGCCCTTTCAAAATTTCCTGAGTCCGCGGATCACGGACACTCGCACCGTAGGACCAGCCGCGCGTTGAACGATGCACCCACTGAATCACATTGTAACGAATGTCCATTGAGTCTACCCCTGCGGGCAAGACCTTCACTTGAAAGGCGTCTTTGTAGCCGGCCGCCTCAAAGGCTTGATTCCACCAGAGTGCACCTTCGATAAGGGCCGTTTTGACAGGCTCTGGGGCACCGGAGTCCACCCAGTACACAATCGGCTCTACCGCTTCGCTGATCTCAGCGGTCGGATCTACTTTCTCCAAACGGTGTCGTCGAGCAAATGCGGACTTCACGGGCGCATCAATGGGGCTGGCGTAGTCGTACACCAAACTGGCTTCACCACTGTCGATGTAACCCGCTCTTGGATCAAACGGTAACGGCGTATAGCCATCATCCGGCAGACGTACAAACGAGTGATGACTGTGCACGGTAATGGCGCTCGGATTCGGCGCTACGGTCCTCAATATGGCACCTTCCGACTGTCCTGCGTAGGTTAGCGTTGCATCGATTTCTGTATTGTCGGGAAACGACTTTGTTTTAGCTTTGTAGATCGCCGATCGCGACGCATCGATCGCGTAAGATCCCTCTCCTCTCGCCGCCAGATGCTCAGACAATCCGGTCGCATCACTTAACGCAAAGTCGGTAAGGTCAATAAACACGTGCTCATCGGTCGCTTCCACGACCTCGAAACCCCAAATGATCGATCTAGCAAAGGCTTCCTCTACCGCACGACGCTCCGCCAAATTCTCAGACCGAGCCACGTATTTGGTGTTAATGGCCGTCAGAAAGACCTTCTGACCGACGCGATCAAATTCGACCAGATAGGTGTCGCCCAACCGACCACGATCAAGCCCCAAATCATTTGAGCCCACGCCATGGGACAGTCCGTTGTAATAGATCAAAGGCTCCTTGATTTCATGAATATCAGCGAACAGCTGTCCTTCGTCTTTATCCCAGTAGAGCGGTAAAAATCCGGGAATGAATTCACTGCGGTCCATCACCGACAACGGCTCTGGTGGTGCCTCGAGTGACTCGATGGCAAAGGACGTTGAGCAGACAAGTAAGAGTGCCCATAAAGTGAGTAGACGCATTGTGATCCCCCTGTTCTGGAAGCCGAACCGTAGCACGCGAAGGGCCGCGTCAAAAGTGCGTCCCCTAGGGCGACCTTGCCACGGCTAACGGTTTAAATGCTGGGTGATCTGTGGGGGCATTTCCCCATGTGCACGCGACTTTATAAGTGCAGTGTGATTGTCGGTACTTGTGACGCCCGAAGTAGGTCATTGGTTCGGCTTCCTAACAGGAGACTTCTCCAAGGAGAGTGGCTGTACGCACCCATGATCAAGAGGTCGGCTTCGCGCTCGGCAATGGCTCGCGTCACCACTTGCTCTGGATCGCCTGCGATGAAGGTTGCGTTGACATCAAAAGAGGCGTCAGTCAGCACCCGTTCCGCCCACTCGAGTTGCCGAGTAGACTCGTTACTGCGTTTACCTGACATGATGACGTGAATCGGCAAGTCACGCATATTGGGATACGCAGCAAGGAGTTCGATACCTCGGCGTGTCATTTTTCCACCGTCAAAAGCAACAAGAACGCTTTTGGGCGCCTTGAAGTCGTCCGACACCGTCATAACAGGGCGCTTAATCTGTCGACAGATCGCTTCAACGTGACGACCTAAATCACGCCGTGTATGCAATGCCGACTCTCCACGTCGCCCTAGAATGTACATGGCAACGGTGGACTCTTGTTCTTGCAATGTATCCAGCAGCTGTCCGTAACGCTGACGCGTGTCTATTTGCACTTGGGCATGCACTTCACAGCGCTGCTTGAGTCCATTGAGAAAGAGACGACCTTGATCACGTGCCGCACGGCTCCGCTCTCCCTCCTCTTGCGAAAGACGCTCCAATAAGTTTTCTTGAGCATCCATGCCAATCGATCCGGAGCGGTCGATCTCAGAAGCAACCTCCTGGTGACGATCAATCACGTGCAGCAACTCCAAGGGCGAAGACAACCGAGTCGCCGCCCATGCGGCATAGTCAGCCACATGTGTCGCGTAATCCGATTGATCGACACAAGCCAATATTTTTCGCGGCTGGCGCATGGCCTAATCCTCAGTGATCAAGGAGCAGATCTTCTGCTCCGTCTTTGTCGTGGATGGCAAACTTATCCACGAGGGTTGCACTGGCCTGATTGAGTCCAATGACCTCTACGTCAGTGCCCTCGCGTCGAAACTTAATGACGATTTTATCCAGTGCACTGACCGCAGTAATGTCCCAAAAATGGGCACGACTCACATCAATGTAGACCTTGTCGACAACCTCTTGATAGTCGAATACCGTCGAGAATCGATCGGCGCTTGCGAAAAAGACTTGGCCAAAAACAGTGTATCTGCGCGCACGACCTTCGTCACAAGCGACTGAGCTGACACTCAAAATACGACCCACTTTTTGGGCAAAGAAAAAACCAGACAGCAGAACACCCGTCAAAACACCCTGGGCTAAATCATGCGTCGCGACCGTTACAAATACGGTGGAGACCATCACAACACTCGAGCTCTTGGGGTGAGTCCTCAAGTTTCTGATCGAATCCCAGTTAAATGTTCCAATGGACACCATGATCATCACTGCAACCAACGCGGCCATAGGAATCTGACTCACCCAATCACCCGCAAAAACCACCATGACCAACAAGAGCAGACCCGCCACCAGTGTCGATAGACGGCCCCTACCGCCCGATTTCACGTTGATCACCGACTGTCCGATCATGGCGCACCCAGCCATTCCACCCATGAAGCCTGTCGCCACATTGGCAACGCCTTGACCGACGCATTCACGATTCTTATCACTCTGCGTGTCCGTCAAATCATCCACAATCGTCGCCGTCATCAGCGACTCCAGAAGACCCACGACCATCAGCGTTGCAGAGTAGGGAAAAATGATTTCTAAGGTCTCCCACGTCATGGGAACGTCAGGCATGAAAAAGTTCGGCAGACTGTCGGGCAGATCACCCATGTCTCCGACTGTTCGTATATCCAAATCCATGACAATGGCCACGAGCGTCAGAAATACAATGGTGATGAGCGGTGAGGGAATCGCCGTTGTGAGTCGCGGTAACCCGTAAATAATAGTCAGCCCCGCGGCGGTCATGGCATAGACCTCCCAACCGACGTTGGTGAGTTCAGGCAGCTGTGCCATAAAAATCAAGATGGCCAGTGCATTGACAAACCCTGTCACCACCGAGCGCGACACGAATCGCATCAACTCACCGAGACGAACCCATCCTGCGATAATTTGCAGAACGCCTGTGAGCACGGTGGCGGCGAACAAATACTGCAGGCCATGATCTTTGACCAACGTCACCATCAGCAGTGCCATCGCACCCGTCGCCGCCGAGATCATGCCGGGACGACCGCCAGTAAACGCTATAATGACAGCGATCGAAAACGACGCATAAAGTCCGACTTTGGGATCGACCCCCGCGATAATTGAAAAAGCAATGGCCTCAGGAATGAGCGCCAACGCAACAACGAGTCCTGCTAGAACATCGTTTCGAATATTTGAGAACCACTCTTGGCGGATCGTATCCATGAGACCTTTGCTTTTTAGGAAGTGCCACAGCCTTACGCGGTGAACTGAAGGCTGGATCCATAACAAAACAACAAGCCAAAAGCGCGCGATTGCGCTTTTGTTTAAATGGTCCCCAGCGAAACCAAAGTATACCATGCTCTACTTCTCAACGGTGCAGAGATATGTCAATGAATCCCGAGATACTGCTGATCGCAGAGCCCCATGAAGAGTGGCCTCAGCACGTTATGGAGTTGACTGAGGGACGTTTGGTGGCGCTGCAACTTGATCCACAAGCGCCTCCGGCGAGTGATACTCGCCTTGAGTCTGTGCGCGTGCTGGTGGGCGCGCCTCACGACGCGGCCCGATGGGTGGGCCGTTGCCCAAAATTAGAGTGGATTCAAAGCACATGGGCAGGCGTCGATGCACTCGCATCACAGATACCTGGTCACGTTGTAGTCACGCCGCTTAAACATGTTTTTGGTCAGGCCATGTCGGAATTTGTCATGGGCTGGATTCTCTCGATCGAACGTCGCGTCATAACGCGGGCCACCGCCTCAAAATGGGACAGTTCGCCAGAACCCGGCGTTCTAGGTAAGACAATGGGAATCCTCGGCACTGGCAGCATAGGGCAGGCCGTTGCACAAGCGGCGGGGCAATTTGGCATTCGGTGCAAAGGCCTTAATTCGGACGGTCACTCGGTACCTGGTTTTGTTAAATGCTACACCGCTCGTGACCCTGAATTTTTCAACGATCTAGACTACGTCGTTTCAGTACTTCCTAAAACCGACCAGACCACCCACCTGATTAATAGTGTCAGTCTTTCCACCCTCCCCAAGGACAGTATTATCGTCAATATTGGTCGCGGAAATGCCATCGACGACGAGGCCTTACTCACTGCGTTAAAGAAAAGAAAGGTGAAGGCCGCAGTTCTGGACGTCTTTGATCAGGAGCCGTTGCCAGAGTCACACCCCTACTGGCTTGAACCCAACGTCTACGTGACGTCGCATACGGCAGCCCCGACCATGACACGCTTGGTGGGCCAAGCCATGGCAAACAACCTCTCGCGATTCATCGAGGGAAAGCCCTTGGTTGACGTCTACGAGCCCACCAAAGGCTACTGACGGCGCTTGTTTAGTACGCGACCGCCACAATAATTTCGTTGCGTCGCATAAAGGGCGGCGTCCACGGGGGGTTGTACTGGTTTAACGTGGGGTCTCCGAGTGGCTGAATCCCTTTTGAGGCGAGAAAGCTGGATAACGTTTGCCAGTATTGCTCCGCTTTTTTGTCACTGACCCAACCGCTAAACCGGATAGCTGCGGCGCGATACGCGGGCTCTTCGCGAAACGCCACCCGGTCATCATTCGGTTTTGGTAACTCGTCCATCGCGAACTCACTCGGTATGACGAAGGCCATTTCCTCACTCGCTTGGGCCGGCATTGTTCGCTGAACCGGCGCGGTCATGGCAATTTCCTGCGCCGTTTCATTACCGCCAAAAATATAGCCCGCAAGCACTCCGAACCCTGCATTAGCGCCCTGTCCCATTTTCGTCACAGCCAAAATTCGCGCGTCATAATCGCGAATCTCAACAGACGGCTCATCCCACGACTTCACGACATTGTAGGACGGCTCTTCGATTGCCGACGCAGTTGCGCTAACGAGCATCATGACGCATGAATACAGAGAAATAAGAAAAGTTCGCATTGAAAGTCCAAGGGTCGGTAAGTGTTCTGCTGTGTACGCGAACCAGAGCAACTAGATCAGGACTCATCACACTACTTAAGCGGACAGGACTGCATAGAAACCTTTTTACCGCCGGCGAGTATTCGCTCCCCTTTTTCGCAAAAACCGCGTTTTGCGTGAAAGTGCAACGAGTGCGTATTGGGCGGATCCACGTCCATCTCAGCGGTCATTACACAGCAGCCATCGGCGAGCGCGAGCTCACCAAGGCGGTCATACAATTGGGCGCCAATTCCTTGACTGCGGGTATCACTCGCCAGAACGATACGATCCACGTAGACCATTTCACTCAAGCGCGCGTCAAACCAACGATAGTTGTCGTTGTCATAAGGCACCCCGCTGCGCATGGCGATCACGAACCCAACCACAGTCGACTCAACTTCGGCGACGAGGCAATACCCACTTAACGCCAGCAAGTGCAGAAATCGGGCCTCGTCCATTGGACTGGTCACTGCTACAAACACGTCATTGAGCGCTGAAATCTGCGCCGCATCTTCTTTTCTAGCATTTCGAATGAGCACAAAAGTCCTTGCGATAAAAAAAATTAAAGCGTGATTAGTAAAATCGTACGTTAAGTACGCGACTTAAAAGCGGCCAGACTCGCCGCAGCGTCGAGTGCGATACGAAATCGAACCAGACCCCATCGAGAACACCCCACCCTCAAAACATTAGCCTGAAAACATTGCCCGCAAATGAGGGCCTCACGTAGCGGGGTCGTCAATACGCTCATGGGTTTTTCAAATCACTTGACCCAATATCGCGGCTTACCTGATAATCCGCCCCTAATTTTTTCCGCACGCACAGCACTCGCGCTACTTTTTCAACTCTGGAGAACTACCAAATGCTTGAACAACTGTATTCAGCACCGCCTTTACTAGGAATCGTCGGTCTTGCGATCGCATTCTTTATTTACACGGTGATGTCTCGTCGCGAGGTGCCTGAAGGCAAGGTGCAGAAGATCGGTGAACAAATCCACTTGGGTGCGATGGTGTTCATGAAGCGCGAGTACACCTACCTTGCGGGTTTTGCGGTTGTATTACTGGGTCTTATTTTGTTGTCAGACCTTGGAAACGACACGGCGTTGTCGTTTGTGGTCGGCGCATCGTCATCGGCGCTTGCAGGATGGCTAGGTATGTACGCGGCGACAAAAGCAAACGTCCGAACAGCCATCGCGGCAAACACAGAAGGTGCGGCGAGTGCGCTGTCAGTGGCGTTCTACGGCGGTTCCATTATGGGGCTGTGTGTTGCATCACTGGGCCTCATTGGACTTGGAAGCCTCTATTTCTACTTCGGTGGAGACCCTAGCACGGCTCACGCGATTCACGGATTTGGAATGGGCGCCTCGGTTGTTGCCTTGTTCTCCCGTGTTGGTGGAGGAATCTTCACGAAGAGTGCAGACGTTGGCGCCGATTTGGTCGGCAAGATCGAAGCAGGCATTCCAGAAGATGACCCCCGTAACCCCGGTGTGATTGCAGATAACGTGGGCGACAACGTGGGCGACATTGCCGGCATGGGTTCTGACATTTTCGAGAGCTACTGCGGTTCGATGATCGCTTGTATGGCAATCGCCTCCACAATGGCCATTGAGTCACAAGCAGGCTTAATGTTTTTGCCACTGGCATTGGCTTCAGTCGGTTTGCTGTCGTCAGTCGTTGGCATCTTAATCGTCAAGTCAGCGGCGTCTGCCGCGCCTGCGACTGCACTTCGGTACGGCACGTTTGCAGCGCCCATCATCTTCGGCCTGCTGGCTTACTTCGTAGTCCAGCACCTCGGCGTTGATCTCTCCGTTTGGTTTGCTGTCATCGCGGGTGCCGTCGGTGGCGTGGCGATCGGACTGATTACTGAATACTACACAGGCGGTGCACCCGTCAGAACAATTGCCGCTTCAGGCGAAACGGGCCCTGCAACCGTCATGATCACAGGTCTTGCGGTGGGCATGCAGTCAGTCGTCTTACCTGTCTTTGTATTGGCAGCAATCATTTTCGCATCCACACAACTCGCCGGACTTTACGGTGTGGGTATCGCCGCTGTTGGCATGTTAGCAACTGTCGGTATCACCATGGCGATCGACGCTTACGGTCCGGTTGCCGATAACGCCGGTGGTATTGCTGAAATGGCGGGCATGGGCGAAGAAACGCGCAAAATCACAGACGGACTCGACGAGGTTGGAAACACCACAGCTGCGATCGGGAAAGGCTTTGCGATTGGTGCCGCGGCTCTGGCTGCGCTGGCGATCATCGCCGCTTTTGTTGAAACAGTGTCCTCTAACAACCCAGGATTCTCGCTCGAGTTATCAGACCCAATCGTACTGGTGGGCATGTTTATCGGTGGAAGCATTCCCTTCCTAATCGCTGCGATCACCATGACGGCTGTCGGTGAGGCTGCGTTTGACATGATTAACGAAATTCGACGTCAGTTCAGAGAAATACCCGGACTACTTGAAGGTACGGCTGATCCTGACAACGCGCGCTGTGTTGATATCGCGACAACTGCGGCACTTAAGCGCATGGTTCTTCCGGGCGTCATTGCCGTCGCGGCACCTGTGGCGGTTGGCTTCTTGCTGGGCGCTGCGGCCTTGGGCGGTATGTTGGCCGGGGCCTTGCTGGGTTGTGTTTTGATGGCCTTGATGATGGCGAACGCAGGCGGTGCTTGGGACAATGCGAAGAAGTACGTCGAGAAAGGAAATCTTGGCGGCAAGGGTTCAGACACGCACGCAGCCGTTGTCGTAGGCGATACGGTCGGCGACCCCTTCAAAGACACGTCGGGTCCTTCTATGAACATTTTGATCAATGTAATGGCCATCGTTAGTCTGGTGATTGCGCCCTTACTGTAATTCGGCGCTGTCAAGATTCGAAAAGGGGAGCATGGCTCCCCTTTTTTTTAGTCGGAGACGCCTTTTAAAAAACAACGTATACCGCTCGCCGCAAACCGTGCGTGACGGATGGCGTCAACGCGCCAAATTCACTTGTGGCACTCATGACTCAGCAGTAGAACGGGAGAGACATGTACAAAGTTCGAACATACAACGCAATTTCAGCCAAAGGCCTTGATCGACTGAGCCGAGATTGCTTTGAGGTCAGCAGCGAGATCAGTACGCCGGATGCCATTTTGTTGAGGAGTTTTAAGCTTTCAACATCAGACATAGGCCCTTCTGTTACGGCCATCGCGCGGGCCGGTGCCGGCGTCAACAATATACCCATCGATGCCTGCACAGATCGTGGCGTCGTCGTTTTTAACACGCCCGGTGCCAATGCCAACGCAGTCAAAGAGCTCGTGGCGGCCGGTATGTTGTTGGCCTCTAGAGATATCGTAGGCGGTATGCGCTTCATCAACGAACTCGCGCCTACGATCAGTGCTGAAGACATGGGCCCATTGATGGAGGCCAAGAAGAAGCAGTTTGCGGGGTCAGAACTGCAGGGTAAGACGCTCGGTGTCTTGGGCCTTGGAGCCATTGGCAGCCTCATCGCCCGACTTGGGCTTGATCTTGGCATGGACGTTGTCGGTTACGACCCAGCAATATCCATCGAGGCGGCGTGGCGATTACCCAGCTCCGTTCGAAAAATGGATAACATGCAGTCGCTGTTTGCTCAATCAGACTATGTCTCGTTACATATCCCAGTGCTTGAGAGTACCCGCGGCATTATCAATGCCGACACGTTGTCTTACTTCAAAAAGGACGCCTGCCTCCTTAATTTTGCGCGGGAGCAAATTGTCGACACGCCGGCCGTTGTGAATGCGCTCGAGAGCAACGCGCTTCGCACCTACGTGACCGACTTTCCACATCCGCTACTGCGTAACAGAGAAGACACGATTTTAATGCCGCACATTGGGGCCAGCACAGCCGAGGCTGAAGAAAATTGCGCCATTATGGCTGCAGATCAGATCAAAGCTTTTTTAGATCACGGCAATATTAAAAACGCCGTTAACTTCCCTGCGATTGAACTGGAGCGAACCACGGACTCGAGGCTTACAGTCACCAACCGTAACGCCCCCGGAACACTCAGCCATATCTTAAATGTTCTAGGCGACGCAAATCTGAACGTTGCAGACCTTCTTAACAAAAGCCGCGGAGACATCGCTTACAACTTAATTGACTTAAACACTGCACCGAGTGCTCAGTTGCTCGACCAAATTTGCGCGGTTGAGGGGGTGATCAATGTCCGATACCTCGGCAAGCCCTGCGCGGTTTAAACACAGCCGGCACAGTCCTAGCTAAGACATCGTAAAACCCTCGCAATTAGATGCCAATGTGCGTTCAATCGCGGCGTACTTTGCGATATGTTAAGGCTCCCAAATTACGCTACATTCGTTCAGTGCGTTTTGAGCGTGCTTTGAGCGCGGACTACAGCCAAGTCCTGTCCGACGCTCGAGTTAACCTGTGTGGACCGGAGAATATTCATCATGCTTCAATTTCAACCTAATGCATTGCCCCTCGTCTTAGCACTCTCGAGTGCTCTGTTTGTCAGTGGCGTGTCCAGCGCGCCCATTGTTCAGCCCGGCGCACCCGGAGAGACGGGGCAGGTATTGTCAGCTGAGGAGGCAGTTCGGATCACCGACACCAGCTACTCCCCTGCTGACACGCACTTCATGCAAATGATGATTCCACACCACGCTCAAGCGCTCGAAATGGCGCAGCTGGTGGAGGTACGTACCAATCGTCCGGAACTGGTCGACATTGCTGGTCGAATAAAATCATCGCAAAGTGACGAAATTGACTTCATGCAAAGCTGGCTAACCGACCGGGGTGAGGCGCCGATGGCCCACGCCCACCACATGCTGAGTACCCACCATAAGATGGACATGGGGATGGCCAGTGACGCGCAGATGACTGAACTTGCTGGCGCAGAGTCAGTCAACTTCGATCGGCAGTTCCTCTCGCTCATGATCCGTCACCACGAAGGCGCGGTCGACATGGTCAAGGACCTACTCGATCAGCCGGGATCAGCCTACGATCCGTTACTTTACGACTTTGTCGGTGACATTAAGAACGACCAAATGGTCGAAATCGAACGAATGAACGCTTTGCTTGTGACCCTTTCTGACGACCCGCGCGCCAATTTAAAAGCGGGTCTCACGGACGCAGGAATCGCCATCAAAAATATGACACTGGTCGCCTCGCTCAGTAAGCCTGCAGGGTTTGTCGATCCGAATAACCCTGGGGAGCTAGCGAAGGCAAGTCCTGAAAAAGAAGAGAGCGACGAGGCACAAGATAAGAAGAAATCGCCCATTGAAGGCGGCAAGAGAAAGCGATCACCGCTGCTGAGCTTCTCCAACACCGACATGGCCTTTGCCGGCAATACGCTGGTCGCGGGAAGCTATCACGGCTTCAACGTTTATGACCTTCAGGACAATGGTATCCCGGAACTCTTGAGTTCCGTTGTCTGCCCCGGAGGCCAGGGTGATGTCAGCATTGTCGGAAACTTACTCATCATGTCAGCACAAGAAACCCGTGGCCGCTTAGACTGCGGTCTTCAGGGAATTTCAGAGGACGTGAGTGACGAGCGCTTCCGCGGACTGCGTATTTTCGATATCAGCGATTTAGAGAGTCCTGTTCAAGTCGGTGCTGTTCAAACCTGCCGAGGATCGCACACCCACTCGGTGGTCTCGGGTCCAGGGGACGATGGAAAGATCGTGGTCTATAACTCAGGCACGTCGAGTATTCGTGAACGCGATGAAATGGAAACCTGCTTTGACGACTCCCCCGGCGACCCAAGAACAGCGCTCTTCAGAATTGATGTAATCGAGATTCCGGTCGACGACCCGGCCTCTGCACGGATCGTGCACAGCCCAACCGTTTTTGCAGATGAAGAAACTGGAGCGCTAGCGGGTTTATGGCGTGGCGGCGACCACGGCGATGAGACCCAAGAGACGCGTCCGACAGACCAGTGCCACGACATCACCGTGTTTCCGTCCAAGAACATTGCAGCGGGCGCGTGCTCAGGCAACGGAATTCTATTTGATATTACTGACCCACTGGACCCTCAGCGGATTGATGCCGTCGCGGACCCGGGCTTCGCCTACTGGCACTCAGCCACGTTTAATAATGACGGCACTAAGATCGTATTCACTGACGAATGGGGTGGCGGCGGTCGAGCGCGATGCCGCGCATTCGACCCACTCAACTGGGGTGCCGATGCCATTTATGACATCGTCGAAGGCAAACTCGAGCACCGAAGTCATTTTAAAATGCCGGCACCACAGCGTGAATTTGAAAACTGTGTGGCGCATAACGGATCGATCGTACCGGTTCCAGGGCGGGATATTTTCGTACAGGCGTGGTACCAAGGCGGTATTTCTGTGATCGACTTTACGGACTCCACAAATCCGATGGAAATTGCCTATTTCGATCGTGGCCCCATTGATGACGAAGAGCTCGTCACGGGCGGATTCTGGTCAACCTACTGGTACGGTAACCATATTTACGGCACAGAAATCATTCGCGGCCTTGATGTCCTCTCGCTGGATGCCAGCGAACACATCACCGCTAACGAGATTGCGGCGGCAGGCCTTGCCGACGTCAACGGCGTATTCAATCCGCAGCAGCAATTTCCAGTCGAATGGCCGGACCATCCGACGGTGGCATTAGCGCTCCTTGATCAAATGGCGCGCAAGACACCTGAATCCGCTGACACCATTGCTGATGCATCGCAACTACTCAAGAGCGTCTCGAAAACCTTCGATGCAGGCGAGTCCAATTGGCGAGCTGCGCGAAAGCTTGAGCAGTTGGCGAAAAACTTGTCGGTAAAGGAGACAGGGCAGTCGGCAGCCAGCGTGATGATGGGCGTCGCCGAACGCTTGCGATAATGTGTTGAAGTCTTGCTGGGGAGAACACCATGCGCCGCCTTAATCGTCTGACCTTGTTCCTTGAGGCCAAGGGCTTTTGGTGGGGTGTGGCCCTATTAGGTACGAGTCTTTTTGCCGCCGCGCTGTACTGGCAGTACGCACTCAGTGAAGAACCCTGCCAAGTCTGTATTCAGGCGCGCTTGTGGGTCGTGGCCATTGCACTCGTGGGTTTACTGATGTCTTTACTACCGCATGCGCGAGGACTCTATACCGCTGGAAACGCCGCGCTGCTAATCTGTGCGGTAGGTCTGGGTGAGCGTTCGTTCTACCTATACGAAATCGAAAACTTTCGAGGTGATGGCAGCTGTGAATTCTCCCTAGGCATGCCCGACTGGTTTGCGGTGGATCGCTGGTTTCCGTCACTCTTTGAAGTTAGAAATATCTGCTCTTACACGCCCGAAATAGCCTTTGGCGTCAGTATGGCCGAGGCACTCATTGGCATCTCACTGATCGTTGCCTCACTTTGCGGCGTCAATATTCTTCGAAGTGCAACGGGTCAGCTGAGTCCGTCATGACACTCGATGGCAGTGCGCCAAGGCGTGCTCGCACTGAGCGACACATCATGCCGGCCGTGGCAGCGCACTTAAGCCACTGCGAGGGTCCAGACTTAATATGGCGTTTCTAACCCATCCGGCTTTGCGTTGCCCCTTGGACGCAATGCCATTAGTACTGGAGGACGGCTCGCTCATCTGCGAGAGCGGCCATCGGTATGACATTGGCAAGCAGGGATATGCCAATTTACTCAGTGTTCAGCACAAACGCTCTCTGAATCCGGGTGACTCAAAGGACATGGTGTCGGCTCGACAATCGTTTTTGTCGGCGGGCTTCTACGAGCCCATTGCCAAATCGGTGATGCGCAGTGTGTCGCAAGCCGCAAAGTCGCAAGCTGCAAAGTCGCCAGTAACAATTTTAGACGCGGGGTGTGGCGAAGGATACTACCTACACTATCTCACGGAGCACCACCGAGACCCGCTAAATATCATCGGCTTTGACATTTCAAAATGGGCCGTGCAACGCGCTGCTCGGCGGTGCCATGGCACGTGGATGGTCGCGAGTAATAAAAATATTCCACTCGCCGATTCAAGCGTCGATATTGTACTCGACATGTTCGGCTTCCCTGACTATGCGTCATTTGAGCGCATACTTGCGCCGGGTGGGCGACTCATTCGAGTCACGCCTGCGCCACAGCACCTGATTGAGCTTCGCAGGTTGATTTACCCACAAGTTCACCAAATGCCGAACGCAGACACGTACCCGTCCTCACTCCATACATTGTCAAGCGAACAACTGGCCTTCAACGTTGAGCTTGAACACCAATCGCTTAAAGACCTGCTGCTAATGACCCCTCATATGTTCAAAACCTCGATGCAGGGCCAGAGCAACCTTGAGCGCATTGATCATCTGACAGTAACCGTTGACGTAGTGATCGATACGCTCGTCTGCACTGAAAACTAACGAACGAACGGCTCTTAATTTCTGTATCAAAAGGTTGACTGTCGCGCACTATCGCCTATTGTTGAGTGCGACGACGACACGATAGAAAATTATAAAAAACGTGCTTTGAGAGATCTAACGCAGTCAAAGCGCAGTCAGGAGATACCCATGAATCAAGCGATTAAAACGGCTAAATTGCCCGGCCACGATTACGCCTACAGCACGCCGCTGGCGGACCTAGATCCATCAAACCCATTGCGCTGGCCCACACAAGAGATGTGGGCTATTTTTGAGCGCCTCAGAAATGAAGATCCCCTGCATTTCTGTAAAGAAGGTTGGATGTCCCCAGAGCGGCCAGACGACATAGAGCCCATTGGCGGCTATTGGTCGGTGACGCGTCATGAAGACATTATGGCGATCGATACTGATCACAAACGATTCTCTTCTGAACCGGCGATCGTACTTCCAAATCCAGCGGAAGATTTTCCGCTGCCCATGTTCATCGCCATGGATCAGCCCAAACACGCAGTTCAGAGGCAAACCGTCGCCCCCATTGTGGCCTCACCCAGTTTGTCCAAAATGTCCGAACTGATTCGAGAAAGAACCCAATACGTGCTTGATTCAGTCCCCATTGACGAAGAGTTCGATTGGGTCGACACCGTCTCTATCGAGCTCACTACCATGATGCTCGCCACCCTGTTCGATTTTCCTCTCGAGGATCGTCGCAAGCTCACGCGTTGGTCGGACGTCGCGACTGCTGGCCCCGAGACCGGCATTGTCGAGAGCGAAGAACAACGACGGGCTGAACTCACAGAGTGTGTTGAATATTTCATGGGCCTCTGGCACCAACGTAAGGGTGGCAGTGGACACGACCTTATTACGATGTTGGCCAACGGTGAAAACACAAGCGACATGGATGCGACCGAGTATCTTGGTAACTTGATTCTCCTCATTGTGGGCGGCAACGACACAACACGAAACTCAATGTCGGCATCGATTTACGGGTCACACTTGTTCCCAGAGCAGTGGGAAAAAGTAAAGGCGAACCGCGACCTGATCCCTAACACAGTGGCTGAAATAATCCGCTGGCAGACCCCTCTTGCCTACATGCGGCGCACGGCGCTTGAAGACGTGGAAATGCACGGTAAGACCATTAAAAAAGGGGACAAGGTTGCCATGTGGTATGTTTCGGGCAACCGAGACGAGCGCAAGTTTGACAATCCGAATGCCCTGGACTTCGAGCGTTCAAACGCGCGCAACCATGTGTCGTTTGGGTTCGGCATCCACCGTTGCTTCGGTAATCGACTCGCAGAGCTTCAACTGCAAATCTTATGGGACGAAATGTTAAAGCGATTCTCTCGCGTGGAAGTAGTGGGTGAGCCTTCGCGCAATATTTCAAGCTTCGTCAAGGGCTACACAAAAATGAAGGTGATTGTTCGGGCTTAATGGCCGGCAACGACGACGCCCCTTATGGTCAGTGATTCGCGCTGTCGAATGCGCACAGCGCGGATTCTCTGGCGATGAAAACAGCGCGTTACCGCGTTAAACGGCCTCGGGGCGAATCACCAACGCGTGCCGTCCTCAAAGAGACGCTATGACCTCCTCAACACCCCAAATCTCGGCATTTGAAAAAGAGACCTTTAGGGCCACAACCTCAGAGGGCCACGACATTTGTCATACCGTCTTTCGACGCGGATCCGGTGCGCCGGTTGTGCTCATTCAAGAGCTTCCCGGCATTGGCCAAGAAACCTTGGCTCTGGCCGATCGACTCATTTGTGCGGGATTTGAAGTTATTTTACCCCACCTTTTTGGCCCCGTTGGAAAGACCTCGATTGCGGGTAATCTCGTGCGAGTCATGTGCCTCAGGAAAGAATTTCGACTGCTTGCCAGCGACCGATCAAGCCCTATTGTCGACTGGCTGAGGGCGCTCTGCCGAGAGGTGCGAGATGAGCGTAAATGCGCGGGTGTGGGCGTTATTGGCATGTGCTTGACCGGTAACTTTGCGATCAGCTTAATCGGGGACGACAGTGTTTTAGCCGCCGTTGCCTCTCAACCCGCGATGCCCTTTTTTACGCAAGGCGCTCTGCACATGACGCCCGAAGCGGTGGCGCACAGTCGTGCCGCGTTGGATGCCAAAGGCCCTATGCAGGTTTTAAGATTTGAGGGCGACCCGCTGTGTACCGCGGCAAAGTCAGAGTGCATCAAACGAGCATTCAATGATGACGGAACGACGCGAGTCAAAGAAGTCACTCTGCCCGGTAAGGGGCATTCGGTCCTGACTCTAGATTTCGTCGATGAAGCTGGACACCCGACCCGCGACGCTCTCGACGGTGTCGTGGCGTACTTCGGCCAACATCTGTGTTAATGACTAAACACGAAATCGGGCCAACAAGCCCCTAGTACTGACAAACATTCTCAGCCAGCCTTCACAGAACGCGCTTTAAGCATTAAGAAGGTGATCAGGTGGCGACCACTGCTGTCGAGTCACGCGACGCAGTAGCCACGGCACTCGTCGATGGAACACTATTATGCAGCCCAACTGTGCCACTCATGCACCGTCAGTCTTAGCGTATATTTGAGAAATTGCTCAGAGGGCATTTCGCCGTCGTTCGCAAAAACAATAATTCCCGAGCTTTAGTGGAATTGGCCTCAAGCTGAGCGTGTAAAAAGTTTTGGTTTAATTCCGGAAATAAACCAAAAAAAAACCTTATTGGGTTTCAATTTACAGCGTCTTTTGCTACACAGACACTGGGTCAAAGTATGACCGGCGCAATAATGTCGGCAGACCTTGCCACAACAAAAACAGGAGATGAGCCACGATGTTCAAATTGAAGCCCTTAGCGGCCCTAACCTTGTTGGGAACAATGCTGTCAGCCCAGACAGTCTTGGCCCAAGAAGAAGCGTTAGAGTCGACAACCATAGAAGCGGTAGCTGAGGAAAGCGCTGAAGCCAACCTCGGTCCCGTCGAAGAGGTAGTAGTCACAGGTTCGCGTCTGCGAAGCTCGACCTACACCAGCATTTCGCCGTTACAAATTATTGACGCAGAATTCCAAAGAGAAGTCGGCCTGATTAACGCCGATGAAATTCTACAGAACTCAACGAACGCCGGTGGTCAGCAGATCGATCTGTCGTTTAACGGTTTCGTTTTGGATAACGGTCCAGGTTCAAGCACAGTGAGTTTGCGTGGTTTAGGTGCAAACAGAACGCTACTGCTGATGAACGGCCGAAGGCTCTCTCCCAGCGGTGTTGAGGGTGCTCCCTCCTCACCCAGCGTCAACCTGGTACCCAGACTGATGATTCAGCGTTACGAGAACCTGCTTGACGCGGCGTCGTCAATTTACGGTTCAGACGCAATTGCAGGCGCTACTAACATCATCACCAAGAAAGACTTCGATGGTCTGCAACTTGAAGTATTCTCAGGGCAGTACGATCGAGCAGGTGGCGACAACGCCACCATCGGTGCGGCCTGGGGCTTCAACACAGACAAGGGCTCGTTTGGTATTGGTGTCGAGTACACTGACATCGACCGTACGCGATACGCGGACCGTCCGTGGACTAACGAGTGCACGGGTAACGTTGAGATCACACAGAGCGGCGAAATTCGTCGACAAGACCAGTACTACCAAAATATCGGCTATCCCGACGTAGGTCAGTGCTCATCATTGTCTCTTGCGGGACGAACAATCGTCCCTACTGCGGGCTCTGTTTACTACACGCCGGGAACCTCGAACGGTGGCTGGGGTAACTTTAGTGAGTCAGGCGACCCCTACACGGGACTGGCCGCAGACGGTAACGGTGACGGAATTGGAGACATCAACTTCAACGACTATAACCTCAACGGTTCCCCACGGGACCTTGCTGCCGATCTGATCGCACCTCAGAAGTACTTGAACATGATGGCGTACGGGGAAATGACCTTGGACGGCGACATGAACATCACGCCGTACTTCGAGGCGATGTACAACATGCAAGAGTACGACCAACAAGGGCGTGAAGGTCAGTTGTTCCCGTTTGTACCTGCACTGAACCCTTACAACCTGTGCAACCCAGACGCTGAAAATGGCGTGGATTGTGGTCTGGCGCAGGATGCGTACTTCACCAATCCAAGCATTGTTCAGAACTTTGCCAACTACTATTTGGACCTCGCAAACTGCTTTGGCGTTCCAGCCGCTTTCTGTAGCCCAGCAACATTTGG
>DGPO01000092.1:0-1226 GCA_002390485.1 Halieaceae bacterium UBA4438 | reverse complement strand
GGCGATGCATCGCGTTTAGGCATTCGAGAAGACCGACTTGAGCTTGCGTTGGGCGACTACTCGTCAACCAATACGCCATGCGAGAACAACCTTGGCGCCACATTAGCGGCAGATACTGCCGGTTGTGTGCCAGTGAATATGTACGCACCTTCACTCTATCCTGTGGGCACGGTCGTCGGTGACTTTGCAACGCAGGCAGAGCGTGATTACTTGTTCGACTCGCGTGATTTCAACACTGTCTATGAGCAAACCCTGTTCAGCTTGGTCCTCGATGGCGATATCTTCGAAATGCCTGGCGGTGAAATGGCGCAGCTCGCGATTGGTTTCGAACACCGTATCGATGACATTCAGTCCAATCCTGACGACGTTGCTCGCGACGGTTTGTTCTGGGGTTTCTTCTCAGATAAAGGCGCCTTTGGTGAAGTCGATATTTCAGAGGTTTTTGCTGAAGTTCAGCTTCCTCTGATCGCCGACAAGCCTTTGCTGAAAGAACTGACTATGAATTTATCCGGTCGAATTACCGACCATGAATTCTACGGTGAAAACGAAACAGCATCCGTCAAGGTTGGCTATCGCCCGACTGAACCGTTCCTGTTACGCGCAACTTGGGGTACCGCTTTCCGCGCGCCTAACAACCGCGAATTGTTCCTCTTGGGCGCAACGGGATTCACAAACGTTTCTGACCCGTGCTACATCCCTGAATCTGCACTTGGTGGGCTAGGTGATGCTAACGAAGGTGCGTATATTGCTGAGCGTGATCAGCGCGATCCTGAAGTCTTAGCCAACTGTTTAGCAACGGGTGTTGATCCAACGCTTGCTAACAACGCCGGCTTCAACACCTTCAGCACCGAAGTTCAGACAGGTGGAAGCCTGACTCTGGACCCCGAAGAGTCAGAGTCGTTCTCGTATGGATTTGCCTATGAGCAAGACTTCAGCAACAAGTTTGATCTTGCAATCGGCATGACTTACTACTCGGTAAAAGTTGAAAACACAGTCATCGAGCCTTCAACGGGCTACATTATTTCAGACTGTTACTACGACGAAGCAGGTACTGGCAGCAGCGTATTCTGTGATCGTATTCAACGTGACTTCTCGGACCCCACAGACCCACGAATTCAGCTTATGGACCTTGGGTTCCTTAACCGAGACTTAGAGCGTGCGCGTGGTATCGACTACAACCTGACGTTCCGTGACACGTTGAATCTTGGTGTCCCGATTGATCTTCA
>DGPO01000033.1 GCA_002390485.1 Halieaceae bacterium UBA4438 | reverse complement strand
CGGTTGGGCAGTGTTCAGTGGCCCTGTATTGACGCTGCGTCAGAGGGTACACCGACAATGCATGAAACCTCGTTTACGCGCGGTCTGGGTCAGTTTGTGGTGACTGAGTATGTCCCGACGGCGGAGCGGTGCACCCGACGGTTCCCACTCATCATGACCACCGGACGAATTCTGAGTCAATACAACGTCGGCGCACAGACACGTCGCACAGAAAATTCAACATGGCACGCGGAGGATGTGCTCGAAATTCACCCTGAAGATGCCGAGTCGAGAGGGATCACGGAGGGCGACTGGGTCGGTATTGCCAGTCGCATTGGTGACACAGTGCTCCGTGCCCGATTGTCCAATCGTGTGCGTCCTGGCGTCGTCTACACCACCTTTCACCATCCGGTATCGGGTGCCAACGTCATTACCACAGACAACTCGGACTGGGCGACGAATTGCCCCGAGTACAAGGTGACCGCGGTAGAGGCTATGCGCGTGAGTCAGCCGTCGGAGTGGCAAGCGCGTCAGCAAAGTTTTGATAAAAAACAAAAGCAATTGGTCGAGGAAGCCGTCGTTGGGTGACCCTGAATTAGATGGTGACGGTGACGCTGAGGAGGACCTGCGCCCTACAGTGGCGGTAGCGCGCTCTGTTTTTCAGGGTGAGCAGCCGGTAGGCGATAGCGACCAGGTCATTGTCGAAACGCCAATAGCGCTGGCTTTTAACGGTATTTCGTATGCCGTTATGATGGCCACGCCGGCCGACCTAGACGACTTTATAAGAGGCTTTGCCATCACTGAGGGCGTGGTCGAGCAGGCGCGTGAGATCTATGACATCGACTATGTTGTCAATCCGACGGGGATCGAGCTCGATGCAAAGATAGCGTCCCAGGCAGCGCATCGTTTGAAGGAGCGTCGCCGATCGATGGCCGGCCCCAGTGGCTGTGGGCTCTGCGGTCTTGAGTCTATCGACCAGATAATGCGTCCCCTGAAGGTATTGCCTGAAACGCGGGTGCCGTCGCAAGCCGCACTTGATCGGGCTATTTCCCAGTTTAGGCCGGCACAAACATTGTCCTTACAGACCGCTGGCGCGCATGCGGCGGCCTGGTGCTCTTGGGACGGCGATCTAATGGCCATTCGAGAGGACGTCGGTCGGCACAATGCACTGGATAAGTTATTGGGATGGCACAGTCTCAATACACCTGAGGGCTTCGTTTTGGTGAGTAGCCGTGCGAGTTATGAAATGGTGAGTAAATGCGTTGTCGCAGGCGTCGGTGTGCTTGCGGCGATGTCCGCGCCCACGTCTATGGCTATCCATTCAGCAAAAACCACGAACCTAAACCTACTTGCATTTACCTCATTGGGGCGGCACGCACGTTACTCGTGACATGCTCTGATCACAGAGTTGTGGTAAAACATGCGCTTCCATTGAGTTCTTAGCGACAGACCATGACCACAATTACACAACTATCCGACGGACGACGGCGACGCACAGAGCGGAGTCGTCAGGCGATGATCGACGCGGCCTTGTCGCTCATTCTGGGAGGTAACTTCGCGCCTACAGCGAAGCAGATCTCGGAGGAGGCAGGCGTCGGGATTCGGTCGTTTTTTCGGCAGTTTGAGGACATGGAGGAGCTGTTTGCGGCGGTCGATGAGCAAACGGTGCAAGCCGCGATCGGATCGTTCAGTGGCGGGGTCAGAGAGGGGCGGCTCGAGGACCGCTTGACGTCGTTGGTCGAGACTTATTCGTCAGCGTTCGAAGCGAATAAGATGCTGCTGATGACGACACAAAGCCTGAGATGGCGCTCAGACCACATCAAAGCGAACTATGCGAAGCATCAGCGATGGTCCAAGGCCAATATCGAGGCCTGGATTCCTGAAGTGCTTGAGTTGTCGGCGATTGATCGCACGCTTTTGCAGTCCCAGTTGTCATTTGAGCTTTGGCATCGCCTTCGAGAGCATCAAGGTGTTTCCCTTGAAGAAGGCCGTACGATTGTTCTTAGGGTACTCAACCTCCTTTTGAACCGCTGAGTTCGTGCTCCGCTCGTTTTCCGGTAGCCATTGGTTTTTGTTGATATGGCATAAAATATGCCATATCTTTAATCCGACGATTAGAAAAAGAATGGATCGGTAAAACCATGAAGAAGAGACTGCTGACAGTCTTGGCTGTACTGGCTATTGCGTTGGCTGTGTTGTGGTTTCAGCGTGGCAATCTTGTACTGGCTGCCGTTCAGGTGATGACCGATCAGCGGTACGACGAAATTGCGCCTAATCGTGCGATTCCTTGGGAAGTTTCAGGCGGATCAGTAACGCCCGAGACAGAGAATCGTCCTCCCAATATCATCCTAATCGTCGCCGACGATCTGGGCTACAACGACATCTCGACTTTTGGTGGAGGCGTGACCGAGGGTTTTAAAACGCCCGGTATCGACCGACTGGCGGAAGAGGGAGTGGTCTTCTCACAAGCTTATTCCGGGGCAAGCACTTGTGCGCCTTCGCGCGCCATGTTGATGACGGGGCGCTACCCCACTCGAACAGGGTTTGAATTTACACCCACACCTGCCGGTATGGCCCGAGCGGTCTCGACCGTCGCCTCGACCGTTGAAACTTCATCTACCCCGCCTTCGTATTACGACGCCGACGTTGAAAGCGCACACCCCAGCTACGAGGAGAAGGGCTTACTGACCGGCGAGTTAACCATTGCCGAGGTGCTCCGCGACAGCGACTATTACACCGCGCACATCGGCAAGTGGCACTTGGGAAGAGAAAATGGCATGGGGCCCAATGCCCAAGGCTTCGACGACAGCCTGCTCATGACCAGTGGTCTTTACCTTCCTGAAGACCATCCAGATGTGGTCAATGCGAAGCTCGATTTTGACCCCATTGATCGTTTCCTTTGGGCGGCGATGCGTTATGCGGCAAGTTTTAATACGACGTCCGGCGACGTGTTTGAGCCGGGCGGCTATTTGACAGACTACTGGACCGACGAAAGCATTAAGGTCATTCGCAACAACAAAGACAGACCCTTTTTTCTCTACTTGGCGCATTGGGGACCGCATACACCTCTGCAGGCCACTCGGGCTGACTACGAGGCAGTAGGTGATATCAGGCCGCATCGGAAGCGCGTCTATGCGGCGATGATTCGCGCGGTAGATCGCAGTGTGAGCCGGATACTGGACACCTTGGAGGAAGAGGGCATTGCCGATAATACGATGGTCGTTTTCACCAGTGACAATGGTGGCGCTGGGTATCTTGGGCTTCCGGGTGTCAATCAGCCTTTCCGAGGTTGGAAAATAACGATGTTTGAAGGTGGGATACGCGTGCCACTGTTTATGAAGTGGCCCGCGAAACTTGCCGCGGGCACTGTGGTAGAGACACCGACAGCGCACATTGACGTCATGCCCACGATAGCCGCCGCAACCGGAGCCGTCATTCCTGAGACTGTGGCGATAGACGGTGTGCCACTGCTGGAACTAGCAAAGGGTCAGGGCGATAGTGAGTGGACGCGTGATACGCTGTTTTGGCAAAACGGACACTACCAAGTTGTGCGCCACAACGATTGGAAACTCCAAGTCAATGAACGACGGACCGACGGTAAAAAAGTGTGGTTGTTCGACTTGGCAACGGATCCAACAGAGCAGGTCAACCTGGCAACCACAAGGCTTGACGTCGTTGCCCAGCTGGAGCGCTTACTCAAAGAACACAATGCTGACTCAGTGGGGCCGCTGTACGCGCCGGCTATGGACTCCGCCATTTTGGTCGATAAAACGGTTGATCAGCCATTTGTCGATGGCGATGAATACGTGTACACACCGAACTAATCGGGCCAATACTCGGTCAGACCGCGATGCAACGCCAGTCAATTTAAAAGGAGTACGCCTTTGAAACACTATATTTTATGGGGCATGCCAGCCTCGTTGTATACGGCTAAGGCCCGCAGCTACTTGATTAAGCGCGGCGTTCCCTTTGTAGAGTACGGCGTTAATCATCCCGAGTTTAGCGAGCGTGTCGCACCGGCAGTCGGTCGCTTTATTTTGCCGGTCGTTGAGTGCCCTGATGGGCGTCTTATACAGGACGGGGCGAACATCATCGACGAGCTCGACGTCGAATTTGGTAAAGAGGCGTCGGCATTTCCTGAGTCTGGCGTCCTCAAGGCGATCGCCTACCTGCTCGAGCTCTTTGGAGGCGAGGGCCTGTTGAGACCTGCTATGCATTATCGTTGGAATTTTGACGATGAGAACATGGCGTTTATTCGAAACGAGTTCAGCAGTGCGTTAGCACCCGTTGGTGCGTCGGATGAGGAGCGGGGTGCAACGTTCGATTTTTCGAGTGGTCGTATGCGCAAAGCTGCGGTGTCTTTTGGCGTGACGCCCGAAACGTTTGCCCTGGTCGAGCAGAGTTATCAGGAGTTCCTCGCACTTTTTTCCGCACATCTAAGGTGGCACCCGTTTCTGTTGGGGGGGCAGGCAACGATTGCGGACTATGGTTTTATCGGGCCTTTGTTTGCACACCTTAATCGCGACCCTGCACCACTCCGATTGATGCACCAACAGGCGCCTGCCGTAGGTCGCTGGGTTGAGAGAATGAATTCGCGTGAGGAAAAGTGGGTAGAACACAGACACGATCCCAATCTTGTCTCACCCGATGAGCTGCCCGCTACGTTGACCGCACTTTTGCGGTATATCGCCGAGGAATACCTTCCTGAAATACGCGCGCATGTGCACTTTGCCAACGAATGGATCGCCAGTCGCCCCGGCGTTTTAGAAGGCGCTAACGGCGGATCGTTTAAAGGTCGTGCCATCGGAATGTGCGCGTTTAGCTGGCGTGACACGACGATCGAAACAGCCGTCATGCCTTACCGATTTTTCCTTTTACAGCGTGTTCAGGACGCCTATGCCGCGGCCACGACAACTGAGCAAGCGCAGTTGGACAGCGTGTTGGCTGACGCCGGCTTGTCCGAAATTCTCTCGCTCACAACGACACACAAAGTCGCGCGGGTGAATCACCTCGAGGTTTGGGTGTAGGCGGTTGTTGTCGTCTCAAGGTGCTTAAGTCTCAGGCGGATTGGGTCTCAAGCAGCAAAGGGGGCAAGTGGCCGAGGTTTCAAGTGGCCCAGGTCTTCAGTGGCTTAGATCTCCAGTGACTTAGGTCTCCAGTGACTTAGGTCTCCAGTAAATTAGGCAGCGTTAGCAATACAGCTCGTGAAACGAAGGTATAGCGACTATGGCAGAGCAGTTTAAAGATCAGGGTGGGGCGGCAACCATGGATCCCTCGCCCATTTTCCGGCGAATCATGTCCAAGGTCGTGACACACACGCACAGCGAAGTGCGCCTGGTGTCGCGGCGGCGTAAAGCGGAAAACGCCCGACAGCGCTCGGGTAGAGCGCACGTTGTCGAGTACTTCCATCAGGTGGCCGACGGTTACAGCCACCTTGCCAGCCAAGTCTTAGAGCAGTTTGCCGCGCGATACAGTGTCGAGTTGAAGTGTCATATTGTTAGAGGGCCCGAGGGTAATAACGCCCCAGACGCTGCGCTGCTGCTGGCTTTGTCGCGCTATGATGCCGGACTCATCGCGCCGCAATACGGCACGGACTTTCCCACGGGCGCCCAATCACCTGCACAGTCACTGATCGACCTCGCGTCATCGATTCTTGCCGCCTCGGCTCACAACTTAATGCCGGGCCTTGTGTCCGCTGTCAGTCAGGCGCTATGGGCAGATGACTTAGGGGCACTCAGAGCCTTGGCAGAGGAACACGGTGAGGCTGACACGCCTGCGACTCAGGCTGCACTTGATACCGGGACCCAGCGACGTACTGTGCTTAAGCACTACTCGGGCGGGATGTTTTATTACGAAGGTGAGTGGTACTGGGGTGTCGACAGGCTTCACTATCTAGAAAGTCGCTTGGCTGCGCTGGGTGTGGACAGTGAGCCGAATGAACCGGCTGTTGCGCCGTGTCCAGTGATCGACCTAGGCGGTGTTGAGAATGCGAGCGCCCTGACGCTTGAGTTTTTCCCCTCGCTTCGTAGTCCTTACACCTCGATCGTCTTTGATGAAACAGTCGCCTTGGCCGCGCAATCAGGCGTCACATTCCGTCTTAGGCCGGTGTTGCCGATGGTCATGCGGGGTGTTCCAGCCACCCGGGAAAAAGGCACTTATATTTTTTCCGACACTGCACGCGAAGCGCGTCGGCGTGGTGTGCCCTACGGCAACTTTTTTGACCCGATAGGCGAGCCTGTTCGGCGCTGTTATTCGCTCTATCCGTGGGCTGACAGTCAGGGTAAGGGCGCTGACTTGCTCTCGAGCTTTCTCAGGCACGCGTTTTCGATGGGTGTTAATACCAATACCAGTCGCGGCTTAAGACGGGTGGTCGAGTCGGCAGGGTTGAGTTGGCATGAGGCGAAAGAACACATGGGCGACACCGGCTGGGAAGGGCTGCTCGAAGCCAATCGACTGTCAATGTATGACGGCGGCCTGTGGGGGGTCCCCAGTTACCGGCTTATTGATGCAAACGGCGACGTCCAACTTGAGATCTGGGGACAAGACCGTCTTTGGCTTGTGGCGCAGGAAATCCGGCGCCACCATCGTTCCCAATAACGTTTGGGACCCGCTCAGCCCAAGCCAAGGGCCTTGGCTTCCTTGTCGAGAATTGTGACGACGGCGGGTTCGTCTCGCACTCGAGCAATGAGCGCGGCCAACTTCGGCCACGTGTCTGCCGAGACGTGGTAGCCCGCATAGCCGGCGTTGATAAACGGACTCACAATCGTTAAATCTGCAAGCGTAAAGTGGCCAAACAGATAACCAGTCTCAGGAAGCTGGCCTTCAAGGTAGTCAAGTAAAGGCGGTAACTTCTTTTCGATAATCGTTGAAATCAGCGCCTCGTCGGGCTCTTGCTTGAACGCTCTTGGTCGCATGTATCGCTGAAAAAAGATCCCCGCGGCAAGATCTGCAACAGCGCCTGAAGCAAAGTCGTCATACCAGTCGGCCATGGCTCTATCGCCCACTTGCGCCGGATAAACCGCAACGTTGGGATAAGCCGATTCTAGGTATCGACAGATCACCTTTGAGTCACCCAGCGTTAACTCACCATCGACAAGCGTTGGGATTTTTCCAAGTGGGTTTAGCGCTTTGTACTTTGCATCACCCGTGAACGGCATTTGGGTAACAATTTCGTAGGGGATACCCTTCATTTCAAGGACGATAAGAACTTTTCGGACAAATGGTGAGCCGTGTACGCCGTGTACTTTTAACATGCAGACCTCTTTATTTTAATGCGTCTTTAAAGCCGGCAGTTTACCACTGAGTCGGCGCGTTGGGTGCTTTAGGCCACGGAAAAATAGGTCAAATCGGGCGGAAGGCTTGCATCGCGAGAGGGCAGCTAGGAGGATGATGAGACAGAGTGAATTGACGAGGACTGTGTGGTGGCTAAGCTTACCTTTTTTTATGATTTATCCTCCCCCTGGACTTATCTGGCATTTAACAATATCCAGTCGATCATTGAGGAAACTCAGGCCAGTGTGGTCTGGCGTCCCTTCCTTGTTGGCGGCGTTTTTAATGCGGTCAATCAGGGCGTCTACGCGGCGCGATCCAACCCAACCGACCCGAAGGTCATTCATACGTTTACGTGGCTTCACGAGTGGGCCGCTTTGGCAGATCTCCCTCTTAAATTTCCCACCGAGCACCACCCCATCAAGTCTGTACTGGCGATGAGGGCCTGTTGTGCACTTGAGAACGATCAAGACACGCTCTATGCGTTTTCCCACGCCATGTTTAAGGCCTATTTTACGCACGGCAGGGACATTGACGACTCATCGGTTGTCGCCGATGTGGCTAACACGCTGGGTATTGACGGGGAGCGTTTAGTCGATCGCGCCAGCGAGCAAGTCGTTAAGGACCGGCTTCGAGCGAACACTGAAGAGGCCATTGCCAAAGGTGCGTTTGGTTCGCCGACTATGATTGTAAACGAGGACCGATTGTATTTTGGGAACGACCAGCTTCCATTGGTTCGCCAGGCGTTACTGTCACGGGCGTGAACACTCGCTAGAACAACTTGAAACGCCTGCCCCTTGCTCGGGGTACTTTGTGCTCTTGGGGCAGCTCACACAGTCGCTCCATCTTGTTGACACTGCCGTCGGCGTACTCCCAAACCAGATATTCGCCCTCTCGATAACGACTGACGACCTTGGGCCCCCAACCAAACACGTAAAAGTTAAGCTGGTTACTTTCCCAAATCATCGATGCTGAGGTGCGCATGCAAAACGCGCGCTCGCCGGCAGTAAAGAGCACATTTCCCTCGGTATCATTTGTATTTAAGCCTGCGGTGCTGTTCGGACCGTAGTCGTGAATAATTCCTGACGACGTGATCACGGTGCGCTCTCCGCACTGTTCGACGCGCTCCACGTGACCGGTTCGTGCACCCGTCACAGCCCGCCACAAGCCACGAATGTCATCCGCACCCTTGGTAAGCGGTTCGGTGCATTCGCGCAGTACCGGTAATGGAAACTGCGAATAGGCGCAGTCCGGGGTGTTGCCCTTTGGAATTTCCGCCGCCATTAGTCCGCTGTTATCGAGCTTGGGAAGTTCACAGTAATTGTAGGTTGACCCATCGCCCGCGAGCGTCACGGGGTCGGTGGTGAGGGGCGGTCTGGGCGACAAATAAGCCAATGTAAACACGAAGAGCGCTAGTAACAGCAGGGACAGCATCACGACCTTTAGGGTTTTGATAATCATTATGATGATCCTCAGGGTCTTAAAATCACACCTTCATGGGCCCCAACTTCGGCGTCGAGCATGCTGCGAATCTTGAGCGTCATGGGTTCTGGGCCGCAGGCTTCCTTCATCTCGATCCACTGGTGTGCAGAGATCATGAAATCGGCCATGGCATGACCCATCTGTTGCCACATCGCACTGATTCCAAGCCGTTCTCGGAGAACGCCAATTTGATCGGGCCCCGACCAAAATACAGGCTTTGCACCCGGTAGGCGTGCAGCACCATCAGAGCGGCTGGAATCCCAGTGTGTTTTGCCGACGGAGCCTGAATACGAGATCGTCTCACCCAGTTTTTGATGCAACTCTGCGACAACTTGAGAATTACCTGCGACGTCGAAAATAAGGGTCGTCGGGTCGCTGGCGATTTGAGCAATGTCGTCGTAAGAAAGGACGCTGTCGAAGCAGTCGAGTTGCGTCACAAAATCGAAATTTCGGCTTGAGGTCAGACCGATGGTCTCGATTTTTCCGCCAAAATTCTTTTTCATCAGATAGCCAAACCCCATGGCTGTTTTGGCGGAGGCTGAGGTTACAATGACACGACTGGCGCCGTGAAAGTGATGATCCTCGCAGTAGCTCTGCATTAAGAAGGAGGTGCCAAAAAGCGGCCGAAACATCATTATCGTTTCTTCGAACTCGGGTGCGTACCCGGGCTCCGTTTTTGTAAACGCGTACTCGTTATAAAACGCCGGCACCACTGTCCGACATTGTTTCGTGTCGGTGAAGCCGTTTCGGCTGGCCTCGCCCGGAGCCATGATGACGTGCGAGGCAATAGGGAAAAAGCCGTAAATGCGCGTGCCCGCCTCAATTTGTGGGTGCTTTGACGCGACGATGTCGGCGTAGCCCCAGCACGGTAGATTCGCAAGTCCCTCGGTTGCCGGAAAGATGTCCAAGTAGCGAATCAGTCCAGACTTTCCGGCCAGCCCGTAGCTTATGGAGTTCGCGGTTAATGCGAGCTTATCGACTTTGACCAAAATTTCGCCGTCCGAGACTGCGTTCTCAGTCGCCTCAAATGTGGTGATCTGACGAGCGTCGCGAAAGTCATGAAGGTTGAGCGAGAGTGAGTAAGCGAGGTTTTCCATAAGCGCTGTCCAAGAGTATTGATCAGTTGCATAATATTTTTAATATGGCATAAAGAGTGTCAATAAATTACCCATTACGCAAGTGCTGGCGACCGGTGGCGCGTGAGAACTGACGTTAAAAGTGCGTATCAAAAGACAAGACTCCGAGGAAGACAAGCAATGATGACGTTATTACGGACGCCCGATGAGCGATTTCAGGGGTTATCGGACTACGCTTTCGAACCCCATTACATCACCATTAGCGACAGTGACGGTTCTAAGATTCGTATCCATTTCGTCGACGAGGGCCCCCGAGAGGCTCCCCCGATATTATTAATGCATGGAAATCCCACTTGGGTGTACCTCTACCGGTTCATGATTCCCGGCTTAGTGGCCGCGGGAAACCGAGTCATTGCAGTCGATCTCGTGGGTTGTGGGCGCAGTGACAAGCCAGCAAAACGCAGTGACTACAACCAAGCGCGCCACGTGGAGTGGATGTCGCGCTGGCTCGAGGCCGCGGATCTGAATGACATCACGCTTTTTTGTCAAGATTGGGGCGGAACGATAGGACTCCACTTGGTTGCCGACTACCCGGATCGATTTGCGCGTGTAATCGCCTCGAATACCGGGTTACCGACAGGACAAGGCAATAAAGCGCTCAAGTTGTGGCAACTCATTATGCGGTTTTTTTGGGCATTTCCCTTTAGACGAGCCATGGGCAGCGTACTAATGCGCCCTTTGTCAGAAAAGGAATGGGCCGCCTACACTGCGCCGTTTGCGACGCTTCGACAGCAAGCCGGAGTTTTGACGTTTCCCGGACTGATCGGCGTGACACCGGACAACCCAAGCGCGCAGGGAAACCGAGCGGCACTCGAAAAACTAGGCTCGTTTGAAAAGCCATTTTTGACATTGTTTGGCGGCAAAGATCCGATGTCCAAAGGCGCCAAAGCGCGACTGCAGAGGGCCATACCCGGTTCACGCGGACAGGCTCACAAAGTTTATCCCGAGGCCGGACACTTCATTCAGGAGGAAGTCCCTAACGAACTCGTTGCCGACATTCTCGCCTTTATGAAAGTATAGGCTTGCAAGGGAAACTGAGTAACACTTTGCGCGCGTTACACACACCGTTTTGAGCAGCTTCCCTCGACACCTCTGTCAGACCTCTTATACTTGCGCCCTCAGCCTCGACTACCGAGCGCTCTGCAAGCTACTGACAAAGGTGTGTTAGACAATGAATTTACTGGATTCCGTCATCCTTCCAATGCACCCGGAAGGGCGAAAATTTGTGGCGTCTTTTGCAATCGCTACCTTCGTCTTGGGGTTGATATGGGACCCCTTATTCTGGATAGGGGTGGGTCTTACGGTTTGGTGCTACTACTTTTTCCGAGACCCCGCCCGGGTTGTTCCCCAGAGCGAGGGTTTCGTTATTTCGCCCGCCGACGGTGTTGTGTCATTGATACAAGACGTCACGCCCCCGCCGGAAATGGGTTTAGGTGACGAGCCCTTGACGCGCGTCTCGGTGTTCATGAACGTGTTCAACTGCCACGTCAATCGCGCCTGTATTGATGGCACGGTAACGAGTGTCAGCTACCACCATGGAAAATTCCTCAATGCCTCGCTGGATAAAGCCAGCGAACACAATGAGCGTAATTCCATCACCATTACGCGGACCGACGGCATTAAAATCGGAATCACGCAAATTGCCGGTCTCGTCGCACGTCGCATCGTCTGTTTTGTAAATGAGGGCGCTGAGTTGACCGCGGGGGATCGTTTTGGCTTGATTCGCTTCGGTAGTCGGCTGGATATTTATTTGCCAAAAGACGTGGGTCCAGCAGTGTGTTTAGGTCAAAAGACGGTTGCCGGTGAAACGATTCTTGCACACTTAGACCAGGCCGACGCTCGTACAGGAATTTCCAAGTGACCGAACCGCTTGATCGCGACCTCACTCAGTCGAAAGGTCGGATTCGACCGCTGATGTTGCTGCCTAACTTTATGACATTGGGTGCGGTCTGCGTGGGACTTACCTCGGTCCGCTTTGCGCTCGACGGGCGCGTTGACCTTGCGGTGATCGCTTTGGTGCTGGCCATGATTTTAGATGGTCTAGACGGTCGAGTGGCGCGTGCGCTTAACTCGACATCTCGCATCGGCAAAGAGTTGGACACCTTGGCCGATTTTTTTAACTTTGGCATCGCCCCGGGCTTGATTGTGCACTTAGCGCTCTTTAGCGAGTCAACCCGGGTTGACTTCACCTGGGTGGCGATCATGGTTGTGGCCGCGTGTTGTGCCTACCGTTTGGCGCGATTTAATGCCCACGATGACGCGGAAATCGCCAAAACCTTTGAAGGCGTCCCTGCGCCAACGCTTGCCTTGCTGACGCTGCTACCGGTCTATTTGCATCTTTTAGAGGTCGAAATGGTGACCGAAGTGCCGGGTCTCGTCTCTGCCTATCTTATATTTTGTGGCTTTTTAGCGGTCTCCCAAGTCCCCACGGTTTCACTCAAGTCATTTAAAATTCCATCGGCCTACATGTTCATCGTGGTGCCGCTGATGATTACACATATGGCCAGCCTGCTGATCTACCCTTGGGAAACACTGACCGTCATGAGTGTGGTCTATCTCCTGTGTATGCCGGTCTTCGCCTATCGCCACCAATCGCTCGACGCCTAGCGTGGGCGCCCGATAACAAAAGCGCGCAGTCGCTCAGTCTTCGTGTCGTATTGATCTGACCACCGGGCTTTCTGCCGGGCGCGCTGCTTTTTTCGTGTTGGCCTCTTGAGGACGCAGTCGCTAGACTCCCTCGCAGAATCGAGGGACTCACTTAGATAATTCCTCGCCGCAGTTTACGACGATAAGAGGGCATGACACGCAGATGATTCCACGACACATTTTTGACTCAGATCACGAGGTATTTAGAGACGCTGTTCGTAAGTTTTTTTTGGAGGAGGCGTACGAGCAACACGTCCAATGGGAGAAGGATGGGCAGATCGACCGTTCACTGTGGAACAAAGCGGGTGCGCAGGGCATGTTGTGCCCGGGTGTGTCGGAGGCCTACGGCGGCGTCGGAGCCGATTTTCGTTACAACATGGTGGTCAGCGAAGAAGCGTCGCGCTTGGGCCTTACCGGTGTGGGTTTTATCTTACACAACGATGTCACGGTGCCTTATCTTGAGAACGTTGGAAGCGAAGCTCAGAAGCAAAAATTTTTGCCGAAGTGTGTTTCAGGTGAGTGCATCGTCGCCATCGCCATGACCGAACCTGGGACGGGGTCAGATCTTCAAGGCATTAGAACAACCGCCGTCGACAAGGGCGATCACTACCTGCTCAATGGTTCTAAGACGTTTATCACCTGTGGGCAACAGGCGGACATTGTGCTTGTTGTCTGCCGGACCGACACTGACCCGAAAGCCGGCGCCAAGGCCTTTAGTATATTAATTGTTGAAGACGGTATGGCGGGCTTTGAGCGGGGTCGAAACCTTGAAAAGATGGGCATGAAAGCTCAGGACACCTCTGAGTTGTTTTTTAACGACGTCAAGGTCCCCAAAGACAACCTTTTAGGTGAGGCCGGTATGGGGTTTATCTACCTAATGCGTGAGCTTCCGCAGGAGCGTCTGTCGATTGCAGTGTCTGCCGTCGCCGCCTGTGAAGCTGTTATTCAGGAAACCGTAAAGTACGTGAAGCAGCGCACGGCCTTTGGCAAGACAATTGCAGATTTTCAGCACACGCAGTTCAAGCTTGCAGAACTTGAAGCCGAGGTGACGGTGATGCGCGTGTTCATTGACCGATGTGCCGAGCTGTTGGTCAAAAAAGAGCTGTCGACGGTCGAGGCGTCGAAGGCAAAACTACTGGCGACCGAGCTTCAAGGGAAGGTGACAGACCAGTGCGTACAAATGCACGGAGGCTATGGGTACATGTGGGAGTACCCGGTGGCCAGAGCGTACGCTGATGCGCGGGTACAGCGAATTTATGGTGGTACCAGCGAGGTCATGAAGCTCATTATAGGGAGAGATTTACTGGCAGACTGAGCGCAAGCTCTGCTAAAAAAAGGGCAGCCAAGGCTGCCCTTTTTGTGAGTAACAATCCGGTTTTGTCGCGTCTGACTTACCACATCGCCACTGGGTTTATGATCATTTGAACAGCGCCTTTGAGTCGCGCTTGCCCCAAGACAAACATAAATTCGTGCACTGCCTCTTCAGCCAGTCGACCGGTATTCATTGTCTCAAGAATGTAAATGCCGTTTTGCTTAAGCAGTACAACGTGGTCGTAGAATATCTTGTCGCCGGGGCGCGGAGGAACGGCGCCTAGCCCCCAGGTATCTGCCCCTACGGCTGTGGGTTTCAAGCTCGCAAGAAACACAGCGGCCTCATTGGTAATACCGGGAATGCTGGCGGCCCAAAGTTGCGGCTCGGTCTGCAGTTTCGCGTCGGTATAGCCTGTGTGCAACAGCACGATGTCGCCTTCACCAATGACGATATTTTGGGCTTTCATTGCGGCCTTAATGTCGTCCGAAGTAATAGGCTGTCCCGCGGCCAAGTGGGCGACGCCCATCTGTTTAGCCATGTCGATCAGAACGCCTCGCCCGACAAGGGGGGGAATGCCGCTAATGTCGAGTTTCGTCAGACCCGTAATGACTGAGAAGTCTTTGCCTTGGTTGCAGTTGTAGAACTCGCCCGCTTCACCCATATGACCCAGACCATCGATCTGTGGTCCGGTACCCAGCCACATCTGAAGCACATCATCGTTAGAGCTCGCCTCCCAGCCCACACCGAGGTCGGCGTTGAATTGTTGGAGCGGCTGCACGACTTGAAGTTGCGTGTAGCGTGGCGGATAGGCGGGCATACCGGGCTCGATCACAATACCCAGTGGATGGCTTTCACCTTTTTTGACCAGCTGAGCAGCTGTGGCTGTGCGCTGTGTCGTAATTCGGTTAGCCGCACCAATCTGATCATCAGCACCCCAAGGGGAGGGCATGCATTCATCAGCCGCGGCTCCCATGGATGCGGCGCAAGTCAGAAGAAACAGTATTTTTTTCAGTGATCTGGCAGTCGGTGTCATTAGGCTTCCTCGTTATTTTGTATTTTTAAAATCGACGTCGCAAAACCCAGGTTGCGTGACGGTGGGCGCGCGTTGTGCTTAAACACTACACGGAACATATCGCGTGCGGGCCGGATGGCCAAGTGCTAATCGGCAAGTCCTTCATGCACAAACAGCTCGGTGTGATGGGGCTTGCAGCCGAGTGGCAGATTGCTCGCTCACTGGTGACGACACATTGCATCGGTTGACGCTTGGTGCGAGCATCGGTGCCTTCGAATCGAGGGGTACATCATGGCAGCAGGTGCGTTAAACGGAATCAAAGTGGTAGAGCTTGCAGGGATTGGCCCGGGACCTTGTGCTGGCATGATGTTGGCCGACATGGGTGCGCAGGTGACCGTCATAGATCGGCCCGTACCGGACAAAGAAGCGGCGGCGGTATTTGCAAAGTATGCGATCTTCAATCGCGGTAAGCAGTCCGTTGCTTTAAATTTAAAAGATCCCGATGCCGTCGAGGCGCTTTTACGGATCATCGACGATGCCGATGTGCTGATTGAGGGCTTTAGGCCCGGCGTCATGGAACGACTGGGCTTGGGTCCTGAGGTGTGCTGTGCTCGAAACCCAAAGCTTGTGTACGGTCGCATGACCGGTTGGGGGCAAACAGGCCCCCTGTCGCACGCTGCAGGCCACGACCCGAACTATATTGCGCTGACCGGCGCGCTGTGGGCCGGCGGGAGTCATGAGCAGCGGCCGACGGCACCCTTGACCCTTATCGGTGACTTGGGTGGGGGCACCATGATGCTCGTATTTGGTATTTTAAGCGCCATCATTCACGCCAAGCAGTCAGGCGAGGGCCAAATTGTCGATGCGGCAATCACTGACGGATCTGCTTATATTTCGACGCTGCTGTGGGGTATGCACAACTCGGGTCAGATGACCGACGTTCCGGGCTCAGGCTGGGCCGACTTTGGATCGCCCTGGCACGACACGTATCAATGCTCCGACGGCGAGTACGTGACGGTGTGCGCACTAGAACCGCAGTTTTACGCGCTGTTGATTCAGGCACTTGAGCTCACTGAAGACCCTGTGTTTGCCGATCAGTGGGATAAGACAAAATGGCCAGCGGGCAAGGCACGATTCCGCGATATTTTCGCAGCGAAGACGCGGCAGCAGTGGTGTGATCAGTTCGAGGGGACCGATGTTTGTTTTGCGCCGGTGCTTAATTTCTCCGAGGCGCTTGAGCATCCGCATAACGTCGCACGAGAGACATTCTTTACTCGGGATGGAATTTCTCAGCCTTCGCCAGCGCCAAAGCTCAGTAGAACGCCGGGCGAGGCGGGTGAGGTGCCTGTTGCCGGTGCAAATACCGCTGAGGTGTTGGGTTCATTGGGCCTCGATTCTGAGACACTCGTAAAACTCAACGGGTAGGAACATTAGATAAGCGTCATTTGCCATTAACGCGCGGGGGAGTAGAGCGTGATAAACCAACTTAACGATCAAGGCCTTTTTAAAACCCAATCCTTTATCAACGGAGCCTGGGTCGATGCCAACGATGGTTCGACCATTGACGTGCTCAACCCGGTTAACGGTGACGTGATTGCACGTGTTGCTAAGTTGGGCGCACAAGAGACGCGGGCGGCAATTGTTGCAGCGTCTGAGGCGATGAAAAGCTGGCGAGAACTCCCGGCAAAGGCGCGGTCAAATATTCTGCGTGATTGGTTTAATATCATCATGGCAAATCAAGAAGACCTCGCGCGCATTATGACACTCGAGCAGGGCAAGGTGATTGCTGAAAGCCGTGGCGAGGTGGCCTACGGCGCCTCGTATATTGAATGGTTTGCCGAGCAGGCAAAGCGAGTGGACGGTGACGTTATACCCAGTCCATCTCCCGATAAACGCATTGTGTGCATAAAACAGCCGGTGGGCGTGTGTGCGGCCATCACACCATGGAATTTCCCCAATGCAATGATTACCCGCAAGGCGGCGCCAGCACTCGCGGCAGGGTGCTCGATTGTGATCAAGCCCGCCAGCGAGACGCCCCTTTCAGCACTCGCCCTGGCCGAGCTTGCTCAGCGCGCAGGGATTCCAGATGGCGTGCTTAACGTTGTGGTTGGAAGCTCTGCCGATATTGGAAATGAATTAACCAGTCACCCTGTGGTTCGTAAACTGTCCTTCACAGGCTCCACGGAGATTGGAAAACTGCTGGAGTCCCAATGCATTCCCACGCTGAAGAAAACGTCGATGGAGCTCGGCGGCAACGCGCCATTTATTGTGTTCAACGATGCTGACATTGATTCAGCGGTGCAGGGCGCCTTGGTGTCGAAGTATCGAAACAGCGGCCAAACGTGCGTCTGTTCAAACCGGTTGCTGGTTCAAGCGTCGGTCGCGGAGGAGTTTACCCAAAAACTTGTCGCTGAAACGGCAAAGCTGACTTTGGGTGACGGTCTTGAGGACGGTATCGACTTGGGCCCATTGGTCAACAACCGCGCGGTACACGACGTGGATGCGTTGGTACAGGCCACGGTCAATGCAGGTGCCCAAGTGGCGCTTGGTGGATCTCCGAGCGAACGTGGCGGTAATTTCTACGCACCGACCATATTGACGGGCGTGACGCCTGATATGGCTGTATTTCGCAATGAGATTTTTGGTCCGGTTGCACCGATTACCGTCTTTGACACTGAAGCCGAGGCGATTGCACTGGCGAACGATACCGAGTTCGGACTGGCGAGCTATTTTTATACGCGTGATAT
>DGPO01000093.1:46198-50855 GCA_002390485.1 Halieaceae bacterium UBA4438 | reverse complement strand
CCTCGGATTCCAATGGAGCCGCAAAAGGTTGAGCACCTTGATGAAATATGTTGGTTTTTCCCCGAGCTTAAAGTGGTCATGAAGCACGGTGGTGAGCCATGGACCGATCTTGCTTGGAAGCTGATGCTCAAATACGAAAACTTGTATTACATGACCAGTGCGTTCGCACCCAAGCATTACCCGAAGGATATTATTCACTTTGCCAATACGCGGGGTGCCGACAAGATCATGTACGCCGGATACTTCCCAATGGGGCTGTCACTGGAGCGCATTTTCAGTGACATGCCAGACGTGCCGTTTAAAGATGAAGTTTGGCCGAAATTCCTTCGCGAGAATGCGAAGCGGGTGTTCAAGGTCTGACACCCGCGAGACGCCTTATGGGAAATACACGCTAATAGACTCGACAATGCAGGCGGGCTTTTCGGCGCCTTCTGCCTGGATGACAATTTGAAACACCATTTTGATGCCACCTTTCGCTTCTTCCACCGATAACACGGTGCCGGTTGCCGAGAGCTTAGATCCGACGCGAACCGGTGACGGAAAGCGTGTTTTTTCTGTGCCGTAATTGACGCCCATCGAAATGCCTTTGACCTCAATGATTTCAGGCATGAATTTGGCGGCCAGCGACATCGTCAGGTAGCCGTGCGCAATGGTCGCACCGAAGGGCCCTTTTGCGGCCATGTCGGGATCGACGTGAATCCATTGATGATCACCGGTCGCCTCGGCAAACTGGTCGATACGCGCCTGAGTAATTTCCATGCTAGGGCTAGGCCCCAATGTTTTACCCACAAGATCGTAAAGGTCTGCTGGGGATTCAATAACGGTCTTTGACATGCTGGACTCCTGGTTGGGGCGATGGGGTTCAAAAGAGTGTTCGCTAAAGACACATTGTGTGCTGAGGGCGAACAGGTTTAGGCGCATACTGTGCCATATTCTTTCGCAAAGGCATCATCGTTTCAGACGATGACGCCGCAGAGGGCTGGTGCGAGGGTTCAGAGGACGCTACCTTGGACAACGCAGACGTTGTGGAGACAAGAATGTCAGAGCTTGACGGTAAAGTTTGCTTGGTCACCGGTGGGGCCGGCCACATTGGGCGAGCGATCTGCGAAGCCTTGTTGTCTGAGGGCGCCCAGGTGGTTGCGGTAGGACGTCGCGAGCCCTCACGGCCCATCGAGAGTGACGGTAATCGCGCCGCGTTTTACGCCGCTGATCTTCGCGATGCTGTTGCCTCGCAAGGACTGATTGATCACATTAGCGAGCGATTTGGGTGCTTGGATATCCTGGTGAACAATGCCGGAGGTGGCCCACCCGTCGCGGCCGCAAGTGCCTCCCCAGAACTCACGCAAAAAATCATATCGCTGAACTTGCTGGCGCCACTCGTTCTGTCGCAACAGGCGCATGCGCTACTGACAAAGACCAATGACGTCGCATCCATCGTCAATATTGCGAGCGTAAGTGGTGCACGTGGGTCACCGGGTACGGCGGCTTATGGCGCTGCGAAAGCGGGTCTACTTAACGTTACGAAGTCACTCGCTATGGAGTGGGGTCCGCGTATTCGTGTCAATGCGCTGATTGTGGGTCTTGTTCACAACGACGCAGGCATTGAGCATTACGGTGGCGACGAGGGCTTTAGACGCGTCGCAGACATGCTGCCGCTGAAGCGAATGGCCTCGCCTGAGGATGTTGCCAATGCCGTACTGATGATGTGCTCTGATCGAGCGGCCTACATTAGCGGCGCAAACTTAGAAGTCGACGGGGGTGGCGAGGTCCCCGTATTTCTTCATCTGGCTAACGCGTCTTCGACAGCCAAATAGGGGATGTCCAAGCTCGTTCACGAATCGTGGGCGAATAGAACGGGTCGCGCTCAGGATTTGTGCAACAGATGCCATACAGATCACCCGAGTTGCCTTGCGCGTTAGCCAGTTGATTGGCGACGTCGGCCTGAGTGCTGCAGCGCTCTGAAAATGGGTTCACGTTAGCGGCCTGACATTGCAATGTGCTCCAGCGGCAACTGGGTGTCTCCAGTATTCGAGCGTAGTAGAAGGCCGATTCGCCCTCGCGGTAGTCGGGGTCTTCCCACACCGTACATAAATTGGCGTGGCCGGCCGCCGTCGCGGCGCAGCTGTTCATATCAACCCCGAGTCCCTCGGTCTCACTGCCCAACACGTCGACCACACGCTCACTTGTTGTGCCATCTGCATGGACCCAGCCCTTGATAATTTGAATGCGTTCTAACGGGTTCGCCGGGTGCAATTCAGTGCCGTGATCACGCTGTGCGCTGATAAAAAAACGGGGGGCGCTGTCATCTGGCGTGCGGATTAAAACACCGCCCATGGCAACACCTGACGCATAGGCTTTTTCAAGTGCCTGCGGGTCATCGCAGAGATCAGTCTCGTAGTCCCCGGCAAAAAATCGGACGATTGGCCGAGTGCCCGACGTGGCGTAGGTTTCACGGCCTCGCATGGCATCAAAAATCGCGTCGCGTCGATTTTCTTTTGCCCAAACAACAGCCAATCCACCGGGATTTGATACGAAGTGATCCTGAAGGTTTCGAAAGGTTGCGTCGCGAGAGCCAAGGTGGCCGACGTAGTTCTTCTCCATGGCGCCACCAGAGGTCGCCGTGTGGGTATCGGTACTTCCAATGAAGCCTTGCTTGAACGGGTTCACACCGGACGCTTGCTCTAACACCAAGCCATCTTTAAGGACGTTTCGCATCATGTTGCGACGATGGAACTGAGTGACGTCCACGGGTAAACCTCGGTCAGACCACATCTTCCCATTGACACTGCCCAGCATGGCGAGATTGTCTGACGGAATCTGTTCGAAGGCGCAAAGCTCGTCTTCGGTATCGATGCCTACGCCTGCGAGCCGATCAAAACGGCACTCGGAAGCGCCTTTGTGTTGCACCAGTTCGACCAGTGGTTCGATCTCTAAGCGGTCAATCGCCTCTTGTTCGCTGGCCGGGTCCGGGAACATTAAACCACCGCCCAAATTAGGGTTGTGCGGTATGGCCATCACGTCGCACTGTCCGTCAGCGTCCAAACACTGGGTGCGTAATTGTCGCCAGAGCTCGGGTACGGAGCTCTCGGTTTCAAAGACGGAAATAGGTCGCGCAGTGACGGCTTCATTTCGGAAAATGACATTGCGGTGCAAGTTGGCCATCTCTTGACCCTGAGTGTACTCGTAACCCACAAATGTGGTGAATGAACAGTCCTCAGAGCGATCGTAGTGCCGCTCTGCCGCCGCTTGAATGTCCCCCCATACCGACAGGGCTGAAGTCTCACAGTCGCCTAGAGCGCAAACCATGCCACGCTCAGGCGCTTTGCCTTCCATACCGCCCGAGACAGTCCAGAGTGACGCTGCATACAGCTGTATCCACAAGTTCTGCGCCCGGGACATTAGGCAGACGGGAGCCCACCACGCGGCCTGGCTCCAGTCACTGTCACACAGAGCCACTTCCCCTAAAAACTGTCCATGGTCGGTCACCGCTGCAAAATCTATGGGGCGGTCAATCTGCGCCGAGATGGTCTGATCACCGTAGGCGTTGGGAAGGGTGATGACTCGTCCTTTCGCATATTCATAGGCGCCATCAGGGTCATTTTTTTGGTTTGAAAGGTAGGAGTCGAATGAGTATCGCGTATGAATGTGGAGATCGCCGAAAAAAGGCAGTTTTGTCTCGGAGCTGATGGCGCAGGGCGTCTCGGGGCTCGATGCAAGAGAGGCGCTGCCTAGGGTGAATGCGATCAGTAATACTGATCCTTTAAGCGTGTTTACCGGAACACTTGATCGATGGCTCATCTGCATTGTTATCCCCTTCGCGCTGCCTTGAGTTGCTTTAAGATGTCTGCACGGTCATCAAAGCGTCGCATCAGGGCGCATGAGCGCGTCGTGAGCGCCGTCGATGAACAGCGTCGAACCCGCCACATAGGCGGCTTCAGGTGAGAGTAAAAAAAGCACAAGATTTGCAACGTCCTCGGCTTGACCAGGACGTCCAATCGGAATGGAGTCAAGGAACGCCTTGATCAGCTCCCCGTACTCTTCACTTTCTTGGACTGCCTTTGTCATGGGGGTTTCCACGTATCCTGGTGCGACGGCGTTAAACGAAATCTGACGTGCTGCAAGTTCAGGAGCCTTGCGGCGCACGTAGCGCGCCACTGCACTTTTACTGCTGGCATAGCATTCGTGACCATTCGTTGTGTCGCCCATTGCAACCGCCGCATCCTCGTCACCGGACAGCAGTGTCTCGATAAGGTCCTCTCTTGTGCTCATAGGAGCAGAGTTGGAGCTGATTGCGACGACACGCCCGCCAGCACAAATATTTCCAGCGAGTGCTTCAATCATGTCAATGGAACCAAAATAATTGATTCGGAGAATTTTTCCCGGGTCCGGGAACTGAGACGCCACCCCGGCGCACGTAATCAGCCCATCAAACTCAGAATGATCGGCTTTGACCTGCGAGAGCGTTTCCCGCCGGGCTGTTGGGTTGCCCAAGTCAACGCAGTAATCGCCTTCGTTGAGGTCGATCACGATGACGTCGTGTTGCTGTGCTCGAAGTTGCGTCTTTATCGCGGCGCCGATGCCAGTTGCACCGCCTGAAAGTATGTATTTGCCCATTGCTACGTTCCTTTTAACAGCTGACCTTAGGGATCTGACCTTA
>DGPO01000093.1:0-46135 GCA_002390485.1 Halieaceae bacterium UBA4438 | reverse complement strand
ACGTTTAGGCGTTAGTCGTCCGGGCGTGCAATACGCGCTTCAATCGCCATGCCCGGCAGCGCCGCCATGCCGCCGTCGACCTCAATAATCTTCCCACTGACAAAACCGCCCGCACTGGATGCCAGGTAGAGTGCGGCAAGCGCAATATCATCGGGCTTTCCCAGCCTACCTTGAGGAATCCATCGCACCGTCGCCTCATGCATCGCTTTGTCTTGTGTAATGAAGGCGGTACTGGGTGTCTCTATGGCCCCCGGTGCAATTCCATTGACTCTAATGTTGGGTGCAAGCTCGTAAGCCAAAATTCGAGTCATTTGGTCCATGCCCGCTTTGGCTGCACCGTAAGCGGCAAAGTTCTTATCGACCATCCACCCAAGTGCGGAAGACACATTGACAATGCTCGCTGCAGGTGCGCGCTGGAGCATTGGTAGTGCGAGGTGAATAAGCGTATAGGCAGAGGTCAAATTAATGTCTAGGGTGTTAACGAAACGCGCTTTGGTGACCTTTTTAAGCGATCCATAACCCTGGCCTGCCGCACCTGCATTATTGATTAAAATATCGAGCGAGTTCCAGTGCGTTTGAAGCGTACTGACCACCTCGCCGAGTGATTCTTCGTCGGTGATGTCGCAGACAAACGTCAAGGCTTCGCGCCCCAAAGCACTAACCTCACTGGCGACGCCATCGAGATCGGACTCAGTGCGTGCAATCAGCGCAACGTCTGCGCCCATTTCAGCAAAGGCGGTGGCGATACGGGCTCCGATTCCTTTGCCGGCGCCGGTGATGAGCGCTTTCTTTCCCTGTAAGCTGAAATAGTTTGATATCACGGCGAGTTCCTTGTCGCGTTGGTGTGGGCGTACCCAGGAGTAGTCCATTTAGGTTTGTGAACTGCGCCACGCACACGATAGAACGAAGCGTGCGAGCAAGGAATACAGGCTCGACTGGATACTTAGTCTAAATTGACCATTGATGAGCGTGGGCGGTGATAAAACGTGGCAGAGTTGGAAGGAAAAAGCGCACTTGTAACGGGTGCTGGTGTGGGGATTGGACGTGCAATAGCGCTGACAATGGCAGATCAAGGTGCGCGGGTAGTTGTCGCTGACTTAAATGAGGAAACGGCCCAAGAGACCGCGACGCTGATTCGTGAGGCCGGTGGGGACGCCCACACGTTTGTGGCTGATGTCAGCGACGAGCAACGTGTTTCAGCCATGGTTGAGTTCACAGTGAAGACCTTTGGCTCGCTGGATGTGGCGTGCAATAGCGCAGCGGTAAGTCGCGGCTCAGGCCCCATTCACACCTTCGACAAAGCCGTATTTGATCAAACGCTCGACCTCTGCTTGACCAACACCTTCCTCTGTATGAAATATGAGATCGAGGCGATGCTCGAGCAGACCTCGGGCGGCAGTATCGTTAACATCTCATCGAACGCGTCGCTCCGCGGTCAGCCCTATAACACCGCTTATGCGGCCGCTAAGAGCGGCGTGAATCTGCTTACCAAAAGTGCTGCAGCGGAGTATGGACACAAAGGCATTCGGATTAATGCGGTCTCGCCGGGCGTGATTCGAACACCCGGCGTTGAGAAATATTTTGCGGAGCAGCCGAAAATAGCTGAAGGGCTCAAACAGTCAGCCGTCATGCGACGGTTGGGTGAGCCCTCTGAAATTGCCGAAGCGGTCTGTTTCTTTGCGTCTGATCGGGCGTCTTTCATCACGGGGCAACTGCTCAGTGTGGACGGCGGTGGCGCCATCAAGTAAGCATTGCATCGGAGCGTGCTAGCCCATGTTGACCTGACCGCCATCGATCGCGATGGACTGGCCGTTGACATAGCGCGATTCGGGCGCGCACAGCAGCGCGACGAATTCGCCAATATCATTTTCACAGTGGCCCAAGCGTTTCATCGGCACCGTTTGCTCGAAAGCGGCGGCCTCTTCTGGGCGCCACTGTGCCCACATTTCTAGGGCAGGGGACTTCGCCAATGGCAGAATACAGTTGGTGCGAATGCCCATCGATCCCCATTCACAGGCGGCACCGCGCGACAATGCACGGATGGCCTCTTTCTGGGCTGCGTAAACGCCATAAGTGGAGGTGTCCCAGCGCTTCGCCGCTGCAGTGGCAAGATTAATAATGTTGCCATCTCCCGACTTTATGAGGTGCGGTTGAGCCAGCTGCATCAGTCGCAACGTGGCCATTGGGCCGACACGAAGTCCTGCGTCAAAGTCCTCCAGCGTCGTCTCCATTAGCGTGTTAATGCTTGTGGTGACGGCGTTGTTGACCAAAATATCGAGGCGACCAAAGGCGGCGACTGCGTCCGACACCAGCGCGTCAAGTGCATCGAGATTCGAGATATCACATTCGATTGCCACGGCCTTGCCGTTGAAGCGCGCTTCAATATCAGCGACCGTCTTTTCACATTTGCTCAATGTTCTCCCGACGGCAACAATGGACACTCCTCGCTTCGCCAATGAGAACGCAATGCCCTGGCCAATGCCCTGGCCCGCGCCGGTGATTAAGGCGACTTTGCCGTGAAGCGGAGGGAGGGATCCAGAGTGAGTCGTAACAGTATCGGTCATAAAGAACCTCGTAAGTGATCAAGCATTCATTGTTTGGTCGGTTTTAGGACAATCAGTGATTCACCGCAGGCGATGCTCGGTCATATGGATAACCGACGATCGCTCGAGATCGAGTAATCGCTCGCTGCTCTCGGTCAGCACATGGATATTCGACATCATTTTTACTTCGTCGTCTCCGTTGGCAAAAAACGCGGTCAGTGAACTTGCGGCCTCAATCGAGAAATGTTCTTCGACAATCCCATCGAGCTGATCGTGGGATGAGCGGAGTACCAGATTCTGGCGGTAGCCAAGGGTGTTTTGGGTATCAAGGGCGACCTGGACATGTTCTTGAAACCAGATTTGCTCTAACGCCTCGTCGGACAGGCCCTCGCGCCGTTCGAAGCAGCAGAGCTGCATCGTTCCGCTGAATGTCTCTTGGGTGAGGAGTGGTGGTGTCAGTGGCGTGGCTCCCTTGCACCAGTGGACTTCCGCTCCCAGTTGCGCAGCAACATCGACTGCGTGTTGCCAGTCGATGGCTGCATCTGAGAACTCGAGCGCCAGACGCCCACTGGTGAGCTTCCCGGTGGGGTTTCGTGTCCACATGGACGCTTGGTCGCTGTGTGCATCGCTCGTCCCTAGATACGCGTTCTGTACCCCTGAAAAGGCGTCTAGCGTGCGCATTGCGGACTCCCGCGTCGGACGTTCTGCAAAAAACAGAAAAATCAGACGGTGGGTGTCTGGCTCAGTCAAAATAGCGCTCCTTGATGGCTGTTTTTAGCAGTTTTCGCAGGGTATTTCTGGCCAGTGGTTCGTCGGTGAATACAACGTACTCGGGGACTTTGTAGCCGGCGAGCGCGACTTTGCAGAATGATTTGATGTCATCGGCGTCAGCGACGACTGATCCCTGCAATTTGATCACAGCACCCACTTCCTCACCCCAGGTGTCATGCGCTATGCCGACAACCGCAACTTCCTCGCATCCTGGATATTCGAGCAGACAGGCTTCAATTTCTGACGGGTAGATATTCTCTCCCCCGCGGATAATCATGTCTTTGACACGACCACAGATGTACAGCAAGCCCTCGCCGCTGATGTAGCCGATATCACCGGTCCCCATCCAGCCCTCGATGGGTTTGTCCGATTCATTACCACCCGAGAAATAGCCTTGAATGGCCGCTGACGAACGGACCCATATCTCACCGGGCTCACCCGAGGGCACTTCCTCGCCATTTTCATCTCTGAAGCTAAATTCCACGATCGGGCTGGGGAATCCTGATGCGCTCGGTCGCTCAGTAAAGTAGCGACCTGTGAAAGCGGCTCCGGATCCCATGGTTTCGGTCATTCCCCATCCGCTACCGGACATGGCCGTTCCCGTTCTGGTGGCATAGAGCTCGGAGAGAAGTTCGGGCGTGGCTGCGCCACCGGCACTCACGTTCGTGAGGTGCGCTGCGTGCTCGTCGCTGAAGGCTTGATTTTTTAATAGTTCGAGCAACATGACCGGCGCGCCCATAAGAACCGTGATTTGCTCTTCTTTGACGATGCGCAGCGCCTCTTGAATGCTCCACTTGTACATCATGTGCAGCGCGCGGCCGTGACGGAGGTTGATGAGCGCCTGGGATAGCAAGCCACTGATGTGAAACAGGGGAACAGCGAGGAGGGTTTTTGGAAGCGTGGGGCTGGCCAACTGCCTGTTCATTTCCTCCATATTGGTCATGTAGGTCCCGGCACCAATGAACTCGACGTTCATGAGCGCCTGACAGCAATTAAAATGCGAGAGCAGGGCACCTTTTGGGCGGCCGGAGGTTCCCGATGTGAACATGAGAATTGCCGGGGCGTGTCGATCCACGTCGGCGATTAACGGTTCGCTCGGTACGGGGCGCTGGCGGATCTCGCTGAGTGAGGTGTCCTGCGGGCCTTCGCTCTCGTTGACCACTACCGCGGGCAGCTCGGTGTTGAGTTCACGGATAAATGCCAGTCGATCACTGTCGCAAAAAACCAACTTTGCCTTGCTGTCTTCGAGGCCTTGGATCAGTTCTTGCGCTTTACCCCAACTATTGAGCGGTACGGCTACAGCACCGATGGTCACGGTGGCGACAAAGGCAACCAGCCACTCAGGGCGATTTCGCATGGCAATAGCGATGGGGTCACCCTTTTGTATCTGAGCTTCATTAACCAGCCAGTCACAGGCCTGGTCGACGGCTTCATAGAACTCGCCAACGGTCCAATCCTCACCCTGGTACTGCAAAAACAGATTGGCGTCATGGTTGCGACCCGCGGCGAGAAAGGCGCCCAAGCTGCTTTCCGCATTTTTGAATGCTCTGAGCGGAACTCCCGCGACCTTTAGTGTTTCGACTTCAAACGGCGCCGCGGGCGCGGTCAGCTGCGCCACGGCATCGAAATAGGGTTTTGTGAAATCACTCATGTAGGGTACATCGATTGTGTTTCTATTGACTCTAAACCAACTGCCGGGGGCGGCACAGCCTCTGTGTTAACCCCATAGTCTGATCAGCCTATCGTGCCAGAGGCTCTGTGATTGCAGTAAAGTATGGCTTCGATAATGTGCCGGTATACCACCATGCGAGATGCGTTATGCAAACTCAGTTGACCAAGCTACTCGGCTGTCGTTACCCCGTTATTCAGACGGCCATGGGTTGGGTGGCAGACGCGCGCCTCGTTGCAGCAACCGGGAATGCCGGCGGTTTTGGGTTCCTTGCCGGTGCTGTCATGACACCTGCCGAAATCGAGCAGGGCATCCTTGATATCAAAGCGGCATCCGATGCGCCGTTTGGGGTCAATTTTCATATGTATGTGCCGCATGCAGAGCAGATAGTTGATCTTTGTATTGAACATCAGGTGCGCGCCGTGAGTTACTCGCGCTCCCCCTCAGCAGCAACCGTTGAGCGATTGAAGACGGCGGGTATTGTCTGTATCCCGACGGTGGGTGCTAAACGCCACGCTGTTAAGGCCGTCGAAATGGGCGCCGACGCGGTGGTCATACAGGGCGGAGAGGGCGGTGGTCACACCGGATCGGTTGCGACATCGATTCTTCTTCCCCAGGTGCGCGATGCGATTGACGTCCCAATCGCGGCAGCCGGCGGATTCCGCGACGGGCGCGGCCTTGTCGCCGCATTGGCGATGGGTGCCGATGGTATTGCCATGGGTACGAGATTCTTGCTGACACAGGAGTCTCCGGTTCCTGAGGCGACAAAATCGATTTACCTCCGCACGCCGCCGGAGAAAATTGTCGTCAGCACGCGGTTGGATGGTTTGCCTCAGCGCATGATTGCGAACGCGTATCTCGATCGGCTGATTCGAGCTTCGCAGCTGGGCTTGCTCGTGCGGGCGGTGAAAAACGGATTGGCATTTAGCCGCATGACGGAAGGCTCACTGATGGCCACCTTGGGTGGAGCCTGGAAGATGTACCGTTCGGGCGACGTGTCGTTCGGTCAGACCCTCATGGCCGCCAATTCACCCATGATGATTCAGGAAGCCATGGTGAAAGGGAATCCGCACGACGGTATTTTGCCCTCGGGACAAGTTGCTGGACTGATTGATGATTTACCGACGGTTGCAGAGTTGGTGGCAACCATCGTGTCGGATGCAGAAACAGCTGCCCGTTCGATACAGACCACGGTTTGCACAACCTCAAACTCAGATTAAGGACAGGTTTATGGCTTTCAGCTCAACAGTTGACGCAGGTATTGCAGAGGTTGTCTTCAATAAACCGCCCGTAAATGCCTTTAACAGTGCTGAATGGGCGGGTATCGCCGCTGAAATCAAGGCTTTGGGTTCCCGGAACGATGTCCGCGTCATCATTGTTCGCGCGGAGGGGAAGGGCTTTTGCGCGGGCGTTGACATTAAAGAGCTGGGCGCAGACCCCAATATGATCGTTCCGGTAAACAAAGGGAATTACGACACTTTCGAGGCGATCCATCGAAACCCTAAACCGGTGATTGTTGCCCTTCACGGCTTCGTACTCGGTGGGGGTATTGGCATTGCCGGCGCCGCCGACATTATTGTGGCCTCCGAGTGTGCCTCCTTCGGCGTGCCTGAGGTCGACCGCGGAGCAATGGGTGGCGGTGCGCATCTCCAGCGCATGTTCCCCGTTCAAAAAGTGCGTTACATGTACTTTACGGGCGAGTTCATTAGCGCGCACGAGGCGCATCGACTCGGCGCAGTGGAGCGTGTGGTTCCACGTGATCAGTTGGTCGATTCCGCACTTGAAATCGCGGCGAAAATTGCTGAAAAGAGTCCCGCGATGATTTCCCTAGCAAAGGAAGCGCTGACGAGCATTGAAGACGGTAATCTTGAGGACAAATATCGGCGTGAACAAGGTTTTACGCTCGAAGCCTATCGGCATAAGGACTCTCAAGAAACGCGAGACGCCTTTAACGAGAACCGAGCGGTAGACTTCGATTCCTAACGATAACAATGATGATGGAGGGTTGGCATGATTGACTACGCAGAGGCTCAAGCAGCCTGTGAGACTTACATTCGCTCGCTGCAGGCCAGTGACGTGGAGACTTTGTTGGCGCTTTTTGATGACAATGCGTCCATTGAAGACCCCGTAGGGACGGCGCTGCGCGAGGGTAAGTCCGCGCTGAGAGAGTTTTATTCGGTGGCCTGTGAGGGGGTGTTATCGGCCGCGCTGTCGGGCGCCCCGCGGCTTGCAGGTAACGAGGTCGCGTTCCCGTTTACAGTGACCGCTGGGACGGTTGGAGAAGAGCTGACCATCAACATTATCGACGTGTTCAAATTTAACGAGGCCGGCAAAGTCGTCAGCATGCGCGCGTTTTGGGGGCCGAACAATATCGGTAGCTAGGAGTAGGTCACCACGCTCTTGAGCAGTAGACTGACCAACATACTCTGACGAGACACGCCCGTTTTCGCAAAAATGGAGCGAAGCTGTGCGCGCGCCGTGTTCCGGGCAATACCCAGTGCTGCCGCGGCCTGATCGAGGTTGGCGCCTTCGGCCAGCAATTTTGACAGTGCGACCTCCGCTTTTGTAAGCCCATAGAGCGACATCAAGATACGCGTTTCAATTTGGAAACTGCGCTCAGGCTCGTTAATAAACACAATCATGTGCGGCGTATGCCCGGGTTCGACCGTTTTGTCGATCATCATGGGCTTGAGTAAGATCTCCAAGTCGGCCTTGCCCGAGGGGCGCTCAACGGACAAGGCATTGGTGGGCGCAGGGTCCTGATTGCGCTGAGCAATGACGATATCCTCGATAAAGCCATTGAGCTTCGCTCGTGCTGAGGGGCTTTCCAGGTGGAGTTGATCGTTGATGACTGACAGCCCGTCTTTATCGCGTATTAGCTGATCGGCCACCGCATTTCTGGAGACGATTTTCCCGCGCTCGTCGAGTGTGACAACCCCCACCGACTGTTTTGCAATCGTCGAACTGTAAAGTTTCCGTTCCTTATCGATTTGGATCAGCTGCATGCCATTAGCAACCGCGCGCTGGATATGACTGGCCAGCATTTCGAGGAACTCGCGTTCCTGCTTCCCAAAGTTCTCTGCAGACTTAGGTCGACAAAAGCGAACACTGAACCTCAAGCCGTTGGCGTTTCTCAGATCGACCCCAATCATGTGGTAAATGTCGATCGGCGCCATACAGTACTTGTAGAGTTCGGTACGCTCGAGCGTTCGATAGGGCACACACTCGTCCAAAGAGACCACCTTGCCCCAGGGCAAGTTAGTCATGAGGTTAGAGGTGTAGTAGCGGTCGGTATAGGGGTTGTTGTGATCGTCAACGAAAGTCTTCGCCAGTGCCTCGCACGAAACAAATAACAGACCACCATCATCACCCTGTGGTTCACGCATGGTGATCGACGCAAAGTTCGAATCAATCATCCGACGGGTCTCTGCAAGAAACGCACTGTAAGGGTCCTCTTCGATGTGTCCATCGTAAAGGAAGCCAATGAGCTTCGAGAGTTCTGTGATATTTGGTTGATTCATAGGGCTACGTACAGACATCCCGCCTACGCCTTAAAGCTAACTAGTTATCAGAAAGTCCAGATTTCGTCCAGACTTAGCGTGTTTGAGCCGCCATTTCTATCGCAATTTCCTCAATCAGATCTTCCTGCCCACCCACCGTTTTCCGGCGGGCCATTTCGAGCAAAATCTCATGTGAGGGTACGCCGTATTTATCTTGTGCGCGTTTGGCGAACAAAAGAAACGAGGAGTAGGCGCCGGCATAGCCCAGTACCAGCGCATCTCGACTGAGACGCACAGGCTCGTCCATGATTGGCAAGACATGGTCCTCTGCCGCGTCTGCTAATTTGAAGATGTCGATGCCTGTGACCGCACCCATTCGTTCAAGTACCGCAGCCATCGCTTCCAGCGGGGTATTTCCGGCGCCTGCACCGAGTCCTGCTGCAGAGCCGTCAATACGGTTAGCGCCTGCTGCAATCGCCGCTAGCGAGTTAGCCACTCCCATAGCAAGATTGTGATGACCGTGAAACCCGATTTCGGTGTCGCTCTTGAGCCGCTTTTTGAGAAGGGCGATGCGGTCTGTGACGTCCTGAGGCAGCATGTAACCCGCAGAGTCGGTGCAATAAATGCAATTGGCACCGTAAGACTCCATAAGCAGCGCCTGTTCCACCAGGGCGTCTTCGGAAACCATGTGTGCCATCATGAGAAATCCGACAGTATCAAGGCCCAAATCACGACTGAGGTTAATGTGCTGGCGCGAGACGTTGGCTTCTGTGCAATGGGTTGCTACGCGAATTGTTTTCACGCCGCAGTCTGCTGCCATCCTCAAGTGATCGACCGTACCAATGCCTGGGAGCAGTAATGCCGAGATCGCAGAGTGCTCGACACGTTCGACCACGGCGCGTAAGTAGGTCTCATCGCTGGCCGCCGGGAAACCGTAGTTAACTGAGGCGCCACCCAACCCATCACCATGGGTCACTTCAATCAGAGGTACGCCTGCCGCATCAAGTGCGCCGGCGATATCGACCATTTCATCGACGGTAATCTGATGCTGCTTGGGATGCATACCATCGCGAAGGCACATGTCGTGCAACGTAATATTTCGACCTTTAAAATTCATAGGCGAGTCCTCGCGCTTTGCCGTCGCTGAGCCATCATTTCTGCGGTGCGCAGGCCCGCAGCCGTCATAATGTCGAGGTTGCCCGCGTACTTCGGCAAAAAGTCACCGAGCCCTTCGACCTCCACCGAGACAGTCACGCGATGACCGTCGACAATTGGTGCGTTCTTGAGCCTGTACCCGGGAACGTAGCGCTGAACCTCGGTCACCATAGCGGCAATCGAGGCTCGAATATCGGTCTCGTTCGGCACTTCTTTGGTCAGGCAATGGATCGTGTCGCGCATGACAAGCGGCGGCTCGGCGGGGTTAATGACAATAATGGCTTTACCCTCATCAGCGCCGCCAATTTTTTCGATCGCTGAGGACGTTGTTCGCGTGAATTCGTCGATGTTGTCGCGCGTGCCCATACCGACGGATTTTGACGCCACAGTCGCGACAATCTCGGCGTAGCTCACAGACTGCACGCGACTGACAGCCGCCACCATCGGGATCGTTGCTTGCCCCCCACACGTGACCATATTGACGTTTTGAGTGGGGCCTCGATCCAGTAGCGCTTGTAAGTTAACCGGCGGTATACAAAAGGGCCCAATTGCCGCAGGCGTAAGGTCGATCATAGTGGCGCCCAGTGCAGTGACTTTGCGACTGTTTTCAGCGTGTACGTAGGCTGACGTTGCATCAAATACGAAATCTACGGGATTTTCCAAAAATCCGGCAACCAGACCATCGACGCCGTCTGTTGTGGTCTGAAGACCCAGCGTCCGCGCGCGCTGAATGCCCGCTGAATCTTCAATTCCCACCATCCAAGTCGCTTCGATGAAGTCGCTGCGCTGACACTTCATCAGCAGATCAGTCCCAATATTTCCTGGACCGATGATCGCCGCTTTGGCTTTAGTCGTCATACGTCACCTTAATTAAATGAATTGACAGCTGACACTGCACTCATCAAAACCGTGGCCTGTCATGAGTAAATGCATTTCATCACCTTGATGAACAGGTTCGAGGGGCACCAGAGAGCCGGACAAAATAACCTCGCCGGCTTCAAGATCGATACCATAGGCGCCCAGTGTATTGGCAAGCCAAGCGACGGCAGTCAGTGGATTACCTTGAACGGCACTGCCCATGCCTGAACTCAACTGCTCCCCGTTTTTTGTCACATCAATGCGAATATTAGGGAGATCAAGCTGTCGCGGGTCGAGCTCCGCATCGCCAAGAACATACACACCGCAGCTGGCGTTATCAGCAATGGTGTCTTGGATAGCGATTTGCCAATTTTCGACTCGGGAATCCACAATTTCAAAGCAGGGGATAATGCACTCGGTCGCAGCCAAAACATCGTCTTCTGTATTCGCGGTGCCACAGAGCGTTGATTTCAGTCGAAAGGCGATTTCTCCCTCAGCGCGCGGTGAAATCATGTTTCCTGCAATGCGAATATCGGATTTATTGGCGAAGGTCATGGTGTTCGTCAGGAAACCAAAGTCGGGTTGGAACACGCCGAGCATGCTTTGGACCGCATCTGATGTGACACCAATCTTTTTGCCGACTACGACTTCACGGTCACGCTCAAGTCGGTGTGACAACATCGTCCGCGATATTTGATACGCGTCTTCGACGGTGATCGTGGGGTGGGTTTTGGTCAAAGGTTGAATCGGTGTGTTCGCGCGCATTGCGTCGTAAAGTATCCGTCCCAGCTGGGCGTGATCAGCGGCAGAGAGACTCATGGTCACGCCTCATCGGTCAGAAACGATAAGCAGCGCTTATTGAACAAGTCAGGATACTCCGACATAACCCAGTGGCCACACTGATTTAAGATCTCGGCTTGGACAGGGCCCTTCATCTGAAGGACTTTCCAGCATCCCGATGCCGGGCAAAATCGGTCTTCGCTGCCCCAAAAGACCAATGTGGCAATGTCGATTTCTCGCAGTCTGTCGGTCATGTCCGGAATATTCATGGTGGCTAATACGTGAGGGTTTTGAGTCTCGAGCGTGGCCCAGCGTTCATCGACCAACGCAGCGTCGACCGCTGAAGAATCATAGACAAGCTGAGTCAGTAACCCGGCGAGCACGTCTTTGGTGAAGTCGGGTGATCCCATAGGGTGTTTCACCATGGCTTGAATGCCGGGCATTGCGAAGTAGACTTCGCGCGACTCAATGCCCCCCGGCGCCATCAAAATCAGCTTCTCGACGCGATCTGGATTGCGCAGTGAGAGTCCAAGTGCCACGGCGCCGCCAAGCGAGTTACCCACAAGGGTCACGCGGTCTAAACGCAAAGAATCGAGGAGTGACACCAAACCGTCGACAAAGAAATCAAGCGTGTGGTCCACATCTTGTGGTTTTGACGTCTTTCCGTAGCCCCACTGATCGAACACGATGCAGCGATACCCACCGTCCTGAAACGCGCCGACGTTGTGCTTAAAGTTGCTCCAGCCACTGGCCCCTGGGCCACTTCCGTGAATAAACACGACCGCCCCTTTTTCGGCTGCCGTTGCAGCATGATCGGTGTAGTGAATCGATCGTCCGCTGCTGACCTCGTGATAGAGCGACGCTTCGGAGTAGGCGTGCATTAGATAAAGACGTCCTTGTTCTCCATGCCGAGCGCCACGCTACCCAAATTACGTGCAAACGCTGTGGGATTGTTGGCCACATGGCAGCGTGCAATGTGAATGTCATGCCACAGCTGTTGAAGTGGATGCCCATTAAAGACCGATCGTCCACCGGCGACCTCAAAAAGCGTATCAATGGCTTCAATGGCTTTATCGATCACAATCGATGCCTGGTATCGATACATAATCCGATCTTCCAATGTCGGCTTCCAGGAGGCGGCCTCCATCTTGTCAAAGTTGTGGTACATGACTGCTTCAAGTTCACCAATGGTGTTGAGCACCTTGGCCAGGCGCTCCTGCGTTTCAACGTCGCCGGCAAATTTAGTCATGTCGGTCGTTGAATTACCTTGCTTGGATTCGACGAAGACCTTCACCGCTTTTTTCAAGGCGCCAATCGCTGCTGAATTTACCACGCGCACAAAGGTTTGCGCCCACGACAGGTCATACATTGGGTTGTCTTGGTCATTCACACAGTTGAAGCCGTCCATTTGCTTGTGTGTCCGGTGATCTGGGACAAAAATAGGTTCGGAGATGACCACGTCGTTTGAACCCGTGCCCTGAAGACCCATAACATCCCAGGTGTCTTCAATGTCGTATTGGTTTCGAGGAACTAAAAATGTTCGGTAGCCGTCACCGGGTATCACCCCACCTAACAGCGCCCAGGTGCAGTGGTCGGAACCCGAACTCCAACCCCAACGACCGTGTAACATAAATCCGCCTTCACACATTTCGGCACGTGCCCCAACGGGGTTGTAGGAACTGCTGATCAGTGTGTTCGGGTCGGCTTCGTAGACTTCGCGTTGTGCCTCTTCAGACATCAGCGCGAGCTGAAAGGCATGGACCGCTATGATGCCGCCGGCCCAGGCTGTGCTCATGTCGGCCTCGGCTATCCGCACTTGCTCGGCAAAAAATTCCTGTGGCTTGCGCTCGAGCCCGCCCCACTGCTTGGGCAGTAGCATCGTGAAGAAACCGCATTCCTTGAGGGCGTCGACGACCTCTTTAGACATTTTGCGGGCCTCACGTTGGTCCGCGGACTTGCTGGCGATTAGATCGAGAATTTGCTGTGTTACAACAGGTTCGTACGTGCTCATGGCAATAATCCTATGGCTGTGTCCGTCTTCGAGCGGTTTTAAGGCATTACACACATCGTTGCAAAGCAGAGGGGTCTCGACATACCTCGTATGTACTAACTGAAGAATTACCTCTAATCCTGCTGGCCTACGGAAAAGTCGTGACCCCAGAAACTGGGTACGGTGCTCTCGAAGACCTCGTAACGAGACCAGTCGTCGACAGTGCGCCCCTCTGCGCCATATTCAATATCGAATCCCGCAGGGCTCTGCATATAAAAACTCACCATGTGGTCGTTAGCATGGCGCCCCAGCGTCCCTGAGAGCTTAATATCTGCTGCAATTCTTCGATCATTGCAGCGGCCCACTTCGTCGATGGCGTTGACTTCGGTCATGACGTGAATACAGCCCGCTGGATGAGGGATTTCAAGCAGTCCCAAACTGTGGTGTCGTCGGTTGCAATGCATAAACCAAAGCCGTTTTATGGGCTCTTCAGGGTCTGGCGTAAATCGGAGTTTCATGAGATCCGAGAGGCCAAAACCCAGTATCTCGGTAAAAAACTGCGCGGTTTCACTGAAGTTAGGCGCAGGGAGAACCACGTGGCCCAGTCCCTGGTCAGCGGTCACAAAACCGGGGACGCCTTGAGGGGAGTTGAATGCTTTGAAGTCTGACACGACACCCCAGTAGGCCTCATGCTGGTTGCCGGCAGGGTCGGTGAAAGACAGGAGGTTTTGAACGCGTCGTTTGCTAATCAGCAACTGATCCGCCCACTCAAAGGCGACGTCGGCCTCGGTCAATGCCGCGGCGACTTCATCGAGCCCTTGTTGGTTGTTGGTTTCCCAGCCACACACCGCCAGGCCGTCGTGCGCTGAGTGTTGAACGAAGAGGCGATAGGGGTGGTAGTCCATTTTGTAAAATTGGGTGTGCGCGTCGCCGAGGTCACTGGAGACATCTTGCAGGCCCATGACGTCGCAGGCAAAGTCGCGCCACTGATCGAGTTGGGTCGAATTAACGCCGATGTATCCAAGGCTCTGAATCGTCATAGTGTGTTCCTTGTCGTTCTTCTTTTGATGAGTGAAATGACGGTAGTAGAAAACGCGCTCAAAGTTGCTGTCTCAAGACGGTCTTTAACACTTTTCCTGAGGCGTTCATCGGTAATGCGTCCAAAAATATGACTTTCCTCGGGACTTTGTAATTGGCCATAGTATCGCGGCACCACAAGATCAGCGCGTCTTCGGAAATGCGGGTGCCGGGCTTGTTTACCACGAAGGCCGCACCCACTTCGCCCATTCGCTCATCGCTCATTCCAACCACCGCTGCTTGAGCGATTGCGTCATGATGCAGCAGTTGATTTTCGATCTCTGCCGGATAGCAGTTAAACCCGCCTGAAATAAACATGTCTTTCAGACGGTCTGTAATTCGAATATTTCCAGACTCGTCGAGATTGCCGATATCGCCGGTGTGAAGCCAACCTTCGGGGTCGATCGTCTCGCGCGTCGCGCGTTCGTCATTGAAATAGCATTGCATGATATTAAAGCCCCGGACAACAATCTCACCCGCCTCATGAGGTGCGGCCAGGGTGCCATCTGGACGCATGATGCCGACTTCAACGTCTGGAATCGCACGCCCCGACGTTTGAGCAATCACCTCTGCAGGGTCGCCTTGACGACACATCGTGACCAGTCCGCAGGTCTCGGAAAGGCCGTACGCGGTAATGACTGTGTCGATCCCCAGCGTTTCACGCATATCAATGATCAGTTGTGTTGGGATAATCGCAGCACCCGTAGTGGCCTTTGTGAGTGAGGACAGATCACTGTTTGCAAGATCGGCGTGCATCAGAATGCTCTGAAAGAGCGTCGGTGGCCCCGGCATGACCGTGATCGCATGTGTTTTGATCGCATTGAGAACCTGCGGGACATCGAAGGTCGCCATGGGGTACACGGTTGCGCCGCGCAATAGAGCGGCCAACCAACCGGCCTTATAGCCGAAACTGTGGAAAAACGGATTAATAATCAGGTAGCGATCGTCGCTTTCGATGCCGAGGATGGATGCGAATGTGCTGAACGCCTTCAAGTTTTGGCCGTGCGTCGTCACAACCCCCTTTGCGCGTCCCGTGGTGCCTGAGGTGAACAAAATGTCAGAAACGGTATTTTCATTCACTCGACGTCGCAGCGCGTCTCGGCGCGCACAGATTTCAGGCGTCGCGACTGCGCCCTCTGATATCCAGGTTTGAATGTCGTCCGTGGATGCAGAACCGGGTGCTCGCAGAGTAACGATGTGGTCCAGGCCCGCTATGTTTTGAGCTGCCAATTCGTCGGCGTAATCGGTCCCCAAAAAATGATCGACTACAAACGCCACTGAGCTTCCACTGTCACGGATGATCTGACTGGCCTCGGTTGCTTTGTAGCGCGTGTTGACGGTGACAAGTGTGCCGCCCACGTATTGGATCGCCAGCGCTGCAATAATCCATTCGGCGCAGTTGGGCGCCCAAATGGCAGCTCTGCCTCCACACTGAAAGTCGCGTGTTGCGAGTGCTGATGCCAGCGCGCGAACACGGGTTGCGACATCGGCGAAGGAGAGCGTGTGGGCTCCGTCGACGATAAACACCCGATCGCCATAGACCTGAGCGGCATGCTCGACGAGCGCGGCCGTTGAGTTGGGGGTGCTGACTGACAAAGTGATACCCTTTTTAAAACGTCATTAGTCTTTTTATGCACGCTAAGTGGCTTCGCCCGAGTTGTCATAGTCTCTATGGGGGATGCTGGTGCAGAGGCCGACTTTGATACTGCTTTTAATCTAACTGGAATGATAGGAAATGCGCGCATGAATAAGTGCGTCAGCGCCGCGGATGCGGTGTCTGTTATTGAGAGCGGTATGACCATCGGTATTGGTGGTTGGGGCCCGCGGCGAAAACCCATGGCGCTGGTGCGCGAGCTTCTGCGGTCCGACGTGCGTGACCTGACGGTCGTGGCCTATGGTGGCGCGGATGTCGGATTGCTGTGTGCGGCTGGAAAAGTCCGAAAAGTGGTTTACGCGTTTGTCTCTTTGGACTTTATGCCCTTGGAGCCTGGGTTTCGAAAAGCGCGTGAGACGGGCAGTGTGGACGTTCGTGAAATCGACGAAGGCATGATGTTGCTCGGGTTGAGGGCCGCGGCTTGGGGGAGTCCCTATATTCCGACCCGGATTGGCTTGGGCACCGATGTGATTACACGCAACCCCGACTTACAGCTGGTGGACAGTCCCTATGACGACAAAGAGTGGGTGGCGATGCCTGCTTTAAATCTGGACGTGTCGTTGCTGCATGCAACGCGCGGGGATGCCCGCGGCGTGTGTGAGATCGCCAGTCCTGACCATTACATGGATGACTGGTTCGCGCGCGCCGCGAATAAAACAGTGGTTTCCGTCGATGAGCTCGTCCCCTCGGACTATTTTCATAATGCTGACGTGGCGCGACGCGTTTACTGGGAACGAAATCTGACGTCGCATATTGTTCACATTCCGGGTGGTGCACATCCGTCGTCTTCTGACCCGCTGTATGGCTACGATATGAAGCACTACAAAGAATATGCAGCCGCACTGGCTGAGGGCGGCTATGACGGGTGGTCGGAAGCTTATTTAGGTGACTCTGAGTCGAGTTATCAACGCAACGTCGGTGGCTTAGAGGCCATTCAGACCCTGCCACTGCCGGTTTACTAGGAGAGCCTCACGATGACATTTTCGCTCGCTGAGCTCATGGTCTGCGCCGCCAGTCGCAGTTTCGAAAACGAGGGGGAAGTCCTTGCCACGGGCATCGGCTTACTGCCGCGCCTGGCTGCAAGCCTTGCGATGCGCACCTCCAATCCCGACATGATGATGACAGACAGTCAGTCGTTCATGCTTGCCACTCCGAATCCGGTCAGCGGAATGGCCTCACACAGCGGTCAGGCTAATGAAAACTGGATGGGATTTGCGCGTATTTTCGATAACGTCTGGAGCGGCGCTCGCCACGCACTTGTGGGCCCCAGTCAAATTGATCGCTTTGGACAAACCAATATTGCTGCGCTGGGCGGCAGTTACGAGGCGCCGAAAGTGCAGCTGCTGGGTGTCAGGGGTTTTCCTGGTAACTCGATCAGTCACGCGAACTCTTTTTTTGTGCCCAAGCATTCGACACGTGTGTTCGTAACCGGCGAATGTGACGTGGTGTGCTCGATTGGCTATAACCCCGATCGCTTGCCGCGGGGTTATACATTTGACGACATTGATATTAGGCGTGTGATTACCGATTTATGCGTCATGGATTTTAACGGACCCAATAAACAGATGCGGGTTGTGAGCCTTCATCCCGGGGTGCCGCTTTCTGAGGTGCTGGAGAATACTGGATTTGAGGTGGCGGTGGCCCCCAATATGACTGAAACACCGGCACCATCGGCCGAGCAGTTGGCGCTCATTACTGAGCTTGATCCGTTGAACGTGCGGTCCAAGCAGCTCAAGGACAATCCCCCTGGTGTGCGCAACCCGAATTAGGAGTACTGGATATGACTGAGACCACAGAGCCATTGGAAGAGCGTGACATCGTGACCTACGAGGTGGTGGACGGTGTCGCCTGGGTGTCGATGAATCGACCCAAGTACAACAACGCGCAAAATGGTCAGATGACCTATGAGCTTGATGCGGCGTTGATGAAGGCAGTGGCTGACGATGACGTCAAAGTGATCGTTTTGCGTGGAGAGGGAAAGCATTTTTCTGCGGGACACGATATAGGCACCCCGGGACGCGATGTTCATTTGAGTCAGGAGCGTGTAACCAGTTGGTACGATCATGCGAACAAACCCGGCGGTGAGTTCCTGTATGTTCGAGAGGCTGAGGCGTATCTGGGTATGTGTCGTCGTTGGCGAGACATACCCAAGCCGACGATTGCAGCCGTTCAAGGCGCGTGTATCGCAGGTGGTCTAATGCTCGCTTGGATTTGTGATCTGATTGTTGCGACCGACGACGCCTATTTTTCTGACCCCGTGGTTCGGATGGGGATTCCCGGCGTCGAATACTTTGCCCACCCGTACGAACTCAATCCCCGAATTGCAAAAGAATTTCTCTTTACCGGCAATAAAATGGGCGCGGATCGCGCCTATCAGATGGGCATGGTCAATCAGATAAGTACACGTGACACCTTGCTGGATGACGTGACCGTACTGGCGAATAAGATCGCTGCAATGCCGCGGTTGGGTCTCGCCTTAACAAAGCAAGCGATCAATAACGTTGAAGACCTGCAAGGGAAGCGTCAGGGCATGGAAGCCGCCTTTGCCTGGCACCACTTCGCGCACGCACACAATGACGTGGTGTCGGGCGATAAGTTAGGTGGCTTCGACGCTAAAGCAATGGCCAAGGCGAACAAGTCACAGGACAGTTGATTCAATGGATTTAGTGTACACACCAGCGCAACAGACGTTTCGGGCAGAGGCCAGGAAATGGCTGACCGCCCACGTGCCCAGCGAGCGATTGCCTTCTTTTGACACTGCGGAAGGCTTCGAGGCGCACCGCCAGTGGGAGCGTACCCTTGCGAAAGGTAATTGGGGGATGGTCACTTGGCCGACTGAGTTTGGAGGACGGGGCTGTAATCTCATCGAGTGGCTGATTTTTGAGGAAGAATATTATCGAGCGGGTGCACCTCTGCGCGTTAATCAAAATGGCATTTTCTTGCTTGGGCCGACCTTAATGGAATACGGAACGCCCGAGCAAAAGGCGCGCTTCATTCCGGCCATGGCCAGTGGCGATGAAATTTGGGCGCAGGGTTGGTCTGAGCCCAATGCGGGTTCTGATATGGCAGCGATACGGTGTCGTGCAGACCGCGACGGTGATGAGTTCGTTATTAATGGCCAGAAAATTTGGTCAACGCGCGCCGTTTACGCAGACTGGGTGTTCGGATTATTTCGAACCGATCCTGACTCGTCACGGCACCACGGCTTGTCGAAACTGTTAGTACCGCTCAATTCTGAGGGCATCACGGTAAGACCCATTGAGCAGCTCAATGGACTACCTGGCTTTGCCGAGATTTTCTTTGACGACGTTCGGGTCCCCGCCTTTAATTTACTGGGCGGCGAAGGCGAGGGGTGGCGCATTGCCATGGCGACGGCGGGTTTCGAGCGAGGCTTGATGCTCAGAAGTCCCGCTAGATTTCAGCAGGCGTGTAAGCGATTGGTGCAGCTTTATCGGGAGAACGGCTCTGATGTGATCAATCCGCAGATCGAATCCGCCGTGGTGCGTTGCTACATGGACGCCGAAGCCTACGCGTTGTCGACGTATCAAACGGCATCGAAGTTGTGCTCGGGCGGCACAATCGGCGCGGAGGCGAGTTGTAACAAAATATTTTGGTCTGAAATGGACCTCTTGATTCATGAAACGGCAATGGACCTCCTCGGTGCTCGTGCCGAAATAGAGCCGCAAACTGCGGCTGAATTTGCAGAGCTTGGCGTGTGGCTTGACGGGTTTATGTTCGCGCAGTCGGGCCCAATCTACGCCGGCACGAACGAAATTCAACGCAATATTATTGCCGAGCGCATGCTCGGTATGCCGCGAAAGTGAGGGCAGAGGTATGAACTTTACGTTCACCCAGGATCAGCTTGATTTTCAGGACGCCATCGCCAGCATGCTTCGCAGCGAGGTGACGGCTGACACGGTGCGCAGCCGGTGGGCGACGACGGCCGGTGTTGACGAGCGCTTCCTCTCGCAAGTGCATGAGCTAGGCCTTAACAGCATGCTAGTGCCTGAAGCGCTCGGTGGGCTGGGCCTGGGCGTCACTGATTTTATTTTATTAGCCGAGGCCTGTGGCGAGGTCGCATTACCGGAGCCCGTTGTGGAATCCGTGATGGTGAGTACGCCGCTGCTCGTGGATATTTTGGATCAAGGCCTGGGTAATGCCGATATTCAAAAAGTGGTGGATGGTGTGCTAGCCGGAGACCTGCGAGTCTCGCTCGGACACGCTATTAATCCCTGTATTAACTACGCAGACAGCGCTGACTGGTTTTTGGTTTCTGAAGGAGATGGGATCTATTTGGTTCCAAAAGAGGCGATCTCCTTAAAAGCAAGAAAAAGTGTCGATCCTTCTCGGCGGCTTTTTTCGGTGTCCTTTGATCCCCGTGACCACGTCCGAGTCGCGGACGGCGACGTTGGTGCGCGCTTGCAACGGTCAACGCTCAACCGCGGGGCGTTGGCAAATGCTGCGCAACTGGTCGGCTTATCAAGGGGGATGTTGGATCAGAGTGTTCGATACACCACTGACAGAGAGCAGTTTGGCCGCGCCATTGGTGCGAATCAGGCGGTGAAGCACTTATTAGCCGACGTCGCTGTTCAAGTGGAATACGCAAAGCCGGTCGTTTATCGCGCTGCATACACGGTAGGCGTGTCACCTAATCGTGCCGATTTCGCGGTATCACATGCGAAATCAGCGGCGGCGCGTGCCGCCTTGATGGCCTCGAGACATTGCACTCAGGTGCATGGCGCAATGGGCTACACGTGGGAGTGTGATTTACAGATCTGGACCAAGCGCGCTTGGGCCTTAGCGCGTGAGTGGGGTGACGAAGGCTTTCACAACAATCGAATTCATGAGTGGTTACTGCGCAAAGATGCGCTACTGGGGCCGGAGTTTACCTTCGGTCGTGGATCGATCACGGATCTTGAGAAAGCAGGCTAAACAAAAAATCGAAGTATTAGAGCGGAGAACGTTATGGGACAGCGAGCAGAGGCCTACATTGTAGATGCCATTAGAAGTCCGACAGGAAGGAGGCGCGGTTCATTGGCCTCTGTTCACGGTGCGGACTTGGGCGCTTTTATCCTTAAAGCCTTGGTCGAGCGTCACGATATTCCAGATCATGAATACGATGACGTCGTCTTTGGTTGTTTGGACACCATTGGGCCGCTGGCAGGTGATATTGCACGGACGTGCTGGCTTGCTGCTGGGTTGAGTGATGTGGTTCCGGGTACGACGGTCGATCGTCAATGCGGGTCGTCCCAGCAAGCGGTGCATTTTGCGGCTCAGGCGGTCATGTCGGGCACCATGGACGTGGTGGTGGCTGGGGGGGTTCAAACCATGTCATCAATCCCCATTTCCTCAGCGATGGTCGCCGGTCAGGCTTACGGGTTTGATAATCCCTTCACGAGCAGCGAGGGTTGGGTTGCGCGATACGGAACGCAGTCGGTTTCACAGTTCAAGTCGGCTCAAATGATTGCAGACAAGTGGGAAATTTCTCGAGAGGAGATGGAGGCGTTCTCACTGGAGTCGCATCGTAGAGCGCGAGCTGCGACAGACGCGGGCTATTTTGAGCGAGAAATAATACCGTTTGAGGGACTCAGCGCCGACGAGACTATTCGCAACACCTCCATGGAGGCCATGGCAGGTCTTGAGCCGTTGGCACAAGGTGGCACCATAACAGCGGCGGTCTCCAGTCAAACATGCGATGGATCTTCAGCGGTCCTTGTGGTGTCTGAAGAGGCACTCAAGCGCTACAACTTGACGCCACGGGCACGCATCGCGCACATGTCCGTTCGAGCCGACGACCCTATTTGGATGTTGACGGCGCCCATTCCTGCGACCGCGCATGCGATTAAAAAGTCGGGGCTGTCGCTTGCGGACATCGATATTGTAGAAATCAACGAGGCGTTCGCCTCGGTGCCAATGGCATGGCTCAAAGAGTTTGGATATGCCCATGATCAGACCAACGTTAACGGCGGCGCGATTGCACTAGGGCACCCTCTGGGCTCAACAGGTACGAAACTGATGACGACGTTACTGCACGAAATGGAGCGTCGCGAGGTGCGCTACGGTCTTCAAACAATGTGCGAGGGCGGTGGCCAGGCGAATGTCACTATTCTTGAGCGCGTCTAGGGGGCTGTGATGGGAATTTGCGATCAGCGAGTCGTCATTGTGACGGGGGCGGGTGGTGGCCTTGGTGCGGCCCATGCGCGAGTCTTAGCCGGCGAGGGCGCAGCGGTCTTAGTCAATGACATTAACACCGACGCTGCGCATGCCGTTGTTGATCAAATCACGGCAGCGGGCGGTCGCGCCATCGTTAATGAATCCGACATCACGAACTATGCAAGCAGCGGAGAGGCGGTCGCTCAAGCGATCGACGTTTTTGGTGATCTGACCGGGGTTGTCAATAACGCCGGGAACAACCGCGATCGAATGTTTGCCTCACTGTCTGAGGCGGACTGGGATCAGGTTATTTCGGTTCATTTGAAAGGGCATTTTTGCATCGCCTCGCATGCAGTTCAGTATTGGCGGCACCAATCAAAACTGGGTAATCCCGTGTCAGGCCGGCTGGTCAATACCACGTCGGGCGCCGGGCTTCAGGGTTCCGTCGGCCAATCAAATTATGCTGCGGCAAAGGCGGGCATTGCCGCGCTCACCCTCAACCAAGCGGCTGAGCTTGGAAGGTACGGTGTCACCGCGAACGCAATTTGTCCGGTGGCTCGGACGGGGATGACCACAGCCGTTGCTGCCATGGCAGAGCGCATGGCGGCTCCAGATGACGGGTCCTTTGACCATTTTGCACCTGAAAATGTCTCATCGGTGGTTGCGTGGCTGTGTTCTGAGGCCTCGCATCATGTCACAGGTCAAGTGATTGAGGCTGAGGGAGGGCGTATTGCAATTGCTGACGGCTGGCGCAGTACTGTGGGGATCGACAAAGGGTCGCGCTGGTCACCAGCTGACGTCGGTCGCGCCTTGGAGGAGTCTCTGGCGACTGCTGTTCCGGCTCAGCAGGTTTGGGGCACGTAGGGGCTATTGTGAAATTCGCCTTCACCGATGAGCAGCGCATGCTCAAGGATACCAGCCAGTCGTTCCTCGCGGCTAAGTCTGACTCAATGGCTGTTCGGGCGGCATGTCGCTCGCCACAGCATTTTGATGCTGCCCTTTGGCGCAGTGTTTGCAATGACATGTACTGGCAAGGCGTTTTAGTACCTGAGGTCCATGAAGGTCTGGCACTTGGGTGGGTTGAGATGGCGATCATTATGGAGGCGGCGGGGGAGCGTCTACTGACGTCCCCACTGTTTGCCGTGACCCAAAGCACGGCGTTACTCAATGTCTGCCTGCAGAGCGCGGTGCGCGATCGCTGTTTAGCGGACATTGCAAGCGGTCACATTGTGTCACTTGCGCTCACCAACGCGGTGGGTAGCTGGCATGCCTCAGGTGTCTCTGTGAGCGATTTGGGCGACGGCTTGACGCTGTCAGGCGAGGCTCGATTCGTACCGTTTGGCTTTGCGGCGTCCACATTGTTAGTCGTCGCTGCCAATGAAGATCAGAGCACTTCGATTTGGGTCGTTCAGTCGGATGCGGTTGGCGTGAGCGTTAAGCACACACCCACTTTGGATCAAACACGTCCGATGTCAGAGGTCCGCTTAGAGGCAGTGGCCGTTAGTGAGGCGCAGCGGCTCTCCAGCGACGCCGGGCCGTTGATTGAGCAAGTTGTTGCGCTGAGCCGTATTCTGATCGTGGCCGATCAGGTGGGGGTGGCGCAGGCCAGTCTGGATCTTAGCGTTGAATACACGAAGGAACGCTCGCAATTCAATCGCTCCATCGCCTCCTTTCAAGCCATTAAGCACAAAGCAGCCGACATGATGGTGAAAGTCGAAGCCGCGCGTTCGTTACTCTACTTTGCCGCGTGCATTGCAGATGCCTGGTTCGCACAAGAAGCAACTGACGCGGCGCTTCAGGAGGCCGCCTACATGGCCAGTGCCTGCGCCAGTGATGCAGCATTTTTTAATGCAGGATCAGGCATTCAGATGCACGGTGGTGTCGGGATTACTGAGGAATACGACATTCAGTTGTACTTCAAGCGCGCACGTTCTACCGAAAGTTACCTCGGGCGGCCGCCAGAGATGCGAGAAGCAATTGCCTGCCAACTGTTGGATGGAGGTGAGGCATGGAGCTAACGTTCACTGCCGCCGATGAGTTGTTTCGACAAGAAATTGCGCAATGGCTTAATGAGAACCTGCGGGATGAGTTCGCAGAGGTTCGGCATCGAGGCGGCCCGGGTGACGAGCATCGCTTTGTTGATGAACGTAAAGCGTGGGAGCGTCGTCTCGCCGAAGGCCGCTGGACATGTATCGGGTGGCCCGAAGCGTGGGGCGGTCGAGGCGCCTCGATTGAGCAACAAGTGATTTATCATGAGGAGTATGCACGCGCGGGCGGTCCGGGCCGTATGGGACACATCGGTGACACGCTGACGGGACCCACGTTGCTTGCTTTTGGTAGCGAAGATCAAAAGGCCCGATACCTCCCAGACATCAGAAGTGGGCAGGCGTTTTGGAGTCAAGGGTATTCCGAACCCGGCGCGGGTTCTGACCTTGCTGCCATTAGAACACGGGCCGACTTTGACGACAGCAGTCGTCAATGGAAGATAACGGGGCAAAAGGTCTGGACCTCGCTGGCGCACGAATCGGATTTTGTTTTTGTCTTGGCGCGAGTTGATCGTGACAGCGTGGGCCATCGGGGGCTGGGATTTTTTTTGGTGGCTCTGGATCAGCCCGGTGTCACGATTAGACCGATTAATCAGCTGACGGGAACAGCAGAATTTAACGAAGTGTATTTTGATGAAGCGGTCTGTGCGGCGGATGACATTGTCGGCGCACCGGGCGATGGATGGAAGGTCGCCATGGGGCTATTAGGCTTTGAGCGAGGCGTATCGACCCTGGGTCAACAGATGCTGTTCCAAACCGAGCTCGACGAGATCATCCGTCTCGCAAAATTAAACGGTGCATCACGTGATCCCGAGATTCGTCAGCGGATCGCTGAGGCGCACATTGGTCTTAGGACCATGCGATACAACAGTATGCGCACTCTTTCTGGCGGTGAGGACGGCAGTCTGAGCAGAGAGGCGATGATTTATAAGTTGTATTGGTCAAGTTGGCACCGCAACTTAGGTAAGTTAGCGATGGACGTCTTAGGTCCCGATGCGGAATTACTTGAGGAAGGGCCCTATGAGCTCACTAAATTGCAGTCACTCTTCTTATTCACCCGTGCCGACACGATTTACGGTGGGACGAATCAGATACAAAGAAATCTCATCGCCGAGCGAGCACTTGGCATGCCGAAAGAACCCCGCGGACAAGGTAAGTAATCCAAGGATGACACCAAAATGAGCAGAGAGATTCCAGATTACGTAGACGGTCACAACCTCCTGGCGGCCAAGGCTGTTCTGATCACCGCTGCTGCGGGTGCCGGTATTGGGTTCTCTGCCGCAAAGCGCGCGGTCGAAGAGGGCGCGAGGGCGGTTGTTATCAGTGACGTTCACGAAGGCCGTTTGAGTCAGGCTAGAGAAGCACTGGCTGGGCTGTCCGATGCCTGCCGGGTGAGCGCTCAGCTTTGCGATGTGACTGACGAAACACAGGTACAGGCACTGGTGGATTTTGCGGAAGTGGAAACCGGCGGTGTTGATATTTTGATCAACAACGCGGGCCTCGGTGGCTCTTGTCGTTTGACCGATATGACGGATGAAGCGTGGTCCCGGGTACTGGATATTACGCTCACAGGCACCATGCGAATGAGTCGAGCCATGCTGCGATACATGGAACCGCGCGGACGGGGCATCATTGTGAACAACGCGTCTGTTCTTGGTTGGCGCGCTCAGGAAGAGCAGTGTCACTATGCGGCGGCAAAGGCGGGCGTCATGGCCCTGACCCGGTGTTCAGCCATGGAGGCAGCCGAGTTTGGAATCCGAATTAACGCAGTATCGCCAAGTATTGCGATGCACGAATTTCTCCGCAAAACCTCATCGCCCGAACTGTTAGAAAAACTGACGTCACACGAAGCATTCGGTCGTGCTGCGGAGGTTTGGGAAGTGGCAAATGTCATGATGTTCTTGGCATCGGACTACTCGAGTTACATGACGGGTGAGGTGGTATCGGTATCAAGCCAGCACGCTTGATGCCGTCTAGGGAATAACAATCAATAGAACGATAAGAAGAGAAGCAAGAGACACACAGAGGGTGGGAGAGATGAGTCAAATGAACTGGGATCGCGAGGTCGACGTGCTGGTGGTAGGTACCGGTAACGGTGGCCTGACCGCGGCAGTGTGTAACTGGGAGATGGGCACCAAAGACGTATTGATCATCGAGAAACAGGACAAGGTTGGGGGTACCAGTGCGACATCCGGTGGCGGTATCTGGATTCCCAACAGTCATTATGCGAAGGAGGCGGGTGCCGAGGATAATCCTCAGGACGCCAGGGCCTACCTTATGAATACGTTGTTTGGTGAGGACGTACCCGAGGAGATGATCGATATCTATCTCGAAAAGTCGCCCGAAATGCTGAAGTTCCTGCACGATCGCACCGATGTTCGCTACGAGTCACTTGCTGAATACCCCGACTACTACACCAATATGGAAGGTGCCCGCGCAGGTCACCGGTCGCTCGAACCTGCACCCATCATGGCCTCAGAACTGGGTGAGAACTGGAAGAATATGACGTGGACACACTTCATGATGAGGATGTTCAATCGTATCCACTTCACTCAGGTGGAAGCCCATCTGTTGATGGTGCAGTTGCCTGGCTGGAAAAAGCTTCTAGCGCGGCTCATGTGGGACTACATACGCGATATTCCATGGCGACTTAAAACGCCGATCTCGCGTCGTTTGGCCTGTGGCTCAGCGGGTGTTGCTCGGCTTTATCTCTCGGTCTTGAAACGAGAAATTCCCTTGGAGTTCAACACGCAAATGGTCGAGTTGATTGCAGAAGGGGACACGGTGCTGGGCGCGGTTATTGAATGCAACGGTCAGCGTCAGCGTGTTCGCGCAGCTAAAGGCGTGATCGTGGCATCGGGCGGTTTCGAGAAGAACCAGGCGCTCAGAGAGCGTTATTTGCCGGCACCCACGAATACGGATTGGTCAGCAGGCAACCCCGCTAACGAGGGCGATGCGCTGTTAGCCGGTCTCGAGCTCGGTGCGAAAACCCGGTTGATGAACGATGCTTGGTGGACGACAACGCTGTGCGTGCCTGATGAGCCTGCGCCTCGACTCGCGATTATGGAGAAATCTTTTCCGGGGTCGTGTGTTGTGAATAGAGACGGCCAACGATTTGCCAACGAGTCTCAGAATTACATGGCATTTCAGAAGGACCTGTTCAAGACGCACACGCCTGAGCACCCGAACGCGCCGGCGTGGCATGTCTTTGATGCCACATTTCGAGAGAATTTTATGGTGGGCCCTCTGATGACAAAGGCAATGAAGCCGGATTCTCAAATCCCCAAGAAGTGGTTCGACGAGGGTTTTGTCGCCAAGGCAAATACGATTCGTGAGCTAGCTGACATGCTCGGAATCGACGCCGACGGTCTTGAAGAAACCATCGGCAAGATGAACCACTATGCCGAGACGGGCAAGGATGAGGACTTCGGTCGAGGAGATTCTGCCTACGATCGTTACTACGCGGACCCGGCGATTAAACCCAACCCCTGTCTCGCGCCTATCATCAAAGCACCGTTTTACGCCATGCGCATCGAAGCGGGCGACTTTGGCACCTTGGGTGGTTTGGATACCGATACTGTTGCACGGGTTAAGAAGGCCGATGGTGGTGTGTTTGAAGGGTTATTTGCGGTAGGGAATTGCTCTGCAGCCATTTTGCCAACTTATCCTGGTCCCGGAGCAACCTTGGGTCCTGCAATGACGATGGCTTATCAAGCCGCTCGTCACATGAATGCCTAGGGGGAGATGATGTTGGATTTAGAGTCAATTGAACTCATTAAGCAGCTGAAGGCACGCTATTTTCGATTTCTCGATACCCGCAATCTCGACGGTCTGAAAACCGTCTTTACCCACGATGCAACCGCTTCGTTTATTGGGGGTGATTACGATTTCCAGCTTGATGGCTGGGAGCAGCTGGAAGCCTTCTATAAAAAGTCGTTCACGGGTCAAAACTTCGGCATGCATAACGGGCATCACCCTGAAATTTGTGTTGATGGCGATACGGCCACGGGCATCTGGTATTTGCAGGATATTTTTGTCTCCCTAGAGCACAACATGAACATTGTCGGTAGTGCGCTCTACGATGACGAGTATCGGCGTGAAGACGGGCATTGGCGAATCGCGCGGACGGGGTATAAACGTCTTTGGGAAGAACATCAGAAGCGCGGTGATGACATCCGTTTACGCGTGAAGCCAATCGCCGACTAGAGCCGGTTCAAAAACGAGAGAGGATTGAATATGAGAGACGTAGTAGTCGTAGACAGTGTCCGCACAGGTCTGGCCAAGTCATTTCGTGGCAGTTTTAACTGGACCCGTTCCGACGACATGGCGGCCTTTTTGATCGACGCAGTTATCGATCGAAACCCGCAATTTGACCCGGGCGAGGTCGACGACATTATCTTGGGCGCTGCGAATCAGTCGGGTGAGCAAAGCGGCAATCTGGCCCGTATGGCCTCTTTTCTATCGAAGCTCCCGATTGAGGCGACTGGTACCACAGTGAATCGTTTCTGTGCGTCGGGACTTCAAACCATCGCGATGGCAGCAAACCAAATTGGCTCGGGCTACACCGACGTTATGATGGCGGGTGGCGCAGAGTCTATCTCGATGCGCGTACGCCAGGAGCAGGGGAAGTTTCAGCAGAACGGCACGTTACTCGAAAACAAGCCCGAAGTGTTTATGGAAATGGGGAATACCGCTGAGGTGGTTGCTCGTCGCTACAATGTGACACGCGAGTCTCAGGATGCGTATGCGCTGCAGAGCCAGCAGCGTTACGCCCAGGCGATCGATGCTGGTGCGATACAGCAAGAGATCGTTCCGATGCCCGCCACCATGAAGTTGGTTAATAAAGAGACCGGTGACGAGACATTCAAAGATGTGATGGTTGATCGCGACGAGTGCAATCGCGTTGATACTACGCTCGATGGACTCTCCATGCTCAAGCCCGCTTTTGAAGAAGACGGCAGCGTGACCGCAGGTAACTCGTCACAGTTGAGCGATGGTGCCTCGATGACGCTCCTCATGAGTGCAGAGCGTGCTGAGCAATTGGGTGTCGAGCCACTGGGGTATTTCCGCGGCTTTGTCACCGCCGGCTGTGAACCTGACGAGATGGGTATTGGCCCGGTGTTTGCAATCCCGAAACTGCTTAAGCGGGCAGGATTGAGTCGGGACGATATTGATCTGTGGGAGCTCAACGAGGCCTTCGCATCGCAATGTGTCTACTGCCGAGACTTCCTCGATATCGACAATGCCAAGTACAACGTGAATGGTGGCAGTATCGCCATCGGCCACCCCTTTGGCATGACGGGCTCGCGGATGGTAGGTCGCGTCCTGCGTGAGCTGCGACGCACAGGCGGTCGCTACGGTGTTGTGACCATGTGCGTTGCGGGAGGGCAGGGCGCCGCTGGCTTGGTCGAGGCCTGCTAGGGCGCTTTACGTATGACAATAAAAAAGGCGCCATTGGCGCCTTTTTTATGGGGTTCTTATGGCTTGCCTCGATTAATCAGAGAATGGCGGGAAGCTGCTTTGTCAGCGGCATGCGCTCTTTTACAGCTTGGCCTGTTAGTGCGAAGCCGAGTAAGTCACCCTCTGGATTGTGGAACAACGCTTTGACGTCTTGTCCATCAGCCTCAATGGTCCATTCACCCTCGGCGTCACGCGCCACAGGAGACACACAGACCGGACAGGCCGGTGTCTTAATGGTGACAGGCATCGCCGGGTAGACCACGTGCGTTGGATTTCCCGTGAGGGTAGCCGCTAGGGCCCGTGCTGCGGCCATCAAGGGGGCGACGTAGACCAGAACCTGACCATCGACTTCGGCGCAATCACCAATAGCGTACACATTGTCGACGTTAGTTCTTAGATAGCGATCAGTCTTGATGCCTCTGCCGCACTCAATACCAGCATCGACTGCCAGTTGCGTTCTTGGCCTTACTCCGACGGCTGACAACACCGCATCGGCCTCAATAGTCTCGCCGTTATTCAGGGTCACGGTGTACCCCTCTGCGGAGCGGTCAACGTCCGTAGCAAGCGGGCCAAAGTGGAAGCTGGCGCCTTTGAGTTCAAGCGCGTGCTGTACCGCTCGACCCGCTACCTCGGGGAGCAACGTTGGCAAGCAATAGTTCATGGGATCAACCGCCTCAACGGTGAAGCCACCATTGAGGAGATCATTTGTGAACTCACAGCCGATCAGGCCGGCACCAATTACTGCGACCTTACGACCGCCTTTGGCCGACAATGTGTCACGAAACTGTCGATAATCATCAAGGTCATTGACGCCCATGACGTCCTCGACCGCATTGCCCCCCATAGGCGGGCGGATCAGTTCTGCACCGAGCGTGAGGACTAGGCTTGAGTAGCCAATCCGCTCGCCACTCTGGAGTATCACTTCACTTTTTGGTGTGTCGATTGCCGTGACCACGGTCCGCGTGCGTACGGTAATGCCGAGATTTTCGGACATGTTTTCTGCGGTCTGCGTTGCGAGCTGCTCGGCTTCAAATTTCTTGGTATACCCTGTCGATATCATGGGTTTGGAGTAGTTCTCTCCGCCGTCTCGAGTCACCAGCGTAATAGTGGCGTCGCCGTCGAGTTTCTTTATGGCGTTGGCGAGGCTGTAGGCGGCCAGACCTGAACCGATGACGAGAATGTGGTTGCTGGGGGTGGCGACCGCAGCCGGTGCATCCGCTGGCTGGTCAGATGTGTCCTCAGTGCCTGCAATGAGCTCAAAGTCGTCTTTGCCCACACCGCAGTCGGGACAGGTCCAATCATCTGGCACATCAGCCCATTTAGTGCCGGCTGGAATGCCGTCTTCGGGCCAGCCCTCTTTTTCGTCATAGATTAATCCACAAACGATACATTCCCACTGGGCCATGAACATTCCTTAAGTTGCGTGCTGGTGTTTAGAAGAATACTCAGCGATGAGTGGGGTGGAGTTTGCCTAAAATAGTGGCGTGCGTCATCCGCTTGTCGGACTAACGAACGACAAAGCGTCATAAGCGATCACTGATTGAGCACCCAATACAGACTGGCAGTGCTTAACGCCGTCCATAACACCAGTGCCATGGTGATAAGGCGCGGGCAAATTGTGCGCAGCGACTGTAGCGACATCTGTGACCCAATAAGGAAGAGCGCAAGACAAAAGAGGCTCTTACTGATCATTGAAAATACGGCCGCGGTTGATGGCGCAAACTGAAAATAACCGCCAGCGAGGCTGGCCACGATAAAGCCCAGGACGAACAAGGGGACACGAACTTCATGCGCGCTGATTCGCTTCATGGTGTAGCTTGCGAGGATGATCAGCGGAATCAGCCACAAGATTCGGAGTATTTTGAGCGCCGCTGCAGTTTTGAGTGCCTCATCACCGTATGCGGCGGCCGCGCCAACCACGGAAGATGTGTCGTGAATGGCCATCGCTGCCCAGAGGCCAAATTGCTCTTGGGTTAAGCTTAAAGCACTGCCAATGGTCGGGAAAAGCACAATGGCGATGCCGTTAAGCACGAAAATAATGGTCAGTGTTTGAGCGACTTGCTGGTCTTTGGCGTTAATCACCGGCGCCATAGTGGCCACCGCGGTACCACCGCAAACGGCTGTACCACTGGTCAGCAACTTGCCACTGACGTCATCGACGCGGCTGAGTTTCATCAAGGCGTAACCACTGATCAACGTCCCTAACACCATGATCGAAACAATAACACCGTTGGCGGAGCCGAGCGTGACCACCTCGCGAAAGGGGAGGGATAAACCGAGAATGACGACACCACTTTGCAAGGCGCCTCTGGACATCGCCGAGGCGTTTGCGAGGGGCGCTTTACCGAGCGCGATCGACAGCGCGATTCCCGAAAAAAGCGCGAGTGCCGCCTGTTGCGAGAAAACCGACAGCATGGCCGCGATCGAGTAGGCAATAAGGATATTCTTTTTTGTCATATGCTGAGTATGACAGGCTCATCACGACTTTCCAGTCGTAAGAGCCCTTGTTTTGACACGCTCAGTCGCGTTTAACGGGGGGTATGATCCGTTAGCGCGGATCGTCCTGCGCCTCGTCCTGAGTCAGCCGATAAATGAGGATCGCGGCACGTTTAATAGCCAGCGCCATAGAGTCGAGTTCCAGGCTCTCATTGGGGGTGTGTCCGCCCTTACCCAGCGCGCCCAAGCCGGCTAATGCGTCGGTATAGGGCGCAACGAAAGAGATATCAGCAGCTCCGCGTTTAAGCGGATCCCAGATCTGCATTGTTCCGCGTCCCAGTGCCTCATTGACTGCAGAGAGCTTGTGCGCAAGTTGCCGATTTCCCGGTGACGGTGGCATTGGGGGGTAGCTGTCGACAAAATGGATGGATGCCGAAGTTTGAGGAAGGTGCTGCGCGACCACGGACTGCATTTTCTGCTTGGCACTGGCGAGTTGCTCTACCGATAGCGCGCGTATGCCCCCGTGTACGATCGCCTGATTTGGGACGACGTTGGTCTTCCCAAAGGTGGTCCCTCTATTTTGACCACTGTCATAGGAAACAGCGGTACCGCCCTGAATGGTCCCCGCGTTAAACGTGAGACCGTAGTCACCTTTCACTTCGTCGTAAAAGGTGTTGAGAATACGAGCGGCCTCGTTGATGGCACCGGCCCCCACCGACGGACTAAAGACACCTGATGAGTGCGCCTGCTTGCCCGAAACTTCGAGCATCCAGCTGCTTGAACTGCGCCGAGCAATGGTTGCCCAGTCAGTCCCCTCCGAGGTGATTCCGCCCTCAAAGCCCAGCGTAATGTCGGCCCATTTTCCGGCGTCGATTAGATCTTTTCGGCTGACTGAGAGTGGCCGTCCAGTTTTCTCCTCATCACCGGTGTAAGCAACCGTTACGGCAATGTCATCAAGCGCGCCAATGCTTTGTAGCGCTTTGAGTGCGTAGACGATCACGGCATTGCCGTCTTTCATGTCGGCGATACCCGGACCCTGGCCAATATTGCCCTCACGCGTAAAGGCCTGAAACGCATCATCAGCTTCAAAAACAGTGTCTAAGTGACCGATAAGTAATAGTTTTTTGCTTTTCCCTGGCTTACTTGCAAACAGGTGACCTGCACGGTTGATCTCCGGTGGCATCTCGATCCAACGCGAAGAAAGCCCGAGCGCATTCAGCTCCCGCGCCATGACGACGCCGACGGCTCGGACACCCTCGTGGTTCATAGTGCCACTGCCAATATTGACGGTTTCCTCGAGGAGGGCAATGGCACCCTCCTGGTGAGCGTCAATCCAGTCGACCATTGCGCTCTCTTCTGTAGACAGCGAAGTTTCTGGCAGTGCGGTCGCCTGCGCGTAAAGTGGGGTGAGGGCTAGAAGTGCCCCGCTAATGAAGGTACTCATCTTTAAAAAGGTCATAAAACGATTCCTGCTTGCTAGCGAATGCGATGTTGCGCTTGACCATGCCACCAGACACTAGGCGCCTCGGCGTCGCCCGTGACGGTCTCAGCAAGGTCACTGCTGCGATAAAGACGGCCATTAATCATCACGTGTGTAATTTGATCGGTCGTTTTTACATTGTCCAACGGATTACCGTCCACAATTTGCAAGTCTGCCAGCTTACCGGGCTCTACCGATCCCAAGTCGGCCTCCATTCCAAGGTACTTCGCGGGGTTGATGGTGGCTGTCGATAACATTTCCATTGGACTCATACCGCCTTCGGAAAAGCTCCACATTTCCCAGTGCGTGGCAAGACCCTCACGCTGTCCGTGAGCGCCTGTATTGACAGTGACTCCTAACGCCATGAGTTCCTTGGCCACTGCGGCCGCATCGTCGTCTCGAAAGTCAGGTTCTGGCGCGGTGACGCGTCGTACTGAGCGTGGTTGTAAGACAGTAGGGGGCACAAACTGAGCGAGTAATGGATGTTTCCATACCTCGGTATCGCGATAGTAGCGGTCTTCTGAGGTTAAACCGCCATAGGTGACGACAAGCGTTGGCGTATAACCAACGTTAGTACTCGACCAAAACTGCCGAACGTCATCGTAAATCTTAAGCGTCGGGATATTGTGCTCGATACCCGTTGATCCGTCTGCGACAAGGTTCATGTCCATGTTGTAAAGCGAGCCACCCTCCGCGACGACCAGCATCTCTGCATCTCGAGCCGCTTCGATGACCATTTGTCGTTGCGCGCGGCGTGGCTGATTGTAGTTTTTTACACTAATGGCGCCCTGGGCCTTCAAGCGATCAACCACCGCCTTGGCGTCCTCCAGTGACTCTATGGGGTCAAAGCCGGTGCTTTTCGCACCATAAATGATTTCGCCTGTTGAGAAGATCCGCGGCCCGAGTGTCACCCCCGCACGCTGATATTCTGCAGCCGGAAAGACCTGCGCTGCGCGACTTGACGGGTTGTGCACGGTGGTGACGCCCAGCGCGAGGTGCGCAAGGAGTGACCAGTTATTCTGCGGGATAATGTCGTCCCGCGCATACGGACCGTGCGCGTGAGCGTCGATGTAGCCCGGCAACAAGGTCTTACCACCGAGGTCAACAATCTTGGCCTCAGTGGGTATCACAATCTCCCCCGTGCGCCCGACTGACTCGATGCGATTTTCTCGGACCACGACGACGCCACTCTCGAGTGTGTCGCGAGTCTCATTCATGGTGATCACACGAGCATTGATGAATGCGACCAGGCCCTCGGGTCTGTCGGACTCAACGCGAAGACTGAGATCGGCAATTTGTCTGGGTGTGTTAGTGGCTGTCCCCAGTGAGTCGTCAATGGTGTAGCGCATAAAGCGTGGCCCAACGCTCCAGGTCAGCGACGCACCGTCACGACTCCATTGGACAAACTCACCGCCGGGTGCGCTGATGCGCTCGGTCACAAAAGCCGTGGGCCCCGAGGCGATCGTGTCAACACTGGACAGGGCAATTGTCCGTCCGGTCATGGGTAGCGCAGCCAGGTAGAGACGTCCCGCCTCTCGATAGGCGACATGAGCGCCTGTTGGCGAGATGCGAATGACCGTGGCCAGCGGCGAACTGGCGTGAGTGCGCACGTCCTCGCCGTCAGTGGTCATTGAAATGAGTGCACTTGAGGCGTCGTCACTGCCCCGACCCACGGCAGAACTGACACGCTCGGTCGCGTAAATCCGGCCATCGGGTCCAAAGTGTGGAGATCGTCCCCGCGGGCTGGCAAACGCAAGCTGCTCATCGTTCAAATCGTAGGTGTAGAGACCTGGTTTTTTACCCCAGTAAGGATTAGTCAGCGCGCTGCCACTGAGTTTGGCAAAGAGCAGTGTTTGTCCGTCGGCGGAGACACTCAAGTCGACGTAATGCCCCGGTGTGGTCAATACGGGTTTAGACCGACCCCCTCGTGCACTCACCTTGCGAATGGAGCCCAGTTGGGCGTCTGACCAGCTGATAAAGTAAACGTCTTTCCCGTCGGGTGAGAATGCGGGCGAAAACTCGTGAGCTGACTGGCTGTCGCGCGTCAAACGCTGAGCATCGGCGCCATTGCGCTGAATATAAATTCGTCCCATAGATTCGAATACAATCGATCTTGAGTCAGGACTCTGTGTCCCAAATCGGGGCATGGTGGTCGTCAATGTGTCTGGTGCAACGTCAACGGCAACCTCAACGGCGGGGTAAGCGGTGCGACTGTCATTGACCGAGAACGGGATGTTTTTTATCGCTCCTGAGGCGACGTTGACGCGCCAAATTTTCCCTTTAGACCAATAAATAATTGTTTTCCCATCGGGCATCCACGCCATGGTGGGGTAGGCCCCTTGAACGGCCCAGGTCTCCTGCATGTCGGGATCCAGATCGTCTACGAGCATGGTTTGTTCACCGGATTCGAGATTCAAGACGAACAATCGGGAGGCCGCTCTCACTCTTTTGACAAAGGCAAGCGATTTGCCGTCTGGTGAGGGTGTGGGTCTCACGGCGCCACCGGCACCTCCGACGACTTTCTCGATTTCCCCAGTCTCCAGGTCGTAGCGTTTGATGGCCATGACCTCGCCATTACTGTCTTCGTGATAGATGAAGGTATTACCGGGTGTGGTGTTTTGAATAAAAAAGACTGACCGCCCATCGGCGCTAAAGGTCGGCTCCCCAAGCTCTTTTTGAAACGAGGGAGTTGGCTTTTCAACCAGTACAGAGCCCTGCAAATGAGTGCGTTCGAGGGACTGCGCTAGACGTGCGTCATACAACCATATCTCGCCGGTTCCGAGTGAACGAGAGGTGGTGAAGTGCTTCTTCGCTGCTAAGTAGTGCCCTGAGGGATGCCACGTGGGGTTGTTGAGAAGCCGAAAGCGCTCGTGTGTTATTTGTTGCTTGTTCTCTGGATTGGCGATCTCCATTGCCCAAATGTTATCGGCACCGTCTCGGTCGGACGTGAACGCTAAAAACCGGCCGTCTGGACTGTACTGTGGTTGAACTTCCCACGCGTGACCGCTCAGCAGCGGGGAGGCTTCACCGCCCTCAATGGGAATCTCGTAAATATCACCCAGCAAATCAAATGCAATCCGCTTTCCGTCGGGCGAAACATCGAGGTTCATCCACGTGCCCTGATCGACAGATAGCCCAATTTCCTGAGCACGGGCGGAGTAATTGGGTGCGGAGACGTCCCACCCGACCGGCGCCTCTGCAATAGAGCTTTCGCCGTCACTCGCAAACGTCGCCGGTGCGAAAATTAGAGTTGTTAAAACAAGAGGAGCCAGAGAGAGACGCGCAATACACATACTAAACCAACCGTTATCGTAATCGTTACAGAGACCTATTAGGTATCACAACGGACATTAGTTTTCGACGTTCGCGTGCGTTGTCGATGCTCAAATCACTCTGATCTTCGGGAGAAAGACGAATAGTGTGGTCTTGGGCCGCCACAAATGCGGCTGTGGTTGTTGTCTAGGTCGCTTTTTGAGTACTACAGTGAGTGTGAATAGGTGATGAAGAGGTAACTTGCCAAATGCTATCAACGCTCGACTGGTCCGTGGTGGCCACCTACCTCATTGCGCTTGTGACACTCAGTGTTTATCTGTCGGGCCGACAAGAGACCGTCGAGGATTATTTTGTCGCCAATAACAGCGGTGGGCCCATTAGTATTGCGCTGTCGGTCATGGCGACACAGTGCTCGACCAACAGTATTTTAGGCGCACCGGCGTTTGTTGCCTTCGTCGCAGGCGGGGGCTTAGTGTGGCTGCAGTACGAACTCGCCTTACCTTTGGCAATGATTTTTATCGCTGTATTTTTAATGCCTATTTTTCACCGGCAGCGCTTGGTGTCCGTCTATTTATACCTGGGTAGACGATTCGATGCACAGACCCAGCGGTTGATCAGTGGCCTGTTTCAGTTGTCGCGCGCGGCGGTCGCGGGCATCACCGTTTACGGCGTGGCGAGTATGATCGCCATTGTCACGGGTCTCTCGTTTGCACAGTCGGTCCTGCTGTTTGGCCTCATCACTATTGTCTATGATGTTTTGGGCGGCATTCGGGCTGTCATTATCAGTGACGTGATTCAAATGGTGATTCTGACGGGCGTTCTGATCTACCTGGCTGTGCTGTTAATTGGCGGCGCAGGAGGCTTAGAGGCCACGCTTGAGCAACTGTCGCTTGATCGTCGGGCGGCACTGTCCTTCCAACATCATGGACTCGGAGACGGCCACGACTTTGCATTTTTACCCATGCTTGTCGGCGGATTTTTTCTTTACGTTGCGTACTATGGCTGTGACCAGAGTCAGGTCCAACGCCAACTCTGTGCAAGCAGTCAGGACGATACTCAGAAAGTGCTTATTATCAATGGGCTTTTGCGGTTCCCATTGGTGCTGCTGTATTGCCTCATTGGCGCTGGACTGGCGGCCTACGCTGGAACGCATCCTGACTTTATTGCGTCTCTGCCATTAATGAACGAGTCGCCCAATTACAATATGGCGCTTCCCGCGCTCTTCGGACGTGAGTTGCCCGTGGGCCTGATCGGTTTAGCGGTGGTGGCTTTACTGGCCGCCGCCATGTCTTCACTCGACTCTGTCATTAATAGCCTATCCGCAACGACGCTGAAGGATTTCGTTAAACCCTGGATGGGCGAGCGCATTCGAACGCCGGCGCAAGAACTTGTTTGGGGACGAATGTTGACGGTCTGCTGGGGGCTGTTTGCACTGATCACGGCTTTTTTCGTCGACGACATAGCCTCGACCGTCATTGTCGCCGTTAACAAGGTGGGGTCCCTCATTAACGGGCCGATTTTAGGTGTTTTCTTACTGGGTTTGCTGACGCGCAGCGCTACCGGGCAGGGCGCCAGAGTAGGCTTTGTCGCCGGCCTCGTGACCAATGCATACCTTTGGGCGGCTGTGCCCTCTGTCTCGTGGTTGTGGTGGAATGTGATTGGACTGGGTGTGACTATGGTGATGGGCTTACTCGTCAGTCGTCGGCCCTTATCAGTGGTCGAAATGCCCGATCTGGTTTGGAGTGCGCAGTTTTATCGCAGCGCAGGTTTCTCACGAAACTGGATACCGGCCTATGGCGCTTTGTTGCTGTGGACGTTGGTGTTGTTCGCCGTCCTGACGCTGTTTGGGACTCGCTAGTGGGTCGAGTCTCTCGATCGGTCGCTTGAGGCCCCGCCTGCAAGCGGATTAGCAGCCTTGATCGTGTTACCTGAGGCCATGGCGTACCAGTCGCGGAAGGGGCCGGTGGTGTTCTGCCAGAACGATCGGTAGCTATCTTGTGTTTGAGGCCCGAGCCCCCAGGGCGTGGGTTCATCTTTTTCAGGGATATAGAGGGTGCCAAATAGACGGTCCCAAATACTGGTCACGGCGGCAAGATTTGTGTCCCAGTGTTTCTCTAAGTAGCTGTGGTGCGTGTGATGCATGACGGGGCTGTGCAACCACTGAGACAGCCATTTAGGATAGTGAAAGGCGACGTGGTAATGGCGAAATGAACCATTGAATCCAAAAATCAGCGAAAATAATCCAATGTTAAACAGGGTGGCTTGGGTGATGCCACCGTTGAAGATCCAAGCAAATACGCCGCCGGCGAGTCCGTAAGCAAGGGCAGAACCAGCAGCGTAAATCGGGCCTTCGAGAACGTGCTCTCGGTAGCGAGTCAACGGCGTCAGAACTTCGGCGGAGTGGTGTACTTTGTGGATCACCCACAGTGCCGGGACTTTATGCTCGGCGTAGTGAATGACATAGAAGATGAAGTCGTAAAGTAGCAACGTGACAAAACTGTAGAGCATCATCCACGCATAGTTCACTTCGAGACTGGGACTTTCGCCTAGAGCGTCGACTAAGCTGCTAATGATGGCTGTTTCGGCCGTTACACCAACCGCCAAGATCAGTCCGCCCGCCCACAGTGGGCGTAAAATGCGCTCAAATACATAAAGCGAGACATCCACTCTGGCAGATACGTGACTGTAAATGTCGTAAGGCAGCAGGAAGTGCACCAAGGTGGCGGCGGGCTGTTCCTGCCCCGTCGCGTCTTTTGCACCGCGCCCGTTGCGCAGAGCCCACAGTGCGATGCCCAAGGCCAGTGTCGTTAACAGAAAAGGCCACGTCAGGTCGCGGGGCAGATTGTTCTGTATCAATAGCAGAGCAGTGGATGAGATATCCGCTAAAGGTCCCATCAGGAAGTCCGTAGAATGACGACATCCTTAAGATACTGAGACTGATGCCAAGCGTCTATGCCTGTGAGTGATGAGGGAGCAACGTTGCCTGTCTCTCGAGACCCCACAAAAAAAGCCCCATCCAGTGGATGAGGCTTTTTAATGTTGGCGCGCCCGGCACGATTCGAACGTGCGACCCCCTGATTCGTAGTCAGGTACTCTATCCAGCTGAGCTACGGGCGCGAAGGGGCGTATCATACTCCAGAGGGTGTCTTTTTCAACCCGCTCCGGTATCAAATTCACGGTTAAAATCAATCGATATGCTGTTACTTGCGCGCTGTGGGCTTGCTCCGAGTAAGATCTCTCCTTAAGGTGTTTTTCTTTAAAGACGGAGGCCCGGACTATGCCAACAATGACGTTGTCTCAAATCGAAGACCTGTGCCGCGATGCGCTATTGCGTGTGGGGGCAAGTGAAGACCAAGCGTCTGTCGTTGCCTCGGAGATAGCTGAAGCTGAAGCGGAAGGCATACGGAACGTAGGCTTGGGGTATATGCACCTTTACTTGAAGCACTTGCGCGTTGGCAAGGTGAAGCCTCACGCGTCGCCATCGATCGTTAAAACCTCTGCCTCAAGCACCGTTATCGATGCGGATTTTGGTTTTTGTCACCACGCCTACCTTGTGGGTGAGCAGCGTCTAATAGCGACGACCCGTGACCAGGGTGTCGGGGTCATGTCGATTCATCAGTCCTCTTCGGCAGGGGTTTTGGGTTGGTTCGTCCGCCGGCTTGCGCAAGAAGGATTGGTCTCACTCATGTTTGCGAACAGTTCAAAAGCCGTCGCCGCGCACGGCGGTAAGGTCCCTTTTTTTGGCACGAACCCGTTCGCTTTTGGTGCGCCCAGAGCGACAGCGGAACCGCTGGTTGTGGATATGGCGACGGCCTCAACCGCGCGGGTGAATTTAGTAAAAGCCGCAGCGGAGGGCCGCTTAATTGAGCCTGGGCATGCAATAGATACGGAGGGTCAGCCCACGACTGACCCTGCAGCCGGACTCAAAGGAGCTCAGTTGCCAATGGGCGGACCCAAAGGGTTTGGTCTGGGGCTTATGGTCGACGTGTTGGGCGGCATACTGACGGGCAGTAATGCCTCTTACGAAGCCTCTATGTTTGCCAGTACTGAGGGTGGTCCCCCCAACGTTGGGCAAACGATTATCGCATTAGACCCCGCCTTCTTTAGCGACGACTTTGTTGCACACCTCGAGACGATGTTCACAGCACTCACGCGCGACAATGAGGTGCGTATACCGGGAGAGCGTCGGGCTGAGCGGCGCCAATATCACGAAGCCAATGGGGTCGACGTTCCCGAGACTTTAGTGGCACAAATCCACGAGCTGTCGACAGTGTCATGAGTGCCAAAGGCTAGCGCGCTATGACAAAAACTCCTGGCGTGCATCAAGCAAGACCTCGAGTGTGTACTCGGCCAAAGACTGATCGATAAACACCGAGAAGACGTCCTCGTCGTCGATGGTATGCCGCGCGATGATGCAGTTTACGAGCGCCAGTTGAGTTTGAGCCACTGCGCCTGACTCGAAGTTCTCGCTGCGCAAATCGACACCGCAGAGCTTTGCCATCATTTGGGCTTTCGCCTCTCCCGCGATAACAAACCAGCGGTGACTGCTCTGACAAAACAAGGGGTAGACCCCATCCTCAGAGAAATCTCGTCCCGTTGGAAAGGTGTCCGCATCCTCATGTGGCTCCAAGACCCAGTATTCACGGTTACTTAAGGACATGACCCAGGTTTTATTGTCAGCGAGAATGATTCGATTGGGGGTATCCGGTGCCGATAAATCCTGCTGTTTGAGCCAGCTGCTCGCCCCGATTCCCCGGACGCCGCTTCGGCGCTTGTGTGTTTTATCTTGAATACTGATTGCGCCGCCATAGTCTGACGAGAGTCTTGTTGGTGGCGTTCTTAGTCCAGCGTCATCGCTCACAGTGATTGCCTCGCATTATCAGGGTCATAGAACGGTGTCTTGACGACGCGCGCCTGCGCACATACGCCTGATTCGATGCGGATGACGATCTGCGATCCGGCAGCTGCATCTTCAGGATGAACGTAAGCCAGGCCAATAATTTTCTGGAGTGTGGGCGAAAACTCGCAAGACGTGACCGAGCCGACGATCTCACCCTCACGAATGACCAGGTGCCCCTCCATAGGTTGGGTCGAGACGTCGGTTAATTCAAAGCCAACCAGTTGGCGCTCTAAGGGTCTGCTGGAAAGAATTTCCACACTTCTCCCTCCCACATAAAAGGGTTTGTGTTGTGCGATTGCCCAGCGCAGTGCGACTTCATTGGGGTGGGTCATGCCATCAGTGTCTTGACCGACGATAATGTGTCCCTTTTCGAGGCGCAGAAGTCGCTGCGCCTCTACGCCAAAGGGACGTATGCTGTGCGCGTGTCCGGCGGTCATCAGTCTGTCCCAGAGCTCACCGACCAGCGGTGAGGGGACATGAAGTTCGTAGCCCAGTTCACCAACGAAACCGACGCGCATCAAGCGGGTCGGAATGCCTCCGATCGTTGCCTCGCGGTAGGCGAGATAAGGAAACTGTTCCGGGCTGAGGTCGAGATCGCACTCCGCCTGTCTGAGCACCTCCCGCGATAATGGACCGGCCAGGTTAACTGCGCTCAACGCACTGGTGACGTTCGCAATGTCGAGGTCCAGCCGCCACTGAGCGTTCCATTTCAACATGTCTCGGTAGACCTGATCGACACCTGTTGTTGTGGCGGTAACGTAGTAGTGGTGCTCGCTTAAACGCGCTGCAACGCCGTCGTCTGATACGACACCTTGTTCATTGGTCATCACCGCGTATCGGGTTTTTCCCACCGGCTGTTTTACGAAGCCAAAGGTGTAGAGGCGATTCATAAATTCGGGCGCATCGGGCCCGCGTAAGTCGATACCCCCAAGGGTACTGACGTCGATGAGTCCTACCCCCGTCCTAACCGCGGTGACCTCCGCATCGATCGCAGAGCGGCGGTCTGCAGGTTGGCCGTAATACGCCGGGCGTTGCCAACTTCCTGCAGGAATCATTTGCCCGTTTAAAGCGAGGTGTCGATGGTGAAGGGCAGTTCTGCGCAAGGGGTGAAAGCGACGTCCTGCAAGCAGCCCTAGCGGTTCGGGTGTCAGTGGAGGTCGCGCCGTGGTCACACCGGTTTGGGTGACCGATCGATTGGTGGCTTTGGCAACGAGTCGGGCGGTGGGTAGCGCTGAGTGACGACCTTGTGAAGGTCCCATGCCGACGGTGGAAAACCGCTTAACCAGTTGAATATCGCGATACCCCATGCGCGTTGCGTTGACGATGTCCTTGATCTGAAGATCCTCGTCAAAGTCAACAAACTCTCGGCCTTTAGGATGCTTCACAAAGGGCCACGGGTGGTTCACAGACGCGCGACAGTCCACTGCTTCGTCGCGCTCTGCAACAGCAATGTCCAGTGCCCTGAGGGCTGCACGTGCCGCGTTCCGGGCGTCACACTCCAAAGCCGAAAGGGTAAACACACTGTTGATACTCCCTGCGATATGCATACCCTTGGGCAGGTTGCTGATGGAGAACTGAGCGTTCGCATCATCGTATTGCAAGAGTGCTCCGGCCTGACATGCGAGCTGATACGCTGGCATGTAGCCCACGGACATGGCCAGCACGCCGCAGTCGATAGACGCTACTTTTTGTCCGACGCCCGAATCATGGTGCAGTCCATGTACGTCCACGCGGGACAGCCTATGAGCACCCCATTCGGACCTCGCCTCGTAGACGACGCACTGAGCGTAGACCTGTATTCCTCTCGCTTCGGCTTCAGCACGAAGTGTCTGGTCATCACACTGCGCGCGCAAATCAATAATGGCGACGACTGTGGCGCCTGCATCGTGACTGCTAAAGGCGGTGCTGTACGCCAGATCATTCCCCGCCAATACTGCGAGAGGGCGCTCTGGAATAACGCCGTAGAGGCGACTGAGTCGATCTATGGCGCTACACATGACAACGCCTGGCAGATCGTTGTTGCGAAAGATTGCATGCTGTTCGCTGGACCCGGTGGCCAAGAGGGTCTGTTTTGCTCGGACTTTAAACAGGCGGTGACCTTGCAAGACGGGCAGATAGTGATCACCAAACCAGGCGTTGCAGGTTGCCGACTGCAAGACCTTAATATTGGGATGTTCAAAAACGTTACGGATCAGCGCGTCACGCTGTCGTTGTGTCTCCTTGAGGTCCGAGCTGAACGCGTGGTAGTTCAGTGAGCCGCCCAGCGATGGGTCTTGTTCGACCAACAGGACGTCTGCGCCGCCGTCGGCGACTTTTAATGCCGCATGGAGTCCTGCAGGCCCGCCCCCGATGACGGCGACGTCACAAAATAGATAGGCCTTATCCGTGTAATCGGCCTTGACTGAGAGATTGCTGATGCCCAGTCCTGCCGCTCTGCGGACAATGGGCTCCCACAGGGCCCACATGCCACGCGGCTTAAAGAATGCTTTGTAATAAAATCCAACCGGCAAAAATCGGCCGAACCAATCAAGCGTTCGGGACAGGTCAAAGCCTAGCCAGCCACTGTAGTTTTGGCCTGATAACTGGAGGCCCTCTTCGACGGGCACTCGATCTGCCAACAAGTTTGGTGTTTTAGGCGACTGCACCAGCGTATTCGCGTCCTGTCCAGACAGTGTCAGTGGCCCGCGGGGTCTGTGGTATTTGAATGATCGTGACTGCACCCAGACCTGGTGAGCAAGCAGTGCAGATGCGACAGAATCGCCATCAAAGCCCTCAATGACATTGCCCTCAAAGGTGAATTTCTTGGGCTGAGTCGTGTCGATCCACTGCCCAAAACAGTCATTCTTGAGCCGTGTCATACCGGAACCTCTGATGTTTTGAAGTCCACTCGGTCGCAAAAGATCGCCTCGGGAGCGAACGTTCTGGTAATTTCATCGGAACCGTTGTGTCGCTCGGCAATAAACCAATAGCTGCTTGGACTGTGTAACCACCACTCAAGCACCAGCCCAATCTCGGTCTTCTCGTAGAACACGTATTCGGCCCAGGCGCTGTCTGAGCTAAGCCTATGGTCGGGCATTGTTTTGACCTGCCCGCCGTAGACGAACTCACTGATATTTCTTGGCCCATTGAGTGGGCAATTCATGATCTTCATAACCGCCCCTAGTGGCTCGCTGCCGTCGCGCCCATTTCATTGACTTGTTTGAAACGACTAAATCGGTCGAGTTCAAACGGCTGAATAAGTTCGGGCACCTTACCGCCGCTTGCCACGAGCTCGGCCATGGTCTTTCCGCAGATGGGTGTCGCCTTGAAGCCCCAAGTTCCCCATCCCGCATCGATGTAGTAGTTCTCAAGCGGCGTAAGGCCCATGATCGGGCTGTAATCGCTCGTCATATCGGTGATCCCTGCCCATTGTCTCAGCAGTCTCATCTCGCTTAAAAATGGGAACATCTCTACTGCGCTGGCAATTAAGCTTTCTTTGAGCGGCAGCGAGGAGCGGCTGTTGTAGAGCGGGTACGGATCTGAGCCGCCGCCAAACACGATCTCGCCGCGGCTGGTTTGTTGCACGTAACAGTGCAAGGCGGACGAACTGACCAAGGGCGTCAAAAAGGGCTTCACTGGCAGAGTCACCATGGCCTGCAAGGGGTAGGCGACGAGCGGTAGGTTGAAGCCTGCTTTTTGTGCAAGTAGCGCGCTGTGCCCCGCAACAGCCTGGACAACGACGCCTGCGTTGACCACGCCACGATTGGTTTGTACGCCAGTGACACGACCGCCATGGGTGAGCACATCGGTGACCTCAGTCAGTTGATGCAGTTCGACACCCCGCTGAGTTGCGCCTCGTGCGTAGCCCCACGCTACCGCGTCATGACGCGCTGTCGCGCCGTCGCGATGCCAAAGACCCGCCAGCACGGGGAGATTAGCTGGATTTAGGTTTAGCGTGGGGACGAGCTTTGCAATGTCACTGGGAGAAACGAGTTCGGTTCTTCCGCCATAGTGCTTATTCACTTCTGCGCGTTGTCGGAAAGACCGAACCGTTGCGTCAGTGTGCGCAAGTGTTAGCTGACCCCGCTGGGAGTACATGATGTTGAAGTCAAATTCATTGGATAAGTTTTCAAACAGGTTCACAGACGCACTGTAGAACTTGACGCCCTCAGGAGTCAGATAGTTCGAGCGAATGACCGCGGTGTTGCGGGCGGTATTGCCGCCGCCCAAATAACCTTTCTCTAAAACGGCGACGTTCGTGATGCCATGGTATTTCGCTAAATAATAGGCGGTTGCGACACCGTGACCGCCACCGCCGATAATCACTACGTCATACTGCGCTTTAAGATCGGCAGGCGGCGGTAAATCCGCCTCTTTGTCAAAGGGGTAGTCTGAGTTGATACCGTATTTCA
>DGPO01000097.1 GCA_002390485.1 Halieaceae bacterium UBA4438 | reverse complement strand
GTTTTTGGCATGAAAACCGTGGTTCCTCATATCAAAGCGGCCGGGGGCGGTTGGATCGTCAACGTGGCCTCCATGGCCGGCATGAGCGGCTTCCCATTTGGCGGTGCGTACAACGCCACTAAACTTGCTGTGGCGGGGCTGTCAGAGGGCTGGGCCATGGAGCTGGCTCCCTTTGGTATTCAAGTCGCCGCGCTGTGCCCCGCGTTTGTCAAAACGCGTATTCATCTGTCAGATCGTGTACGGCCCGAGGACTATGGTGACGCCCAGCGTAACCTCGTACTTTCTGAAGAAGATCTCGACCCTGAGACTGCATCTACGGGGATCGCCAACGCGGTCAAAAATGGCATCGATCCGGACGTCCTCGCTTTGCGTGTTATTGAGTCATTGCGGGCGGGTGACATCTATATCTTCACACACCCCTCGTACAGCGAGGTCAGCAAACAGCGTTACTCGATGATCGATCACTGTTTTGATAATGCCGCGAACAGCCCGGTGGTCGGAAACATCGAGAGTGCACCGTTAGATCCCGACCTGTTCAAGTAAGCGAATGTCGAAGCGACGATAATTTTTCATCAAGGGCGTCGACGACGTCATCAAAAGCGGCCCGAATAACCGCCTCATCACCTTCAATTCGAGAGGGGTCTGGCACACCCCAATGGACTCTCGCCGCGCCTTCCATCCACAAAGGGCAAGTCTCGCCCGCGGCCCCATCACACACTGTCACGACAAGATCAAATTGCACGTCCGAGTAGTCATTCCAGGATTGACTTGTCAGCCCTTGGGTTGGCAAGCCTCGCGCAGCCAAGTACTTGAGTGTGCTTGGATGAACCGCGCCGGCGGGCTGACTGCCCGCACTGTGAGCTCTAAAAAACCCATCATGGCTCGTGTTGGCAATCACTTCAGCCAAGACACTTCGGCAACGGTTGTGCGTGCAGACGAAAAGAATTTCGTAGGGGTTTGACATCAAAGCTATACCTTTCATATCCGAATTATTTTAGGGTAGCGCACCCGTATGACAACTCAGCGTAATCGTGACCGGATGTTAAGCGTTCCGACAAATCGTATTCTGATATTTGGCTTTTTAGCCTTCATCCTCATTGGCCTTGAGCAAGGTGTATTGGGACTGTTTGTTGCCGAGCTGGGCCTACAACTTAAGCGCTCCCCAGAGGATCTCGGTTTATTTTTTGCTCTTCACGGTGTCGGCTCGGGCATTGTCACGGCCGTCGCCTTGATCGCGTGGGTTGAACGAAAAAACAGCAAACGGATTGCGTTATCCAGTCTCGCACTAGGCTTGGGCTCGGCGCTGGTTGTTGCGGGCGATGCATGGCACTTAAAGTTGATCGCCGCCCCGCTTTTAGGCATAGGCTTTGGCGGGCTTTCGATGTCATTTAACACACTGTTTGTGACGCATTTTTCTCAGAAAAATGCAGGTTTACTCAACGTTCTAAACGCAACGTATGGGATCGGCGCAGTGGCCGGGCCGTGGTTCTTGAGCCAAAATATTCTCCTTGGAAATGAGCTATTTAGCATCATTGGAGTGCTGTCCCTTGTAGTTCTGGTGGGCGCTTGGACGATTGATGATCGTATTCCAAGCGACACTCGCATGGACACCGCGAGCGCAACAACCACAAGTGTCTATCCAATATTACTCGTCGCCTTCCTCATTTTATTCATCGAGGCGGCTCTGACCTATTGGATGCCATCGCTACTGAGCGCGCAGTCCGGCAACAATGCTGACGCCGCAGACTATATGGCGCAGTTTTTCCTTTGGTTCGTCATTGTCCGTCTTTCCGCCGCGGCACTGGCAGTCTGGGTGTCGACACTCGGGTTTGCACTCCTCGGACTGCTGGGTCTCTGCCTCTCTCTTGCGGGGGTCGTGACGGGTTTTGTGGCACTCGCCGACACCAGCTTCACCGGGGCGTTTATGGGTCTTATCTTCCCCAATGCCTATGCGTGGATGCTGACCAAGAGCGGTGGTGGAACGGCCATGGGCGCGCGCATCCTGTTGAGCGCGATCGTTGGTGCAACCACTGGTCCCTGGATCCTCGGTTGGATACTACCGCTTGCAGGCGAGACCGCTGTACTGGTGCTACTCAGCGCGGTCAGTGCTGCAACTTTTTTGCTGATGCTTTTTCTCGACTTAAAAACACGGCGCCTCCCCCAAAACGTGACGCGAAAGGATGTCTGAGGCCGTGATCCATGATTAGATAGGCGCCCACTAAATACTTTTAATTCAGGGAGTCTCAATCAATGGACACAGCCACACTCTTCTCGCTCAAAGGCCGAACAGCACTGGTAACTGGAGGTTCACGCGGTATCGGTAAGATGATCGCTGCGGGGTTTATTGCGCAAGGCGCAAAGGTTTATATTTCTTCGCGCAAAGCAGACGTGTGTGATGCAGCGGCTGCAGAGATGGGGCCCAACTGTTTCTCGCTCCCCCAAGATGTTAGTACCGTTGCGGGGTGCCAAATGCTGGCCGATGAGTACTTCAAGCACGAAAAGTCGTTGGATATTTTAGTGAACAATGCCGGCGCGGCTTGGGGCGAGGCGTTCGAGACCTTTCCAGAAAGTGGCTGGGACAAGGTCATGGACCTCAACGTAAAATCGCTGTTCTTCCTGACACAAGCGCTTCACGGACCATTGAAGTCGGCGGCCTCAAAATCACAACCTGGAAAAGTCATTAACATTGCATCAATCGATGGTATTCGCATTAATCCTTGGGAAACCTACAGCTACCAGGCATCAAAAGCCGCAGTGATTCAACTCACCCGGCGCATGGCAACACGCCTGATCAAAGACCACATTAACGTCACCGCAATTGCACCCGGCGCTTTTGCGTCTGAGATGAATAAAGCGGCGCGAGATTATGGAGACCAAGTCGGTCACGGGGTTCCGTCAGGGCGAATTGGTCACGATGAGGACATGGCCGCTGTGGCGATTTACCTCGCCGCTCGCAGTGGCGACTACGTTGTCGGCGAGACTATCGCCGTCGACGGCGGTGTGGTGTACGGGGCAGCGGGAGAGTCCATGGACGCGTGATTGCCCGTCATCGACCCTTAAAAAGCCCTCCAAATTTGGGGGGCTTTTTGCTTTTCAAACAGCACAAAACGCGGTTCTAGCGTCCCTGTTTGAAATGCTTTTACTGAGCCTGCTCCTTTTGTAGATTGTAAAGCGGCTCTATCATCTGATCGACACCAAAGGTCGCGGGACGCTGACGCGGCGGGAATTGAGCCAACGATGTTAAGAACTTTTGAAGCTCTATGCGCGCCACTGCAATGCGAGGTGGGACTTTTCTAACCCACCAATCGTCATAATTATCCGCGTTCTCGTCGGCGCGTTCAAAGGGGTCACGCCTCAGATTAAACAATTTTGGAATGCGGAGTTGATCAAACTCCTCCCGCCAGACCGCAAACCCTTTTGCACGCTGCTCGGCAAAAACGACTTTCCAATCGCCAGTGCGAATTCCGGTGAGCACACCGTCATCGCTCCAGTAAAAGAATGAATTACGGGGCCCTAGATCTGTCTCGCCCGCAAGCAGTGGTAGGAAATTGTAACCATCAAGGTGATTTTTGTAGGGCTTGCCATCAACGGTCACGCCCGCCTTGAGCTCGGCGACCACGTTGGGACGACCCGCCGCCGCCATCAGCGTTGGTATCCAGTCCTCGTGGGACATAATTTCGTTAATAACGCTTCCCTCAGGAATTCTGCCCGGCCACTTCACCATGGCAGGAACACGGAAGCCGCCCTCCCAGTTGGTGTTTTTTTCACTGCGAAACGGTGTAATCGCCGCATCAGGCCAAGTGTTGTAGTGCGGCCCATTGTCGGTCGAGTAAATGACGATGGTGTTGTCTGCAACGCCCAACTCCTCGAGATGATCCAGAAGCTCGCCAACCATCATGTCGTGTCCAACCATGGCGTCGTTGTAAAAGCCTTGTCCCGATAGACCGCGCTCATCATCTGCGGTGTGGGTAAAAAAGTGCATGCGCGTGGTGTTGTACCAAACGAAGAAGGGCTTACCTTGGTCCACCGCCCGTGTCATGAAATCGAGTGCAGCAAGCTTAAACTCGCGATCGACCGTCTTCATCCGCTCCTTGGTGAGGGCGCCGGTATCGACAATATCGCCGTCGGCAAAGCTATGAATAACACCTCGTGGCGAGAACAATTTAACGAGCAACGCATTATCAGAGGGATAGTCGGGATCTTCAGGCTCCTCCTCAGCGTTGAGGTGATAAAGATTTCCCAGGAATTCGTCAAAGCCGTGTGCAGTAGGAAGAAATTCATCCTTATCACCCAAATGGTTTTTACCAAACTGTCCGGTGACATAACCCTCGTCCTTCAGAAGCGACGCGAGCGTGACGTCCTCGGGCCGAATACCTAAGTCAGCGCCCGGGGACCCTACTTTGGTTAAACCGGTTCGAATGGGTGATTGACCGAGAATAAACGCTGAGCGTCCAGCAGTGCAGCTTTGCTGCCCGTAGTAGTCCGTAAACTTCGCGCCCTCTGCCGCGATGCGGTCAATATTAGGCGTCTCATACCCCATCATTCCCATATTGTTTGTGGAGAGGTTCCAGAAACCAATATCGTCGCCCCAGATAACAAGCATGTTCGGCTTTTCCTGAGAAAGCGCTGAACCGGCGAACACAAGTGAAACAACAAAGAGTAAAACGCGCATAGCACACAACCAGTTATTATTAACGTCGCGATAGGGTACTTCGAAGTCGCGCCCTTGGCGACCGCGAACAAAAAATTTATACACTGTCTGGCCGTTTATACCTGTATCTTTTCCAGATATTGGGCGTGAGGCATTGAGATTGTACTCACCACTTAATTCGCGTCGAGAGAAAGGTCGTTCCCATGCGCACAATCGTTTTCAACGGCAGGTCAGTCCGCCCCAGCAAAGTCTTGTGCGTTGGAAAAAATTATGTAGACCATATCGAGGAGATGAATAGCGTCCCCTCTGATCTGATGACTCTGTTTATGAAGCCGAACGCATCGATTACTGATGAGCTCCTCTCCTTTCGTGGCGAACCCGTGCACTTCGAAGGAGAGATCTGTTTGCTGATTGAGCACAATCGCGTGGCCGGCATCGGCTTTGGGCTTGATCTAACCAAGCGTGCCACACAAGCTGCCCTTAAAGCGGCAGGCCTTCCCTGGGAGCGCTCAAAAGCCTTTGAGGGTGCCGCATTATTCAGCCCGTTTGTTGTCGCGCCTGCGTCGCTTGAGAATATCGTGCTGGAGCTCTCGATTGACGGAGCGTTGCGTCAACGCGGTGGTACTCAACACATGCTGTATCCGCCCTCGGTCATCCTCAAAGAGGTGCAGACATTTTTGCCACTCGAAGATGGAGATATCATTATGACCGGGACCCCCGCAGGCGTTGGCCCCATCGAAAAGGGTGCGACCTTCACCGGACGAATCTTGGACGGCGAAAGAGAGCTTGTCAGTGCACAATGGATTGCGTGCTGAGTCGTAGATCAACCCTTAAAGCCGCTAAGGTCATTGCGCAGTGCGTCGATCTCTTGCTGCTCGGTCGTAAACGACGTCACGAGTCGATAGGCGTTCGGTAGCGACGGCCAAGAAAAAAACGTGTGGCCTTTTTCATAGAGAAATGCGGCAACTTCGGGCTTCATTGATACAAACAGCTCGTTAGCGTCGCCGCCCGCCACAACTGAAATGAAATCGGTCGCGTCAATAACATCCTTAACCTGGGCCATTTTGTCGTTGGACTTCGATGCGAGCCTAAGCCAGAGATCGTCCTGCAAGTAAGCATCGAACTGCGCCGCCAAATAGCGATGTTTAGACCATAAGTGACCACTGCGTTTTCGGTGGAACTCCGCTAATGCCGCATCGTCGGGATGAAAGAAAATGAGTGCCTCTGCGGCCATCGCGCCGTTTTTTGTGGCGCCAAAACTCAACGCATCCACACCGGCACGCCACGTCAAGGCTGCCGGACTCTCCGCCCCAGAGGCCACCGCATTGGCAAATCGTGCGCCGTCCATGAACAGTTTCATGCCGTTTGCGCGCGCAAGCGCCGAGTAAGCCGAGACCTCATCACTCGAGAGACGGGCACCCAGCTCGGAAAGGTTGGACAGCGCAATGACCGAAGGTTTAACCGAGTGCACCCCGCGCGCGCCCGATACTGCTATTTTAGCCTCGAGCGCTTCAAGACACGGCTTGGCAAAGTCACCACCCACGCTGAACTGGCGCGCACCGCCTGTGAATAGTTCGGGCGCCGTAGACTCATCGTTAATGATATGGGCCTCGCTGTGCGAATAAATGCCCCCGAACGGTGAGCACAATGTCGCCAACCCAATGCAATTGGCGGCCGTTCCGGTGCTCACCAGCATCACAGTGAGGTCGCATTCAAAAAGCGCCCGAAGTCTGTCCTCGATACGACGAGTCAGCGTATCGCTGCCGTAAGCTGGCGAGTGCCCTGAGGCCGACTGCGATAGCGCGTCCAAAATATTCGGGTGAATACCGCATGTATTGTCTGAACCAAAGTGACCCGCCATGTATTTTCCCTAACTCAAAAAAAAAGCCGCCCGAAGGCGGCTTTTATCCTACAAGATAACCTTACAGTGCAAGCTTCACGCGAGCGAAG
>DGPO01000031.1:4736-6956 GCA_002390485.1 Halieaceae bacterium UBA4438 | reverse complement strand
GCACGATCAAACAGGTGAAGTTTGAAGTCGCCTTTACGGTAAGCACGCAGCTCGCCCTTGCGATACAACGCCACCTCGTTCCGCGGGCTAGCCCCGCCGGTGAATAGCGAGTCAGTCAAGTCAAAGCCGTCGTCGGCCGTTGATGCATCAATACCCGTAATCGTGGCGATGGTCGGGTAGAGGTCCAGCACACTGCCCAGCTCTGAGGTTATTTTTGGAGTTACTTTTCCCGGCCACCAGAATACGGTCGGTACCCTGACGCCGCCTTCGTAGACTTCTTGTTTGGAACCTTTGAAAGGACCGGCGCTACCGGAAAATTGGGTGCTTGCTGATTGCCAGGGGCCGTTGTCACTTGAGAAAAAAACCAGCGTATTGTCATCAAGCCCCGCCGTTTCAAGCGCTTTTATGATTTCACCGACGCTCCAGTCAATTTCTTCAATGGTGTCTCCGTAAGGTCCCGCAAGACTTTTGCCTTGAAACGCCTCGTCAGCAAAAATAGGCAAGTGCGGCATGGTGTAAGGGAGGTAAAGAAAAAATGGCTGATCGGCCTGTTTCGCTATAAAGCGAACGGCTTCTTTGGTGAGTCGTGCAGTCAGCGTGGGTTGCACGGTGGGCTGCTCAAGTAACTCGTCGGTGCACCCGTGCTTTGTGCACTCACTGCGCCACAACGGGACATTGAAGTCGTTGTAGTCAGGCGCCTCAAAGCTTTTAAGAAAGTCACTGAAAATCGCCATGAGTTCGCTGCTCTTGCCGGCTTTTTGGAGCTTGAATAAGTCTTCAACCCCCGGTCGTCTAACGAACTGCATGTCGTTGGAATAAGGTATCCCGAACCAGTAGTCAAAGCCGTGGCGGGTGGGGAAAAAGTCGGGTGCATCGCCCAAGTGCCACTTCCCTAAAATGCCCGTACGGTAGCCCGTGGCTTTGAGTGCTTCAGCCAGTGTGACCTCGGCGTGCGGAATACCTCGAGTGTCGCCGGGGAACATCACGGGAGTCCCCACACCATAAAGTCCTGTTCGTACTGGGTGCCTTCCGGTCAGCAGGGCCGCACGACTGGGCGAGCAGACAGGGGAGGGGACATAGAAGTCGGTCCACTGCTGACCTTCCTTGGCGAGGCGATCGATAGAGGGCGTGCGAATATAAGGGTGTCCGAAGACGCCGAGGTCACCCCAGCCCATGTCGTCGGTGTACAAGATTACGATATTGGGTTTTGAGCCTTCCCGCGCACTCTGCTCGTCAGTGGTTGCAATGGATGTGTTCGAGAACAATACCAATAAGGCGCCGAGAACAGCCGTGAGTAATGAGTTGCATCTTTGGTAATAGCCAGTGGTACGTGTGTTCGTAATCATTACGTGGCCTCGATACTTGTGACGAGTGGGCAGTGCCTATTGGGCTGCCTGCTTCACCTCGATGTTCATTTTCAAAACCTGCCTTTTGCTTGAGAAATAGAACGACGATCAGTCGTTACAGTGAGGCGATTAAGCCCTTTTAGTCCTCGGTACTTTCATCATAGCCGCGCTCAGAGGCCTTAATGCCGCTGGCCTCAATAGTGATTTTGCGTGCCTTGTAAAGCGCACCCACCGCCTGTTTGAACACTTTTTTACTGACACCAAATGTCGCGTAAATCGCGCGGGGAGGGCTTTTGTCGGTCAGTGCCAAAAACCCAGAATTTTCGCTTAGCTTGGTCTCTATGGCGTGAGCAACATTCTGAATCTTAGACTCACTGAACCCGGGCCGACTGAGTGACAAATCAATTTTCCCATCTTCGCGAATCCGCTGAATGTATCCCTCTAGCGTCTGCCCTCGGCGAATTCTTCGGTACAGCTCGTTACTGTAGAGCAACCCCCAGAACTGGTGATTAACAATGGCCTTGAACCCAAGGTCGGTCTGCTCGGCGACGAGTAACTCCACCTGTTCACCGACCTCGAGTCCGGTGGCTGTGTCTTCAATCCAGTGATCAATGCGTGTCGAGCCCGCAGGCCGTCCCTGATTATCAATGTAGACTTTTACGAGGGTGAAGGCGTCCGGTTTCAGGGGGTGCTGTTGCTCCGCAAAAGGAACAAAAAGGTCTTTACTTAGGCCCCAATCAACAAAAGCACCGAGGTGATTCACGTCGACGACTTTTAGCCAAGCGACTTGCCCAATGGTCAGCGTACTCTGCTCATTCACTTCTATTTTTTGTTTGATGTTAAATTCCTATGTCGTCGATGCTGTGCCGACTTC
>DGPO01000031.1:0-4671 GCA_002390485.1 Halieaceae bacterium UBA4438 | reverse complement strand
CCCGTCGGGACTACGCAAAAAAGAACTCTTGGTAGATTATTGTGACTATTGACGGCCCAGAGCGACAGTCAAGCCAAGATTTTCTAGGAATTCATACGCCTTGCCAGTACGCTCTTCCCCTCTCATTCTCATGTCAATAATAAGGAACCTGTCATGGCTATTGGTGTAATTGCAACCATTCCCGTCCAAGAGGGCAAGAACGAAGAATTTGAAGCCGTATTTATGGCGCTCGCAGCTCAGGTCGTCGCCAACGAACCAGGCTGCAGTTTTTACACGCTCAACCGCAGTAAGTCTGACCCACAGACCTACAAAGTATTAGAGTCGTACGTTGACAAAGCTGCGCTTGAAGCGCACGGCAAGACTGATTACTTCAAGGCGGCTAACGTCAAGCTTGGCGGCTTAGTCGCCGGCATGCCAGACGTTGAGTACCTCGACGGTATCGAAGGCTAGCCCGCTGACACAAACGATCAGGGCGACTCGTTTTCGAGTTGCTCTGCTTTCCACTCCATAGCCATTCGCACACGACCCTCGACCGAGGGATGCGTGTAGAACAATACTTCCTGCAGTGCGCCCGGCCTGGGATTTCGGTATTCGGCGGTCTTAACGAGGGCTGAAGCGAGGCCGTCCGGTAAATTAACCGTCTCCAATGAGTACCGATCCGCATCGGTCTCGTTCATTCTCGAAAGCGTATTATTAATGGGTGCGAAGAACGTCATTAACACGCCAACCAGTAACATCAGCACAGGAATACTTGCTGGATTACGAATGTCCTCATCAGCCGAAAACCATCGAGCGACAGGTGCAAATAACTTGTCCGCAAGCAAAAAGGCGACAACAATTTGGGCGCTGAGTAACAGTACGATCCACCAAATGTGCCCCGAGACGTAATGGCCAATTTCGTGTCCAGTCACAGCCTTCACTTCATCCAAATCTGCTTGTTTCATCGCAACGTCTGAGATCGCAATGCGGGCTGATGAACCGATGCCGGCGACATTGGCGGTGAAATTGTTCGACTGGCGTGACCCGTCGTACATGAAGATACGCTCGGTGGGAATATTGGCCTCGACGGCCAGTGCTTCAATTGCTTCCTTTACCTCGCCCTCAGGCACCGCGGTGTACTCGTTAAACAGTGGCTGTATCAGCGTTGGGCCCAAGATCATCATGAGCGTAATGACGCTGGCGGTAACCCCACCAAACCAGGCCCACCACAACTTCCCAACCCGGTTCACCAGTACGTAGAACAAGGCCAATAATACGCCCATGATCACGGCGCTTAACGCCAGACTCAGGCCGGCTTGTCCAAGGAAGTCGCCCAGGGGCTGAGTGGTCATATCGTATTGGGTTTGACGGTACCAGCTCGTGTAGATCGTCCAGGGGAGTTCGATAATCGACGAGAGCACAATAAACGCGGCGCTGACTCGAAAGGCGCGATTGAAGAGCCCTTTTCCGGACAGCTTGACGGCCAGTGTGGTCAGAATACCGCTGCGAAGGATGAGCCAGGTTGAGAGAACGGTCACGACCAAAGACCAGAGCATGAGCCAGTGATTACCTGCGGTGTAGGCCGCCGCTTGCGCAAGGGCTTCTTCGCCTAGACCGTCGATATAGGCTTTTGTGGCCATTTCAGCGTTAAATGCCATGGTGTTTGCTCCCATTTTTTTTTATTGTCGGTTCGGCGCAATGGTGGCCCGCACGCAACGGTGTTGAGCCATGATAAGGCGATGGGCTTTTGGGAGCTAGGGTGTTGGGTGTGAGAATAAGGAAGGATCGGTCGTGAAGGCGCTCGAACTGAGGGTTGGTAAAACCGCAGCAAAGCGACTTGCTGAGGAGGGCTGGCACGCAGACCTTGTGGACGGTCTGATCGGTGCATCAGGCGGTCCAAAGTGGCTCATTCTTGGCCAACTCGACCGTGTGCTCGTCGGAGAGTTATTTGCCGGACGCAATCGACCGCTCGATGCTGTTGGTTCATCGATTGGCAGTTGGCGACACGCTGCCATGGCACAGCCCAATCCGTCCGAAGTGTACGATCGATTCGAGCGCGCGTACCTCACTCAGCGTTACGCGTCGGCAAAGCCGACGGTTGCAGAGATTACAGAGGTGGCACTCGGACTCATGAGGTGTTTGCTGGGCGAGGGGGGTGAGCGCCACGTTGTTGCGCATCCGTGGCTTCGATCCCACGTAGTCACAGCGCGTGGAAAGGGCCTCAATGGCGCTGCACCGGGCCCAGGCTTAATGGCGGGAATGGCCGTGGCGGCGCTGGGCAATGCCGTAAGTCGGGCAACTTTACCGTTGTCGTTTCAACGCGTTGTCTTTGCGCACCAAGAAGCGCGGCCACTGGTGCCGTTACTTGACGGGTTTGAGACGCAGTACGTCGCACTCTCAGAAGCCAATGTTTTCAATGCGCTCATGGCGAGCGGTGCAATTCCTTACGTCTTCGACGGCGTGTACGAAATCGAGGGGGCGGGTGAGGGTGCGTTCTGGGACGGTGGCATTATTGATTATCACTTTGACGTTGAACGTCTTCCTGAAGACCAAGTGTGGCTCTATCCCCATTTTAGCAATCGTATGACGGTGGGCTGGTTTGACAAGTTTTTGCCCTGGCGAGCCAACCGGCAGGTCTCGTCAGATCAGCTGATCACGCTCTGCCCGAGCGATGCGTTCTTAGCGCAGTTGCCGTTCGGAAAGATTCCAGATCGGCGAGATTTTGGGAAAATACCGGAATCGATTCGTGAACAATATTGGCGCGACTGCGTTCAGGAGTCCCGTCGCCTTGCAGACGAGTTCCACCAACTTATTAACGGCAGTGACCCACTGGCAGGCGCGGTAATACTCTAACGCCAACTGAAAGCGCCTCAGGCGGTTAAGGGTTGGGGCCATCCACTCGCTGGAAAACCCTTCGTCCATCTGACACTGTGATATCCACGGCTATGGTGTGGATCGAATGGACCGGCGTTCGATAAGGGTCGCGCTCAAGTACAACAAGGTCAGCTTTTTTACCTACTTCGAGCGTTCCAATGGTGTCTTCCATCCGTATTTGCCACGCCGCATCAACCGTGTGCGCGCGAATGGCTTGATCGACGCTGAGTCGTTCATTAGCGCGCGCTTGAATCGGGTAGTTCGGATCACCGGCGCGCTGGCGTGTCGCGGCCATTTCAATGTTGAATAGGGGGTTGAGCGCGTCTTTGCCGATCCAAGACACCGGGTAGTCGCTGCCGAGCGTAACGCGACCATCGTTTCGAAGAATAGACGCGAGGGGGTACAGTTGCTCAAACCGGTCAGGGCCCAAGAACTCCATGGCGATCTCGTCGTACTCGAACCACGTTGGCGTGGTTTGAGCCACCACGCCCAGCGCTCCGAACCGGTCAATGTCGGCAGTGTCGACCACCTCAATGTGGCATATGGTGGCCCTAACATCGGCCGTGGGATGCGCCGCTTGTCCGGCCTCTATAGCATCGAGGGCAGTGCGCACAGCACCGTCACCAATGGCGTGAAGGTGAAGATCGAAACCTAAGCTGTAGGCCTCAAAAACCGCGTTAAATACCTGTGTGTCGGGCAGGAGTGGGCTTGCCTCGTGCCCCTCGGGGGCCAAGTAGGGTGCAAGCGTGACAGCAGTCTTGGCTTCAACCGTACCGTCTAGCGAAAGCTTGAGGGTCGTGACTGAGAACAACTCATGGTCATAGATCTCGCGCAGCGTCGAGAGTTCTTCGTGTGCAGTGAGGAGGTCTTTGGGGGTATTGATGTAAAGCGAGCCGACCATGCGCAGTGGCAGTGCATCAGTCTCAGCCAACTCGTGCGCAATCTGCATGCCAAGCCGCCCAGTATCGATCATGCCTGCATCGAAAGCAGCGGTCAGCCCAACAGCTGACATGTCGCTGAAAAATCCAGGTGCTGCCGCCCTAAGTGAGCGTTCACTGACCACGCCAAGCGCCTCTTTGACTGGCTCAATGGCGGCGCCCTCGACTAGCCATCCCGTCGGATTTCCTAACTGATCGCGCTGAAAAAAGTGGGCGCCGGGGACGGGGTCTGGCGTTTGCGCTGAAATCGCGGCATTCGCGAGGGCTAGCGAGTTTGCCCAGGCCGTGTGTCCGCCTTCGTCAATAATCAGTGCGGGTCTGTGGGGCACAACGGCGTCAAGTTGTGCGGCTGTGGGGCCGTTAATACCAAAAGCTCGGGCAAGGAAGCCCGATCCTAATACTGGGTTTTGAGAAGGGAAGTTGGCGGCATGCTCGGCGATCGCTTCTAACACTTCGTCGGCCGTCTGTCCGGGTGAGAGCATGACGCCGTTTAAGAGCGGCAGCGTATCCATGGTGTGAATATGAGTATCGATAAATCCGGGAAAAACTACCCGGCCGTCAAGCTCAATGACCTCGGTCTCGTCGTTCATCAACAGGTTGATGTCGGCCTCGGTCCCAAGGGCAATAATCCGACTGCCCGACACCGCAATGGCGGAGTGACGACTGCCTTGGGTGTCTAACGAATAAACGGTTCCACCGCGTAAAATAAGTTCGGCAGACGTGTTGTCGGCGACAGCGGTCTGGGCTAGTAAAAACACAAATAAAGCAACGATCCGGATCATCTGACGTCTCTCTTGAATGTCGCACTCGAACCCAAAATCTACTTTGCGTCCGGCGCCGCAGAATACAGCCCTAGGCTGTTAGTTGGAGAACTGAGCCA
>DGPO01000071.1:32947-34051 GCA_002390485.1 Halieaceae bacterium UBA4438 | reverse complement strand
GCAACCAACTTGGTTTGCGAGTGCGCCAAGTCCTCGATCGACATTCCCGGAGGCACACCCAGAAAAAGTGTGTGGTACCCAAAAAGCCGTTCTAATTGGACGTCTAATTCATCGATGATTTGTTGCCGTAGTCTGCGACCGACCAATGAGGTCTGATACCACCCGTAAAGGTGGTCTCTGGTGGTTGCGCGATGACGGCCCGAAGCTTGATTTCCCATGGACCAAGGGTATCTTCTCTCATGGGCTGTGCAAATACATTGTTTAGATTTGAGACTGACTTTATGACCATCGAGCCAATCCGTGCTTTTTCCGATAACTACATCTGGCTGATTACGTCGGCGGATCGCGCTGCGGTTGTTGACCCTGGAGATCCTGCGCCAGTGTTCGATCTATTAGAGACGCGCGGTCTGACGTTAGACACGATCATTATTACCCATCACCACTTCGATCATACGGGCGGAGTCGCATCGCTTAAGGCAGCGACTGGATGCCGTGTCATTGGGCCCAATAATCCAGGCATCGGTGACATTGATGAGGTGATGACCGAGGGCAATGAGGTCACGGTATTAGGCTATCAGTTTGCAGTTTTGGAGGTGCCCGGCCACACGCTTGATCATATTGCCTATTACAATGAAGCCCACGCCACACTGTTTTGTGGCGACACCCTTTTTGTAGGGGGTTGTGGAAGAGTATTCGAGGGAACCTTCCCAATGATGCAAGGTTCTTTGGAGAAATTAAGCACGCTACCTGACGTCACCAAGGTTTTCTGCACACACGAGTACACAATGGCGAATCTTAATTTTGCACTCAAAGCAGATCCGTCGAATGTAGCGCTGAAGGCCTTTTTCACCGAGTGTAGCCTGAAGCGCTCAGAAGACTTGCCCACCGTCCCCTCAACGATCGGACACGAGCGAATGATCAATCCCTTCTTGAGGTGGGACTCCCCTGCCATTATTGACCAGCTTAAGCGCGAGGGACGCCATGAGGGGAGTCTTGCAGCAGAGGTGTTTGGTGCAGTGAGGTCGTGGAAGGATCAGGGCTAGTCAGCGCCTCAGCCATACTGTTAGTCACTGCCTCGACTGCGAGCACTACCTCGACTGCGAG
>DGPO01000071.1:0-32931 GCA_002390485.1 Halieaceae bacterium UBA4438 | reverse complement strand
CGGGCTACTGTTCAAAACACAGCAGGCAGCGCCAGTGCATCAGCCACCTCAAACCAACACCGTTACCAGCCCGTGTTGGTCGCTCAGTCGCCTCGGAGCAGCACTTCGTGAAACAGCGCAAGCGCTGGAAAATAAAGCGCCGTCTTACAGTGCTTGACCCCCGAGTTTACGCTGAGGTCATATTCGGCGAGTGCTGACCGATAGTCCTGAAGTTGCCGCTTATATTTCGTCGTCTCTTCATCCAGAAATCGCGCTATCTCAATGCCCTCCTCCGGATGACTTGTCTTGTAGTCGATGACCCATCGGGTCTGCGTTTCGCGCTCTATAAACGTGCGATCGATAATCACTTCACGGTCCTCACTGGGAATGTAGAGCATCAGTTCGGAATGGGCATCGCTGTGATCCGCTGACAAAACCCAACGCCCTATTTTATCCGCTAAGACACGATTGATGTCGGTCACCAATCGCTGCAGTTCGCTATCAAGCCTGACTGAATGACCGATCTGCGCTCGCAATTGAAAACGCAGGGCATTGAGAACGTCGGGAGGGCATGATTGTGGCAAATCAACGTGACGTGATAACAACTCTAAGCCTCGGTGAAGGACTGTTCCATAACGCCGACTGGCGAGGTTTCCCTGCCGAAGACCCGAGAAAACCGGTGCACCAACCGTCTCGGAGGCCACATCCTCGGCCGGCGCGATGCTAACCGGTTTCTTCACGCGCGCCAGGGCCTGAAGCGGACGCTCGGGAGCACTGCTGAGCGGGATATCGGTGGTGGGATGATAGGTCGCCTCTCCTGCGACCTCACAAAACTGAGACCAGAATGATCGCGACGTTTTGGGTGGCCAGGAAGTCTCTGAGGAGCAGGTTGCGGTAACAGTACATGACCTTTTAGCACGTGTGACGCCGACGTAATAAAGCCTTATAAGCTCCTGATCCTCCTTACATTTATTAATAAAGCTAAGGTAGTCATAAAGCGAGCCACCGGTGTTTTTTTCCGGCCGCGCAGCGATGAGCAACCCTAATCGTTCATCGCGATTCCATCTCAGTAATGGCCGCTGACTAGAACGACCCGTCCGCCCTGCCCCAACGATGAAAACGTGATCGAACTCGAGTCCCTTGCTTTTGTGTAAGGTCATAAGCTCAACGCGCGCCGAGGCAGACTCGTGAGCGGCATACTTTGACGTGTGCCATTTGTTGAGCGGCTCAATATTAAGTCCTAACCCTCGTGTCTCTTGATCTCTCAACTGAGTAAAGAATGCATCAACGTCTGACAATTCCTCAGGCGGAGTTGTGCGATCCCCCCCCAAACGCCGCCAGACTTGCTCGACCCAGCTCACAAGATTCAATCGATCGCGCTTGCTGTCGGCCCACAGTAAGGCATCAAAGGCACATCTGGCGCGCACGATACCGTCATCGCTTAACCCGTTGGGCGACGCACTGAGTCCTGCTCTGATACTCGCGAGAGACTGGTCTGAGAGCAAGGGCGCAATTGCGCCCAGATCCATTAAGGTCAATCCGATCATCGGTGCACGAAGCACTGACACTAAGGCCACCGTATCTGCGGGGTTTGCCAGCCAGCTCGTCAAACTCAGAAGGTCACTCACTGAGGCTCTTCGGGAAAACGACGTCAAATCAGTTCCAACGATATCGATTGAGCGCTCTCGCAGTACTTCACTGATCGGCTCTATCGCGGCTCTTGTGCGAGCCAGTACAGCGATCGAGCTCTCTGGCTCTAATTCGAGAATGGCCTCAATTCGGTCGCCAACATAACGTGCTTCTAGCCGGCTATCGTCAGGAAAGTTATGGATCTCGACAGCGTTTCCTGGAAGGCGATCACGCGTGGGTACGGCGTGTGTCATGGGGACAACACCTAACCGGGACTCTCCCTGAGCTGGGATCAGGGCGTCAAACTGCGAATTGACCCAGTCAATCAACCCAGTTTGAGACCTAAAGTTTCGGGACAGATCACGAGATTCCATGAGTACATTGGCGATGCCTTGCTCGCGCGCGAGTAGAAACAAACCAACGTCTGCGTAACGAAAACCGTAGATGCTTTGCATCGCGTCACCCACGACAAACAGCGTTCTTGGGGAGGCCTTATCAATGTAGTTGTGCTCCGCCCATCCACGACACAGTTTTTCGATCAGCCGAAACTGCCCTTGAGACGTGTCTTGAAATTCATCGATGAGTATATGACTTATTTGATAGTCCAAGCGAAGCGCGAGATCGGTCGGCATCTCGTCACGCCCAAGGGCAGTCTCAGCAGCCATGGCAACATGCGCATGGTCTACGACCCCTCGCGTCCGGAAGACGGTCAGCAATTGTGCCGCCAAAACAGGCAGTACGCGTGACAACCTCAGCACACCTTGCCATTCGTCGTCATCAAGATCTGGTCTTGGAAGGGCTGCAATTTCGATCAGAATGCGTTGCCAATTTGGCTGGTGCTCAAGTTCGCCAATAAGGCCCAGCACCTCGTCTTTAGCGTCTTGATCGACCTTGGCTTGGAAGCCTCCGTTTTTATCAAGGCGCTTCCGAGGAGCGTTGTCTGCGGTTAACAGCCAGCCGACCAGCCACTGCCAGTTCGCCATGTCTGTGACGTTGCTCGTCAGCGAGCAGTCGTCATTGTCGAGCAGAGTCACTTTGCTTGAGTCGACGATACCGCTTTGCACGTAGCGATTGAGCCGCTGGTGTGCATTTTGCGCTTGGTTTTGGACATCACGGAGCCAGCGGGTGTCCACCACTCTCAGCGCCTCAGATAAACGTTCTTGGATGACTCGTTCTAGCGTCACTGACAGTTGACCTGCAGCCAACTCCGGATTCTCGTGTTGGCCAAGCGCTTTTATCCAATCTGCTCGTCGACCCAGCAAGGTGACTAGAAGTTCGGAGCATCGCTGCCAATTGTTATCCATTGACAGCAGTAATTGTCGGAGTGCGTCGCCACGTTCAGACGTGTCTCCGAGGAGTTCGTAGAGCTCGTTGGTCGCCTGTTCATAGAGGGGTACCACGTCATCAGTCACGGTCACACCACCGCCGAGACCACTTATTATGGGCATTGCGCGATTCAATTGAGCCGACAGTCCATCAATCGTTCGAATGTTGAAGCTCTCCGCAGACAGTGACCAGCCGAGAAGCTTTGCGTGTCTGAGTGCGCTTAACGCCAGTCGATAGGTCCGCTCTTCGTGGTCGTCTTTTGGCTCACAACCCTCACGTGCTAATTGCAGCGCCTCAACCACTCGTGATCGCATTTCTGCAGACGCTTTGCGTGTAAACGTAATCGCAAGCACTTGTTCTGGACGCTCAACCGTCGGCAAGAGCGCTAGGATACGCTGGGTTAGGAGACTGGTTTTTCCAGATCCCGCAGGCGCGGTAATGCAAAAGCTTTTTGCAGTATCCAAGACCTCCTTACGAATGTGTTCGTCACTCATCGGAGGCGCTCCCGGTTTGAGCGACAGACTCAAGCAGATGTGCGCGGCACACGGGTGCATAGTCACAGTAACGGCAGGCGCTCGCTGAAGGTGTGGGGACTGCCTCGCCCGCCACAAATGACTGCACCAGCGATGTGAGAGCCTCGCGCCACTGATCGCTGAGCTCGCTCAACGAAGAAACATCAGCGCTCATTAGTACTTTTTGACTTTTGCGATCTGTGCCAACGACCCCAATACTGTCTCCAAGCGTATTAAACCCAACGTCTTCCCCCCCTACTTTGGCGATTGTAATGGTCACTACATCAGAGAGGGCCTGGCTGTAACACGGCAACTGGGGTGCCTTAAGCGGGATCTCACACCAATCCGATACGCGACTTGAACCGCCTGACTTATAATCAATCACTACCCGATGTCCGGTGGCGAGTCTGTCAACACGATCTGCTTTCAAACTCAAGGTCAGGCCTTCACAGTGCCAGTCGAGCGGCTCTTCGGTAAGTTCGACCTCAAAGGGGACTGTGCGCTGGCGTTCAATCGTTACCCAATCGACCAATGCTCGAGTCAGTCGCGCAACTTCCAGGTCCAGCGCGGGCAGCCCCACTCGATCTCGGACTGCGTCTCTGATGTCGTTGACGGCCGCGTTAGCCGCATCATGAGCCGCATTGTGCGCGGCACTTGAACCGAGTGCCGCTAACGCATCACTGCTGCGGATTCTGTTAAAGAGAAATTGAAGCGCCTGATGCAAAATGCCGCCCCGCTCCCCGGCGGTCAGTCCGCGACTTGCAGGCTCTAGCGCCGCCAGCCCCAGTCTGTATTTTAGGTGCGCCTTCATAGGACACACGGACTGAGCCTCAAGCAGCCCAACCCCACCGGCCTGCTTTTTGGGAAGCACCAAAGGCAGTCCGATGTCGTCACTGACCCACTCTAAATCGGCAGAAGACGCCCGATCTACTGGCGAACCCGGGCGAGGCAAACCTAATTCAGCACTATCGCAGTAACGGCTGGGCAGGTTGGTCATTCCGTCGGACACCTGATGGTACGTCATGACTGTTGGCGCAGCACTGGCAAGGTTCCCGAGCAAGCGCGCTGTAATGTGATGCGAGAAATCTTCGTCAGCCACCTGAATGTCGAAGTCACGCACGATTTTCCAGGGCAAAAAACTCAATGCGGCAGGTTTTTCAGGCACGCTTTCGGAAGTACTACCAACCACGCGAACTGCAGCAAATGACAGCCCTAATGTGTCACCTAAAGACATCACTTGGAGCAAAGACTGGTCGGTCTGAGGTTGAAATAATCGCTTGTTGAGAACCGATTGTAATCGGTCCAGAAAAATCGAGAGTCCATAGGATCCGGTATCAACGGGACTGACTTCAAGTGCATCAAAGACGCCGTCGTAGAGATCTAGCTGCTGGTACTCAAGTGAATCCAAGCCCGACGCATTTGGCCAGCCCACGTCCTGAAGGAGCTGCGTGATTCTTACACGCCAGTCTTGCGCCTCCAGCCTCAGACTCGCGAGGCGATCGACGCGCGCTTTAGACAAACCCCTTGCAAGTGGCGAGTCCTCCGTCGCTCTGGAAAGCTCCCATAACAGCGAATTGAGATCAAATTCGCCTCGCTTCGTGCGAAACAGCGCGGTCAGGATTTGACCCTTGTCATTGAGTTCCCGATCGTTCCAAGCAAAAAATGGTGACCTCACGAGTGCTGATATTTCGTGACGATCAAGCCCATGTGTAATGAGCTTAAGCAGTAGCACTGCGTCTCGAAACATCGGGACCTTGCTGAGTTCAATTCCGCGACTGAAGTTCACTGGCAGGTCGGTAAAGACACGATCGCTTACACCAAAAAACGATCGTAAGTGATGCTCAAGAAGCGCACGATCACGCTGATAATCAGACAGAATGATGACGGCTTGTCGATTCTCCTCATGCTGCTTCTGACCCCAGCGCGCAGCCTCTTTGATCTCAATCTCTCGAGTATCAAACACGAGCGTTGGCAAGGGCGACGTTAGAACCTCAGAGCGAAACCAACGAACCTGGTGAAATCGCCCTGTAAAGGCGTGTCTCAGAGCGGGGGTCATCGGCTCCTCCGACAAGAACCACAACTCCGCATCTTTCGGATGGCCCGCCTGGGCGATGACGTCAGCAATGTCTTCGACCATTAACCAGCCCTCGGTCTTGAGGCGCATGTCAATGTGATCTACCCAACTCAGGAAGCATGACGTATCAGACTCCATTTCAAAGCTCGCTCTGACAGAGTCCGAAGACAGCGGAACCCTGTGTGCTTTTAAGATCGAGCGACACCGAGCGCCTAGCTTGCTCGCAGTTTCAGGCTGGATAAGACTAAAGTGCGGACTTGCCGCTATTTGTGCAGACACAACTTGATGCCACAGGGTCTCTGCCTCGGCGACGGATAACAGTCGCTTCGGCTGTTCATCGCTCTCAGCGATAGCCCCCCAGGTATTCGCCAACCAACGCTCTACCGAAAAGACGCGAGGCGTCGTCGCCACCACGTCGCGGCTTGATCCGCACGCCCTCTTCAGTTGACGCGCTAACCGCTGAGTCGCCGTCACGATCGTTACACCGTCTGCTAAGGCGCGTTGAATATCAGCTGGGGTCGGTAATGGCGAGGCGATGAAATCATTCATCAACACGTTATACAGGAACAAGGTTAACGATTAAATTCGAGCGCATCGACGGTCCCAACCATGACTCAGAGCGCCGATCACGGTATGCTCCGCGACTTCAAAAACTGTGTGCTAATACCTTGATGAGTAAATCCGCTGTCCATAATGTCAATGTCGCGTCGCAAAAGGCGCTAATAGCGCCTTCGGTGCTGCGCTCCTCGGTCCCCGTCGATGATGCGACGTTCGAGTTTGTCACCCAGTCGCGGGCGGTCATCAGTGATATTTTAGATCGCAAAGACCCCCGCTTAGTTGTCGTTGTTGGGCCCTGCTCTATCCACGACTGTGAAGCGGCCTTGGCCTACGCACAGAATCTCAAGGCGCTTTCTGAGCGCGTTAAAGACACGCTCTATATTGTCATGCGCGTCTACTTCGAGAAGCCCCGCACAACAACGGGCTGGAAAGGCCTCATCAATGACCCACACCTGGATGACTCATTTGATATTGAAGCGGGTTTGAGGACTGGACGAACACTGCTTCGCGATCTGTTGCAGATGGGACTGCCGACGGCCACAGAAGCGCTAGACCCCATTACGCCGCAATATTTACAGGACTTAATCAGTTGGTCCGCCATTGGAGCACGAACAACTGAATCTCAAACGCACCGAGAAATGGCCAGCGGCCTTTCCTCTGCGGTGGGGTTCAAAAACGGAACGGACGGCAGTCTCGACGTGGCCATTAACGCCCTAAAGTCAGTTCAGCACCCGCACCGCTTTTTGGGCATCAACTCTGAGGGTGTCGTGTCGGTTTTTGAGACTCGAGGGAACAGTTACGGCCATGTGGTCTTACGCGGCGGGTCAAGCGGTCCGAACTATCAACGCGCTGAAATAGACCGTTGTGAGCAGGCCCTTGCGAAAGCGAGTTTACCCGAGAATATTATGGTCGATTGTAGCCACGCAAATTCAAGCAAAGACCACAATAAACAAGCGCTGGTAACCCAAGACGTTTGCGATCAAATACTCAAAGGCAATCGGTCGATTATTGGTTTAATGCTGGAAAGTCACATCAATGAGGGCAGGCAAGACATTCCAATGGACCTCAGCAACCTAGCATACGGGGTGTCGGTCACGGACGCCTGCATGAGCTGGGAAATGACTGAAACGACCTTAATAGAGCTTGCCGATGCGTTAAGGAACAAGCTCCCAGAGCGCGTTTAATAGTAGGAGTTTGATCGATCCGTGTGATCCGTCATATCACGGACGCCGGCAAGTTCGGGGATTTGCTCAGTCAGTGTCTTTTCTACACCGTCCTTGAGCGTAATGCTCACCGCACTGCATCCCTGGCAGCCCCCGCCAAAGCGAAGAATTGCAATTTGGTCGTCGGTGACCTCCACGAGCGAAACGTCACCACCGTGTGCCGCCAATGAGGGATTGACCTCATTGTACAGCAGGTAATTTATACGGTCCTCTATGGGGCTATCGACATCGACTCTCGGCATCTTCGCATTGGGGGCCTTAATGGTCAGTTGCCCACCCATCTTGTCGGTCGCATAATCAACAACCGCATCTTCCAAAAATGGAATGCTTCTCGCCTCTATCCAGGCGGTAATGGGCGCAAAATCATGCTCTTCATCGGTCTCCTGCATGTCACCGTCTCTGCAGTAGGCGATGCACGTTTCGGCTTTGGGTGTGCCGGGGCTATTAATAAAGACCCTGACCCCTAATGCATCGGCTTGTTTTTCGAGCAACTCTTTAAGATAAAAGCGAGCAGATTCAGTGATCGTTACCATAGTGTCCTCCGAGACAGGTCTGCAGATTACCAGAACTTTCAGTACTTAAATGTCTGTCTTGAATAATTTGTCCCACAAACTACACTGCCAGCGTTGAATCAACGAGATATTAGAACGTGTCGAAGATACTTCGAGTCGTGCAAAGCACGCTCGCCGCCGCGATCGGTGTTCAAAGTAAGAAAAACCGTGAGCGTGATTTCGAAGAAGGAAACGCCGGCACTTTTATTGTTGCCGGCATCCTATTTACGGTGCTTTTTGTCGCCACGATTGTCGTCGTGGTCAGCGCAGTGACGCCTTAAGCGGGCAGCCCAGACAGCCACTCGACGACGCCGAGAATGGCAACCGCCAGAACAACTACGGCTACGACGGCATCCGCCGTACTGTCGTCCATATTACTTTTTGACATGTATCCCCCAGATAATGAGCGAAAGCGGCGTTAAAGCGCCGCTTCGAGTTCAGGAAGCGCTGAGAAAAGATCAGCAACAAGACCGTAGTCTGCCACCTGAAAAATCGGTGCGTCCTCGTCCTTATTAATCGCCACAATGACTTTACTGTCTTTCATTCCAGCCAAGTGTTGGATGGCTCCTGAAATCCCCACGGCAATATACAAGTCTGGCGCGACAATTTTTCCGGTTTGACCCACTTGATAATCATTAGGAACAAACCCGGCATCAACGGCGGCGCGTGAAGCACCGATCGCCGCATTCAACTTGTCAGCAATGCCTTCAAGCATGGAGAAATTATCGCCGTTCTGCATGCCCCGTCCACCCGAAATGACCACCGATGCCGCCGTGAGCTCTGGTCGATCAGATACCGCAACCTCCTCACCTACAAAGCGCGAAACGCCAGCATCATGCGCACCATCAACCTGCTGCACGACGGCAGTACCGCCCTCGGCAGCGACAGCATCAAACGCAGTTGTGCGCACAGTGATGACCTTTTTAGCATCAGAGCTTTTTACGGTCGCCATGACATTTCCCGCATAAATCGGCCGTTCAAACGTGTCTGCGTCTATGATTCCTGTAATGTCTGAAATCTGCGCAACATCGAGTAACGCAGCGACGCGTGGCATAAAGTTCTTACCATTCGCCGTAGCAGCGGCCATGACGCAATCGTAACCCGCAGCCAGGTCTGCGATCGCAAGACTGACATTTTCTGCCAGCTGATGCTCGTAGACCACGTTATCGGCACTCAGCACACCAGCAACACCGGCGACCGACGCCGCGGCATCAGCAACACCCTGACATCCACTGCCGACGACGAGAATATCTACATCACCACCAAACTGTTGCGCAGCGGCTACAGCATTTAACGTCGCGGGCTTCAGCGACTCGTTATCGTGTTCTGCAACAATTAACGTTTTCATTAAATCACCTTCGCTTCGTTCTTGAGCTTGTCGACCAGCTGCTCAACCGATTCTACCTTGATGCCGGCTGATCGCTCTGCTGGCGGCTTTACACTGACCAATGTGACGTGCGACTGCACCTCTACGCCCAAATCTGAAGGCGAAAACGTCTCAAGCGGCTTTTTCTTGGCCTTCATGATGTTCGGCAGTGACGCGTATCGTGGTTCGTTTAGACGTAAGTCCGTCGTGACAATTGCGGGTAGCGTCAACTCAACGGTCTGAAGTCCACCATCAACCTCGCGTATGACCTGAACAGTGCCGTCGCCCACATTAACTTCTGACGCAAATGTACCCTGCCCCATCCCAGTTAAGGCACCCAGCATTTGCCCCGTCTGGTTATTGTCCCCGTCGATCGACTGCTTGCCTAAAATGACCAGGTCGGGCGACTCTGCTGTAATCACGCCCTTGAGTAATTTGGCGACCTCAAGCGGTTCGGGTCGACCTTCGGCCTCGACGTGAACGCCACGATCGGCCCCCAGTGCGAGCGCCGTACGGATCTGTTCTTGGCAACTCTTATCGCCGATTGACGCGACAACGACTTCAGAAGCCGTGCCTGCCTCTTTCAGACGCACCGCTTCTTCAACCGCGATTTCACAGAATGGGTTTATCGCCATTTTAACGTTGTTGAGCTCCACATCCGAGCCATCGGACTTGGCGCGCACCTTTACGTTGTAATCCACAACGCGCTTCACTGCGACGAGTACTTTCATAGCATCTCCACTGAAAGTTAACGTGTTTAAAATTCTTAGTGATCAGAGATCAAATTGTTGCTCGCATTACTACACCTGCGAGGCGCGATACTTTAACATACTGCAAGTTCAAAAAAGTGATTGGCTGTGCATATTTTACGTGGATAGAGCCTATTGCGCTTGTTAATTGGAGGTGTGTTTTGGAACGCGAATCGATGGAATTTGACGTGGTAGTCGTTGGCGCAGGCCCTGCAGGGTTGTCGGCAGCTATCAAACTCAGTCAGTTGGCTCAAGAACAAGAGCGTGAAATTAGTGTGTGCGTCGTGGAAAAAGGGTCCGAAGTTGGCGCTCATATTCTTTCGGGTGCTGTACTTGAGACCACCGCGCTCGATGAACTATTGCCCGATTGGGGCTCAATGGGTGCACCGCTCAATACCGCGGTGACAGAAGACGTCTTTTATTACTACACGTCGGGCAAGTCGGCTGCAAAAATCCCCAATTTGTTGTTGCCTCCCCCGGTCCACAACCACGGGAACTACATCGTCTCGATGGGCAACGTCTGTCGCTGGCTCGCAGAGCAGGCGGAAAATAATGGTGTTGAGGTTTACCCGGGCTTCGCTGCGTCCGAAGTGCTGTTTAACGACGACGGTTCTGTCAAAGGGATCGCGACGGGTGACATGGGCATTAGTGCCACGGGGGAGCAAAAAGATTCTTTCATGCCGGGAATGGAGCTGCATGCCAAGTACACCCTGTTTGCTGAGGGTTGTCGTGGACATTTGGGAAAGGAGCTCATCGCACACTTTGGCCTTGATGAAGGCAAAGACCCGCAACATTACGGAATCGGTATCAAAGAGGTTTGGCAGATTAAACCTGAGCTGCATGAGGAAGGTAAAGTCATTCACGGTCTGGGTTGGCCATTGTCCGAGAGCGGCTCTTCGGGTGGTGCATTTATGTACCATGCGGAAAACAATGAGGTGTATCTGGGATTAATCACGGACCTTAACTACTCAAATCCACATTTGAGTCCTTTTGAGGAGTTTCAGCGCTGGAAAACACACCCTAAAACGGCCCACTACTTAGAGGGAGCGACCCGACTGGCTTATGGCGCCCGGGCGCTGGCCAAAGGCGGCCAAAACTCGCTGCCCAAGCTCAACTTCCCAGGTGGACTCATTATTGGCTGCGATGCGGGGACGCTGAATGCGGTCAAGATTAAAGGCAATCATACGGCCATGAAGAGTGGTATGTTGGCTGCCGAAGAGGTCGCTGCCGCGTTAATGGCTGAGACGCCTCAGGTTAATTTGGAAAACTTTAATGCACGGGTCGACGCATCCTGGCTTGGGAAGGAGTTGAAGTCGAGCCGTAATTTCGCCGGATACATGCACACCTTTGGTGCTCTACTGGGCTCGGCTGCGGTGTGGTTCGATCAAACGATTATGCGCGGTAACATGCCGTTCACGCTTCGAGACAAGACACCTGATCACGCGTGTCTGAAACCCGCTGCTTCGTCAAAAAAGCTCGACTACCCCAAACCTGACAATGTGCTGACGTTCGACAGGTTGTCGTCTGTGTTCCTCTCCAACACAAACCACGAGGAAGACCAGCCTTGTCACCTCAAGCTACTGGATTCGTCGATCCCCATTCAGGTCAATCTTCCCATGTACGATGAACCGGCACAGCGGTACTGCCCAGCTGGCGTTTATGAGGTTGTGACTGATGGCGATGAGCCGCGCTTCCAAATCAACGCTCAAAATTGCGTCCACTGCAAGACATGCGACATCAAAGACCCCTCGCAGAATATTCGATGGGTAACACCTGAAGGATTGGGCGGACCGACCTACCCCAATATGTAAAAAAAGCCTATTCCCTGCTTCCTAAGGCTTGCTAGAGCAGGGAGTAGCGCTCGCCACCGCTCACAATACAGCCGGTATCATCTGCCATCTCGACCAGCCGGTACCAAGCGGCGCGTGTGAACAAGGCGGTCAATCCGTGTGGCAGGCAAACAAAGGCGGCACCTGCCGCTCTGGCTTCAGAATGGAGCCCAGTCTCCGGGCTCAATTTAAAAATGCCACCGGTATTGAGGACTAGTCCTAGTGACGCCTCTCCTGTCTCTGAGTCGTGGAGTTGGCTTGCATCGACGACCATCAGGGGGTGCAACGCAACATTGACCTCGACCTTCTCCACTGGTGTGACGAGGTAGAAGGCCCCGTCACTCTCTTTACGAAGCAGTCCTGCAAACAAGGAAACAAGCTCTGAGCGTTTAATTTCAGAGCCCTCATGGAACCATCGGCCGTCTCGGTCGATCGCCATATCCAGCTGCCCGCAGTGTTCTGGGGCCCACGTCTCTAGGGGGTAAGGCACACGTCCGTTAACACTTCCAATGAAGTCGGAATTGCCGCCTAGGTTTGTCTCAGTGACTCCAGCACTTCGAATCAGCCGGGCGAATGCGTCATCTGCCACCCTATCGCTCTCCGGGTTAGCGTGTGACTACGTCGCCACGTCGTCGAAGGTCCGCAGTAAACTCCTGCAGTATTAGCGACGTCTGGACTTGCGACACTTCTTGAAGCAACGATGCGCGCTCTGCACCGATAATGGTATCCGCCCTACCGGGCTGCGCACGTGCAAGCTGCACTAGGGCATAACTCTCGGCGTCCAGCTGAACAGGTTCGACGGTTTCCATATCATCCACACGCTTAGCAAATGCGGCCTGCAAAACGTTCGCGGGTAAAATCACATTCTGTCTTGTCGCTCCCAGCTCTACACGCCATTCAAAGTCCTTGGCAGTCGCCAATGACTCCAATGTCGCACCGGCGGCCATTTCCGCGTCAATCTCCGCAACAAGGACCTCCATCGCCTTCTCACGCGCTTTTTCAGCGAGCTGCGACGCAATGCTTTGACGAACCTCAATAAGCGGTCGAGTGCCCTCTGGGAGCTGCTCGAGCAGCGACAGCGCAATAAACCGGCTACCGGAGAGCTCAACAACGTCACTATTGTTACCGTCTAATAGCACGTCGTCGCTGAACGCCAGTTGGCGAAGACTTGATTCGGTAAAGGCGCCCTGTCCCGCGTCCCGCGAAAAAGGAGCTGAAGTCTCAACGGTGACACCCAGTGCGCTGGCGGCGCTCTCGAGGCCCTCTGAGGTGAAGACTGCGTCTCTTAACTGATCGACTGCGATCAACAAGTCTTGCTGCGCTTGAGCAGTCTGAAGACTGTCTGCGATCTCTGCGCGCAAGACCTCATCGGCCACTTGCTCAGCGGCCGTTTTCCCTTTGAGCAAGATAAAGTGCGTGCCCGCATCGGTGACCACGCCTGGCGAAACATCACCAATCGACAATTGCTTAATGGCTAATTCCATCTCATCGGGAAACACGCTGCCATCGGTGTACCCCAAATCACCACCGATTGAGGCTGATCCAATATCATCTGAGTTTTCTTGTGCGACCACTGTAAAGTCCGCGCCGGAATCAAGCCGTACACGCACAGCCTCTACACGTGCCGCATAGTCCACGTCGCTTTCTTCGTCTGCTTGCGTGATCAAAATATGGGCAACTTCGGACTCTGCCTTTGTTTCAAAATCGGCAAGTGCTGAAGCAAGTTGTGCCTCGACCTCGGCTTGATCTACCGGCGTAGTGTATTGCTCAAGATTCAGCTCGATGTACGCCACGCGCAGGCGCTCAGGCTGAGAGAAAGACAACGCATTTTGGTCGTAATAGCGTTCAATCGCTTCTTCAGTGACATCATCAGCCGTTTCGAAAAAAGATTCAGGCACCACGAGATATCGAACGTCACGGCGCTCTGCAATGACATTGAACGCAGCTTCAGCTTCAACAGGCGTCAGGAATGAGGCCGATGAAACCACAGACTCAAGCTTGAGCAGCTGGTCAGACCGTTCTTGATCCGCTTTGTAAAGAGGATTCGTCAGACCATTAGAGCGCAGAATATCGCGGTAGTAGTCAGCGGAAAATACGCCGTCGATCTGAAAGTTGGGGTTTTCAGTGATCGCTCTACCCACCGCTAAGGAGGAGGCTGTCACACCGAGCGTTTCGGCATAATCCTCAAGTAGCGCACGTTCAACCAGACCGTTTAAGACGCCGGGTCGCAACAAATCATCTGAGAGTAAACTAGGGTCGATTTGATCACCGTAGACTTCGGTGAGCTGGCGCCGCTGGCCCTCAATGGCCATTTGGAGCTCACTTTCAGAGATCTCTTCACCGTTGACCGTTGCCACGCCTGATTGGGTCCCGCCAAACGTCAGTGTTTCAGCGCCCGTCAGCACAAAAGACAACACAATTAAGCCAATAGGAATTAAGACCCAAGGGCTTCGAACACCCTCTCGCATGTTCTGCAGCATTACATTTACCCTGTCGTTAATAAGAAATCAGATACGCATAAAAAAAAGGCGCACTAGGCGCCTCTTTTTTCACTCGGCACGCGCCGAGAGTTTACTACATTAAGAGTTGCAAGCGTCTTTCAGTGCTTTGCCTGCTTTGAAGCCCGGCGTATTTGATGCTGCGATCTTAATGGTTTCGCCGGTGCGCGGATTGCGACCGTCACGCGCTGCGCGTGGTTTTACAGAAAACGTTCCAAAGCCTACAAGAGAAACACTACCACCTTTTGAAAGCTCTGCTGTGACGGCAGCAACTGCTGCGTCAAGCGCACGACCTGCGCCAGCTTTTGAAAGGTCTGCTTCAGAAGCGATGGCATCTATTAGTTCATTTTTATTCACGATAGGTCCTCTTTTTTTACTTTAGGAAATTGCTTGAACTCAGGTAGAGCCTACCTTTGGGTGCATAGGCGGTCAATCACGAAATGTAAAAAATTACGTTTTTTTTCGCCTAAACGGACATTAATTGCGTCAATGTGAGACCGCTCGGGCTTTTCCCTCGCCTTCGCCGTCAGAAGACGCAACTTTGGAGTCGTTTTGTCCAGCCATATAGTCTTCATCCGACAGCGGTGTTGGGGAGCTTTCAAGCGCAATTTCAAGCACTTCATCAATCCACTTGACCGGCTTTATGTCGAGCTTGTCTTTAATGTTATCGGGGACCTCTGCTAAATCGCGTTCATTTTCGTGTGGGATGATCACAGTCGTAATGCCACCCCGTCGCGCCGCCAGAAGCTTTTCTTTGAGTCCACCGATTGCGAGGACCTCACCGCGCAGCGTTATTTCCCCAGTCATAGCGACGTTGGCGCGAACCGGTATTTTGGTTGCAACACTAACCAGCGCTGTGCACATGCCCACCCCCGCGCTTGGACCATCTTTGGGAGTCGCCCCCTCTGGTACGTGTATGTGGAGGTCGTGGCTGTCGTGATATTTTGCGGGTATACCCAAACCTTGCGAGCGAGCCCTAACGACAGTCATGGCGGCTTGTATGGACTCTTGCATGACGTCACCCAAGCTCCCTGTGCGTACATGACGTCCCTTTCCGCTGACTGATGCGGCTTCAATGGTCAATAATTCACCACCAACCGATGTCCACGCAAGGCCCGTGACCTCTCCAACTTGATTCGCCTCGTCTGCAACACCAAACGTAAACTTGCGCACTCCAAGTAACGTTTCGAGATTCGCCGATGTCACCTCGGATCCAGATTCCCAGTCGTCCAATGCAAGTCTCTTGACCACCTTCCGGCAAATCTTCGCGAGCTCACGCTCCATTGCACGCACGCCCGCCTCTCGAGTGTAGTAACGCACGACGTCAAGAATTGCCTCGTCCGCAACAGAAATCTCTTCCTGCTTCAAGCCATTCACTTTGATCTGTTTCGGTAAGAGGTATTTGCGTGCAATGCTGACCTTCTCGTCTTCCGTGTAACCGGGGATGCGAATCACTTCCATGCGGTCTAGAAGTGGGCCGGGGATGTTCATGGTATTTGACGTGCACACAAACATAACGTCCGACAGGTCGTAATCCACCTCCAGGTAGTGATCATTAAATGCGTGGTTTTGCTCCGGATCTAAAACCTCGAGCATGGCTGAAGCGGGATCTCCCCGATGATCCATCCCCATTTTATCGATCTCATCGAGGAGGAAAAGCGGGTTCCGCACGCCAGCCTTGACCATCTTTTGAATCAACTTTCCGGGCATTGAGCCTATGTAGGTACGGCGGTGACCTCGGATTTCGGCCTCGTCACGCACACCACCCAGCGCCATCCGAACAAACTTCCGGTTCGTTGACTTCGCAATCGATTCACCTAAAGAGGTTTTGCCGACGCCAGGAGGCCCGACTAGGCACAGGACCGGCCCCTTGAGCTTTCTGACCCGCTTTTGTACCGCGAGGTACTCAAGGATTCGGTCCTTCACTTCCTCGAGCCCGTAATGGTCCTGATCAAGAACCGTTTTTGCCCGCTTTATATCGTGCTTAACTTTACTTCGCTTCGACCATGGGACACCCACCAACCACTCGATGTACCCGCGCACGACAGAAGCTTCTGCTGACATCGGCGACATCATTTTGAGCTTACTGAGCTCCGAGTTGGCCTTCTCAATGGCCTCTTCCGACATCTTTGCTTCGGTAATTCGATTTTGAAGGTCATCGACCTCATTGGGCGCATCGTCCATTTCACCCAGCTCTTTCTGAATGGCCTTCATCTGTTCGTTGAGGTAGTACTCGCGCTGGCTCTTCTCCATTTGTTTTTTGACCCGACCACGAAGTTTCTTTTCTACCTGAAACAGGTCAATTTCAGAGTCCATCAACGACATGAGGTGCTCAAGTCGAGTGCTGACCGCGGACATTTCTAGAATGTTTTGCTTCTCACTTAAATCGACAGACATGTGCGCCGCAATGGTATCCGCCAGACGCCCCGGCTCCTCAATACCGGAGAGCGATGTGAGTACCTCGTTGGGTACCTTTTTGCTCACGTTGACGTATTTTTCAAAGTGATCCACGATCTCCCTGGCCGCGCCGTCGGCATCGGTACTTTCAAGCTCCTCGCAGACCACCTCCCGCACAGTTGCCATTGAGAAAGTCTCGCCCGTATCAATAGCTTCAATCGCCGCGCGCTCGCTACCTTCTACCAACACTTTAATTGTTCCGTCGGGGAGCTTTAACAACTGCAATATGGTGGAGATCGTACCCACTTGATACAGGTCGTCGACGTCGGGGTTGTCGTCTGGAGCGTGGCGCTGAGCCACCAGGAGGACTTGCTTATTCCCAGACATGGCGTGCTCTAGCGCTTCTATGGAGCGCTCTCTTCCAACGAACAACGGCAAGACCATGTGTGGATAGACCACAACGTCTCGCAGAGGAAGCAGGGGTAGTTGAATTGCAGCTGTGTCGCTCATAGTCATCTCCATGGGTTCAATAAAGAGATGGGGACTTGTTTAGTAATCTCAAGCCCTTTTTTACAGAAGTTTCGACCGCCGATTTAGGCGTCTTGGGCCGCCATTGACTCGTCTTGTGTCTCGTACACCAACAGCGGTTCAGAGTCCCCGTTGATGACGGATTCATCGACTACGATTTTCGCAACACCCGCCTGTGACGGAATGTTGTACATCGACTCGAGCAGCACATTTTCAAGAATCGATCGAAGTCCTCGCGCGCCCGTCTTTCGCTCCATAGCCTTGCCAGCGACTGCACGCAAGCCGTCCTCACGGAAGTCTATTTCGACGCCTTCCATATCGAACATTTTACGATACTGCTTCGTCAGTGAGTTTTTCGGCTCAGTCAGGATCTGCATCAACGCCGCCACGTCTAACTCTTCGAGTGTCGCGATCATCGGCAGTCGACCCACAAACTCAGGAATAAGACCGTACTGAACTAGGTCCTCTGGTTCCAAGTCATTGAGGCTCTCCGCAAACTCTTTCTTATCTGCTCGTCCCGTCACTTCAGCGGAGAAACCAATCCCCCCCTTCTCTGAGCGGTTTTGAATAACTTTATCGAGTCCCGCAAACGCGCCGCCACAGATAAACAGAATGTTGCTTGTATCGACCTGTAAAAACTCCTGCTGCGGATGCTTGCGCCCACCCTGAGGTGGCACCGAAGCAACAGTACCCTCAATGAGCTTGAGTAATGCTTGCTGCACACCCTCGCCCGACACGTCTCGGGTGATCGATGGGTTGTCCGACTTGCGTGAGATCTTATCGATTTCGTCAATATAAACGATGCCCATCTGGGCCTTCTCAACGTCGTAGTCGCATTTCTGCAGTAATTTCTGAATGATATTTTCAACGTCTTCCCCCACGTAACCGGCTTCAGTCAATGTGGTGGCGTCGGCAATCGTGAATGGGACGTCAAGCAGTCGTGCGAGTGTTTCCGCTAGCAGTGTTTTTCCTGACCCTGTTGGACCGACCAGCAAGATATTAGACTTGCCAAGCTCCACGTCAGTCGACTTGCCCTCGCCCGTTCGCAGACGCTTGTAGTGGTTGTACACCGCCACGGAGAGAACGCGTTTCGCACGCGCCTGTCCGATAACGTATTCGTCGAGTATTTGATTGATCTCGTGTGGGACAGGCAGTTTTTCGGAGGACTCTGGAGACGCAGTTTCTTGAATTTCTTCGCGGATAATATCGTTACAGAGATCCACACACTCGTCGCAAATGAACACCGAAGGACCCGCGATCAGTTTGCGGACCTCGTTCTGACTTTTGCCACAAAACGAGCAATAAAGCAGCTTTCCGTTGTCTTCGTTGGTGCTGTCGCCGGTCATTCGTTATGGCCCTTTAGTCCGTTTTCGCGCGTTTTATGCAACGATGATAGGTTTCTACGCCTAATGCAAGGCGCCAGATCTCGTTTTGCGAAAATGCCTTTACCGTGCAGTAAGAACCTGATCGACAAGACCGTATTCAACACTTTGCTCGGCACTCATAAAACGATCGCGCTCTGTGTCGCGTTCAATGACTTCCATCGTTTGCCCTGTGTGCTCGGCCAACATGCGGTTTAAACGCTCTCGCAAGAAGAGAATTTCCTTGGCTTGTATCTCAATGTCAGTCGCTTGACCCTGTGCACCGCCGCTGGGCTGATGGATCATCGTCCTGGCGTTTGGGAGGATCAGTCGCTTTCCTTTGGTGCCGCCGCTGAGTAAAAACGCGCCCATGGATGCGGCCTGACCAACGCACATAGTACTCACATCAGGTTTTATAAATTGCATGGTGTCGTAAATCGACAAACCTGCGGTGACAGATCCGCCGGGGCTATTAATATAGAGGTGAATATCTTTGTCTGGGTTTTCAGACTCAAGAAACAGCAACTGTGCCACCACCAGATTGGCCATTTGATCTTCAATGGGCCCAACAATGAAAATGACACGCTCTTTTAGCAGGCGAGAGTAGATGTCAAATGAGCGTTCTCCACGTGACGTCTGCTCAATCACCATAGGTACCAGGCCTAAGCCCTGCTCATTACCCACTTCAAAACCATGCGCCATCAATCGTCTCCTTGTTACCCTAAATTTTGCCTTATTGCTGCGTCGCCGCGCGCGTACGTTGCAGCGCGTCTTGGTAGTCAGTCACTTCGTCGACAACCGACGCTTGGTCCAACAACTTTTCCACCACCGCGTCTTCAAGCACCCGCGATTCAATGCCCATTAACTGGTTGTTGTCTTCGTAGTACCAGTTAATGACCTCTTCGGGATCCTGATAGGTCGACGCAATGTCTTCGATGAGTTCTCTAACTTTATTGGGTTCCGCTCGAACACCTAAATCTTGGACCATTTCACTGACGAGCAGTCCTAATCTGACGCGCGTTTCGGCGCGCTCGGCGAACATTTCGTCAGGGAGAATACTCTTTAAGTCCATATCTGGACTTACACCGCCGCCAAATTGTTGAAACATCTGACTGCGAAGCGCGTCGGTTTCCTGCGAGATGAGACTTTGCGGGATTTCGAGCGCCGGATGTGCCTCTACAATTGCGTCCATCACTTGTTGCTTGACGTGTGCGTCAATCGCACTCTTGAGCTCTCGCTCCATATTCTTTTGCACCTCAGCGCGGAAGCCCTCGACATCATCACCCTCGACCCCGTAGGACGCGAATAATTCAGCATCAAGCGCCGCCAATTCTTGTGCCTGAACACCCTTAACACTGACCTTAAATTCGACGGCCGCGCCTTTAAGCTCGTCTGAGTGGTAGTCCTCTGGGAAGGTCAAGTTAAGCGTGCGCTCGTCGCCCGCAGACGCGCCGACCAATCCGTCCTCAAATCCTGGAATCATCCGACCCGACCCAAGCTCCAATGCGGTGTCTGTGCCTGACCCACCGTCAAACGCTTCGCCGTCTTTAAATCCTTCAAAATCAATCGTGAGGGTATCGCCCTCTTCCGCGGCACGGTCAACCTCGACCAACTTACCCTGTTGCTTCTGAAAAACCGCAATAATCTCATCGACGTCGGTCTGGCCGATCTCACAGGTCAGCTTAGTCACCTCGAACCCTTTGACATCGTTCAACGCTACTGTGGGGTATATTTCAAACGTTGCGATGTACTCGACGTCCTTACCGCTTTCAAAGCTCTTTGCTTCAATACTTGGCTGACCTGCTGGGCGCAAATTCTCTCCCACCACTGCTTCCTGGAAGGAGCGATTAATCACATCACCTAGCACTTCTTGACGAACGCCTGGCCCAAAGCGCTGTTTCATTACGCTCATAGGGACCTTGCCAGGACGAAAGCCTGGTAAACGAACATTCTTCGCCGACTCGGCCAGTTTCTTATCAACAGCCGAGTCAACCTCGTCTGAAGGAACTGCCACGGTCAATTTTCGCTCTAAACCCGATGTTGTTTCTACCGAGACACGCATTCTCGTCTCCTAAATCTGACGCCTAAAATGCCCCAGCTTGGGGCATAAAATAATAAAAGGATGTGGTGCGGAAGGAGAGACTCGAACTCTCACGTCGTAAGACACTGGAACCTAAATCCAGCGCGTCTACCAATTTCGCCACTCCCGCATAAACGAACACTCTTACGAGTGCGTCGGTGGTTCTTAAACTAAGGGCGCGGATGTTGTCACATAAGATGAAGTGATTCAATGCGAGGCCGTCAAAACAGGTCTTTCGAAGACAATAGCGCCGGGATATTGCCGTTCTTCTTCGCGTCACATGGTGTGCGTGGGCCTGTCAGAGACCAGACCAGTCCCCAAATGCTCTTCGATTTTTGTGGCCGCAGCAAAGTCTGCCTCAGAGAACTGCACGCCAATACCGGCCTGTCGGTTACCTTGCGCGCCCTTTGGGGTCACCCAAACAACGGTTCCGTTGATGGGTATTTTCTCCGCCTCATCCATCAGTGCGAGCAAGACGAATACTTCTTCACCTAACGCAAACCGTTTGTTGGTGGGGATAAACAGGCCGCCATTTCTGAGAAACGGCATATAAGCAGCATACAAGACTGTACGATCCTTGATCGTTAGAGACAGAATTCCTTGTTTCGTTTCGTCACTCATCGAAATAGCCTATCGCTCCCCAGGGTCAATGCCAAGAACATCGTGCTTAGCGGCTACGCTTAACTGCCGAGAACACGCAAGCCACGTTCAAGTTCCGAGAACTGGTTGTTGCTTGCGTTTTCTATTAGCGCTGCAATTTCATAGCACGCTGTTTCCTTTGCGGGAACCGCGCCAGCACGCAATCTCTGAAGAATCGTCGCCACTGCGCGGTGCGCAGAAAGTGTCGCCATCATTGACGCTTTATCCGTGTCTTGCGACAACAAACGATCTTCGATCGCTGTTACTGTCGCGTCAACCGCCTCCATCAATTCAAACTTCTGTAAACCAAGCGCCATATCATGACTGCCCATCGATCCGTCTAGAACAGCATTCACAAGACCGCAAAGTTCAGCAACTGAGTCACCTTTCCCGCTCGCATGCGTCACCACTGCACGCTCTAGTAGCCGTGGATTCTGTTCCACCTCAGATGTAATGGCGATCCCGTGCTCTTGCACATAACTCATACAAGTGGTGCGACTCAGTCTTGGCATTTTCCAAGACTGACATCGCGACCGAATGGTTGGCGGCAAGAGCCATGGACGCCGCGCCAGCATAAAGATGACGCTGTTACCTGAGGGCTCTTCCAAGGTCTTTAGGAGTGCATTTGCAGCGCCGTTTGTCATGCGATCCGCTTGCGCAACCACGAGTACTTTGAGGGAGCCGTAAGAAGCTGTCTTGGCGATAAAATCACTCGCCACCCTAATTTGGTCAATCCCAATGCTGGCCTTGCCCTCTAGGGTTGCTAACCAGCGATAGTCCCCGTGTGTTCCGGCCGCCAGTAACTGGCACGCATTGCAAACTCCGCAACTCCCGTCGACAGAAACATCACAGAGCAGACGGGTCGCCATCATTTGTGCAGTACCTTCAAGGCCCAAACCAGAGTCACTGGTTAACAACACTGCGTGCGGAAGCCTTCCCTGACGATAGAGCGCACCCACCTCATCAACAATCGCCTCGAAATCGGGGAATCTAACTTCGGTCACATCGATCCCTCGATAATAGGTCGGAGTGTTTCTGTAAGCGTGGCTTGCACGTCCTCTACACTCCGAGCCGCGTCAATAACGGCGAACCGAGATTCCATTGCCGCTCTCTGCAGATAACCGTTTCTCACTCGCTCAAAGAAACTCAGCGCCTCTTCCTCAAATCGGTCTAACTCAGCCCGCTGTCGAGCACGTTCAATCCCCACTCGTGGATCAATATCGAATAACAATGTGAGATCGGGTTGACGTCCCTGCTGCACGAGGCGCTCAAGCGTCCCAATCGCTTCGAGGTCATAACCTCTTCCATAGCCTTGATAGGCATAGGTTGCATCCGTAAATCGATCACACAGCACCCAGACGCCCCTGGCGAGTGCCGGCTCAATTACCTCATGAAGGTGCTGAGCTCTTGCTGCAAACATCATGAGCAACTCCGCACTGGGGACCGGTGGCGTCTCGACTTTAGTCAGCAAAAGCGTGCGTAACTGCTCCCCGATCGCAGTGCCTCCCGGTTCTCGGCTCGTGATGAATGGAATCTGATGCTGTTTGAGTAGCCTTTCTATGAAATCACGGCTCGTGGACTTTCCTGCGCCCTCGCCGCCCTCAAGCGTAATAAACTTTGCTGATGTATTTTGCTTTGCCATTACCGCGGGCTCGACCGATAGTCTTTTTTTCGTTGGAGTTGATAGCGTCGCACATTTTTTTCGTGCTCGCTCAATGTTTCGCTAAATACGTGGCTACCGTCGCCCTTAGCGACAAAGTACAGAACGCTCCCTGGCGAGGGGTTTAGCGCGGCACTGATGGCGGCTTCTCCCGGCAAAGCGATCGGTGTCGGTGGTAAGCCTGAGATGCGATAGGTGTTGTAGGGATTTTTGTCGTCTCTTAAGTGGCGTCTCTTTAAATTGCCATCAAAATCATCGCCCAGTCCGTAAATGATCGTCGGATCAGTCTGCAGACGCATTCCGCGCTGAAGGCGTCGGGTAAAAACACCGGCAATATCAGGGCGCTCACGCGCGACTCCTGTTTCTTTTTCAATAATCGAGGCAAGTATCAAGGCCTCGTAGGCGTTATTAAACGGCAGATTCTCAGCTCGATTGAGCCATGCTCGCGACAACGTTTCTCGCATCGCGTTTCGTGCCCTTTCCAAAACACTAAGGTCGGTGTCTCCGGCTTGAACGAGATACGTCTCAGGTAAAAACAGGCCCTCTGGCGCGCTATAGGGCGTGATCAGAGACAGTATTCGTTCATCGCGAGGCCCTTCAAGCACCCGTGCAAGCTGCGGGTGGTCCCACAAACGCGCCAACATCCAGTCAAGCGTGACCCCCTCGGGAATTGTGACGGGGTACACCACCACATCGCCGGCGTCCATCCGCTTAAGCAACTGTCTTATCGACTCACCAGGCTCAATTTGATAATCCCCGGGTTTCACCACGAGTGAATGAACCTCAAACTGCAGGGCCAATCTCACCCAGTCCGCAGAGCGAATGAGTCCTTGGCTTTCAAAGGCATTAACCACACGAATAAGCCCATCGCCCTCATTAACTTTAAACCGATAGCTTTTCTCAGTAATGCTCAGATCACGATCGAGCTCGGCCGATACGCCATAGATCAGTGTCGAAACACCGACCATAAGGAGCAGTCCCAATCCAGCGAGCAGCCACTTTCGCACCTGCCGACTTACTCAGTGAAACGCTTGAATACGAGGGTTCCATTGGTGCCACCAAAGCCAAAAGAGTTTGACATGGTCACATTAATATCCCGCTCTTGAGCGACCCCAGCGACGTAATTGAGATCACAACCTTCCTGAGGATTTTCTAGATTTATAGTCGGGGGGGCGACCCTGTCTCTTATTGCTAGTACGGAAAAAATTGCCTCTACCGCGCCCGCCGCACCTAATAAGTGACCGATCATGGATTTTGTCGAGCTCACCGCCAGGTCTTTGGCGTGATCGCCATAGACACTTTTTATGGCCAGAGTCTCGGCAAGGTCCCCCGCCAATGTCGACGTACCGTGCGCATTGATGTAGTCGACCTCATGGGGGTTCATGCCCGCATTAAGCAGCGCATTTTGCATTGATAGCGCAGCGCCACGCCCGTCCTCGGGAGGTGATGTCATGTGGTAAGCGTCGCCACTCATGCCAAAACCAACAACCTCCGCGTAAATATTTGCGCCCCGCGCCATGGCGCTGTCCAGCGACTCGATGAGCATTACACCTGCTCCATCGCCCAACACAAATCCATCGCGGTCTTTATCCCAAGGCCGAGAGGCTTTATGGGGTTCCTCGTTTCGCGTGGATAGCGCTCGTGCTGCAGCAAATCCGCCGAGCCCAACGGGCGTCGTACCCATCTCAGCACCACCCACCAGCATTGCATCTGCGTCGCCTGCGGCAATGAGTCGTGCCCCCAACCCAATACTGTGAGTGCCGGTCGTACAGGCTGTAACCATCGCCAAGTTGGGACCACGGAGGTTAAATTCGATCGATAAGTTACCTGCCACCATATTGATAATAGAACCGGGAACAAAGAACGGGGAAATCTTCCTAGGTCCTGACTGATCAAGCGTCAACGACATCTTTTCAATCAAGCCTATGCCACCTATGCCCGCGCCGACATTACAGCCGACTCGGTCTTGGTTCTGCTCAGTAATTTCTAAGCCTGAATCGCGCATCGCCTGAATACCGGCAACCATCCCGTACTGAATAAATGAATCCATGCGTTTGGCGTCACGCGACGCAAGGTATCCATCCGTGGTGAAGCCATTAAGACTTGCGCTGAATCGGGTCGCGAAAGCGCTCGCATCAAAGTGATCAATTGCCCGAACGCCATTCTCGCCATTAGTAACGCCATGCCACGTGCTATTGGTATCAAGTCCCAGTGCGGTGACCGCACCCACACCTGTAATCACCACTCTACGGTTATCCATCTGTACCCCCAGACACTTCTAATCCACTTATCACGTTCATTTTTCTTGCCACACCGCCCTACATTATATCAGCAAAAAAAAAGCCGCCCTTCGAAAAAAGAGCGGCTTTTTTATGAAACACCGAGCTTAAAATTAAGCGAGGTTCTCATTGATATAGTTGATGGCCAATTGCACAGTCGTAATTTTCTCGGCTTCTTCATCAGGAATTTCAGTGTCAAATTCCTCCTCAAGTGCCATTACCAGTTCAACGGTATCCAGCGAGTCAGCCCCTAAGTCGTCGACAAACGATGAAGCATTGCTGACTTCGTCTTCCTTAACACCCAGCTGCTCTGCCACGATTTTCTTAACGCGATCTTCGATATTACTCATGACGTCCCCTTGTTATCTCCATTGTTGCTTAAAGCCCGTGGGCTGAAGTGGTGCGGATTCTACCTATAATTAAAAAGATTAAAACCCACATTTTTTCGCATCACATGTACATGCCGCCATTCACGTGAATTGTTTCTCCTGTGATGTAACCCCCCGCGTCACCCGCGAGAAAGGCCACAACCTTCGCTATTTCCGTTGGAGTGCCTAAGCGCCCCAGCGGTATTTGACCCAACATTGCCGCCTTTTGTTCCTCAGTCAGCACTTTTGTCATGTCAGTATCAATAAAACCCGGCGCTACGCAGTTAACCGTAACGGCTCGTGATCCCAATTCTTTCGCCATTGCACGAGACATGCCCTCGGCGCCAGCCTTACTCGCGGCGTAGTTCACTTGGCCTGCATTGCCCATACTACCCACGACGGAAGAGATGTTGATGATGCGACCCCACCGCGCCTTGGTCATACCACGCAAGCACGCTTTACTGACCGTAAACAAGGGACTGAGGTTGGTTCCAATGACGTCAGACCACTCCTCGTCCTTCATCCTCATCATGAGGTTGTCGCGCGTGATGCCCGCGTTATTTACCAGGATGGTTGGTGCCCCATAGTCACGTGTTATGCCGGCAATCACCGCTTTAACGGCCTCCGCGTCGCTGACGTCCAGGCAAATTCCTGTGCCACCCAAGGCTTCCAAGCTATCACGAATCGTCGCCGCACCAGCATCCGATGTCGCAGTACCAATCACAAGGCATCCAGCGCTCGCCAGTTCCGTTGCAATCGCTTTTCCAATGCCCCGCGTAGCGCCTGTCACGACGGCAATACGACGATCGTCTGATTCACTCATAACACTCTCCTCAGAGGTCCGAAAGGCCCGCTTCTATTGACGTAACGCTCTCAATAGACTTGATCGGCACGGACTTATCAATGCGCTTACTGAGCCCACTCAGCACGTTACCAGGGCCACTTTCAATGAACATCTCACACCCAACTCTGCCCAGCGTTGCAACGCATTCGGTCCACATGACCGGTGATGAGATTTGCTTCACCAAGCTTTGTTTGATAACCGTAGGGTCTCGCTGTAATGAACCGTCAACGTTACTCACGACGGGAAAATCGGGTTCCGACCAGACAACCTCATCAAAGGCCAACGTCATAATATCAGCCGCAGGTTGCATTAGCGGCGTGTGGAATGGGGCGCTGACTGGAAGTGGCATAGCGCGGCGCGCACCCGCCTCTTTGAGCGCGAGCATCGCATTCTCAACGGCTTTTGTTTGCCCCGCAATAACGACCTGTCCAGGCGCATTAAAATTCACCCCGCCGACGTAGTGGGTGGCGTCGCACAAAGCATCACAGACCGTGGATACAACGTCGTCGGCCAACCCGAGGATAACCGCCATCGCACCCTCCCCTACTGGGACCGCTTTTTGCATGGCCGCACCGCGCTCCCTAACGAGTCTAACCCCGTCGTACAATGACAGTGCGCGCGCACTTACGAGCGCCGAGTACTCACCCAAACTGTGCCCCGCCGCCGCCACAGGCGCTATCGAATGACAGGACTCAAAGGCTCGGAATAATGCAACACTTGCTGTCAAGATCGCAGGCTGAGTGAACTCGGTCAGCGAAAGGCGCGCGTCTGGGTCTTGCGAAACCAGCGCCCACATATCGTAGCCCAAGGCATCACTGGCTTCTGAAAATGTTTCTCTAACAACTGAAAACGCGCCGGCTGCTTCTTCAAGCATTCCGACGCGTTGCGATCCCTGACCGGGAAAAACGACGCCTAGAGTCATAGGCTCAGTCGTCGTTACCTAAGTCTATGACCTTTTGGCCCTTGTAAAAGCCATCTGCGCTGACGTGGTGACGTCGACGCGTCTCGCCCGACGTGCTATCGATTGTAAGTGTCGATTCGCTTAACGCATCGTGTGAGCGACGCATGCCACGCTTCGAACGAGTTTTACGGTTTTGCTGAACAGCCATGATGCTCTCCTATTATTTCCACTTCCGTAGTTGTTTCACTACGAACTCTCAATCATTTTACTCTTTGTCGGCCGCCGACGCTGTATTTTTTAACAACCCCTTTAACGCGGCAAACGGGTTCTCTTTTTCAACGACCGCGTCACCTGAAAGATCACCAAACACAGTGGGAACGTGTCCACAGCTCCCCATCTCATGCATAGGCACTGCAGGCAGTGCCAATAACAACTCATCTTCAATTATCGCATGCAAGTTGCTCACGTCGCCTGCAATCAGCGGATCGTAGTCAACAGGCAGCTCATTGACTGCGTCCTCGGTCCACAGCACACACAGCGTGCTGGTGGTCGTCAATTCCTTCTCACAGTCCCCTAAACAACGCTGGCACTGCAGTGTCACGGTCATTTCAGCTTCAACTTCAACGACGTAACGGTACTGCTCGTCTTTTCGACACTTAATGCGTGCCGTCGCCGGGAACGCGGCTCGGGTAACGACGGCCTTTAATCTCGACATGCTATCAAGTAACACCTCGCCTTTAGCCTCAAGGCCTCGAGCGGCCCAGTTGCGTAATTCGGCTTCTCGCGGGAGCATGGTCTTTGACATGGCGGCGGACTATACGGACAGGGCTTAACCCTGTCAAAATTGAAAGCTGTCAAAAACTCACATCGACGTTATGAAACCTCAACCACTTCAACTTGTGCTCGCTTCTACATCGACCTATCGAGCGTCGCTTCTCGATCGCCTCGGAGTCAGCTATACAAAGCAAGCCCCCTCAGCGGAAGAGTCAATGCTTCCCAATGAAGATTTCGCATCGCTGGCCGGCCGGCTGGCGCACAAAAAAGCAGCCTCTGTTCACGCACCAGACTCGCTTGTCATTGGTTCTGATCAGGTCGCCGTGCTCGAGCAGCGACGATTAAGTAAACCCGGTACCGCGGAGCGCGCTCACGCGCAGCTCAGGGCATGCAGTGGTAAAACCGTGCAATTCTTCACCGGCGTCGCTCTTTTAAACACCGTCACCCGCGACGTGCAGACCTCAGTCGTTCATTACCGCGTTACGTTTAGAACCCTCAACGACGCGGAAATACGACGGTACGTGACTCGCGACGATCCGTTGGATTGCGCCGGTTCATTTAAGTGGGAGCGGCTCGGCATTGCATTGATGGCGTCACTAGACGGCCCCGACCCAACGGCATTGGAGGGGCTGCCACTCATTGCGCTCTGCAAAATGCTCAGAAAAGCGGGTCTGGAAATCCCTTAACCGGACTGACTCATGAATTCACAAACACGCCTAAGCTCGCGATCTAGTGGCGCCGTGAATTCATAACGTTTCCCGTCAAGCACGAACTTTAAGCTGTGCGCATGCAGAAACAGCCGTTTTAGTCCCTGTGTCTTGCCAAAGGCGAGCTGATCTTCCGACGCGTACTTCTCATCGCCCAATATAGGATGACCCGCGTGTTGCGCATGCACTCTTATTTGGTGCGTTCTGCCCGTAATCGGCTTTGCCTCGACAAGGGTCGCCGCTTTGTACCGATCAATGACGCGAAAGTCCGTCACACTCCGGCGCCCCTCGGGAGACACGCGTACCACGCGCTCGCCGGAGGCGAGTGCTGATTTACTAAGCGACGCTTCGACGCGCGCTTTATGGGACGGCCACTTACCCGATACCAGCGCGAAGTAGCGTTTGTCTACGCCGTCGCCACGAAGCAGCTCATGCAGTTCTCGAAGCGTTGAAGCTCGTTTGGCGATCATGACCAGCCCCGAGGTGTCTCTATCCAAGCGATGAACCAGTTCCATATAGCGCTGCTCTGGAAACATTTGTCGCAAAGACTCGATCAAACCAAACTGCACGCCGCTTCCACCATGAACTGCCAAGCCGGTCGGCTTGTCGATGATCATTAGGTGCTGGTCATTGTGAACAATGCTTCGCTCGATTCGCTGAAACCATCGATCGGGTACGGTGACGGAATCAGTTGGACCTGATGTCGTAATGGGCGGTATGCGAACAATATCACCTGACAAAAGTTTTCTATCAGGTCTTGCGCGGCCTTTATTAATTCTGACCTCGCCTGTTCTAATTGCTTTGTAGATTCGCGTTTTAGGGACGCCCGAGAGCTTGCGCATTAGGAAATTGTCTAATCTTTGGCCTGCCTCATCGTCAAATAACTGAATAAATTGGGCCTTGTTTTCGATCACTGGTCACCGCGCAACGCTTAGATTGATGAAACATCGGCCTGGTGGTATGCTCCGCCCCGGACGACGTGGGACCGTTAATGTACGCGAAAGCGCTCCGCAGGGCATCACCCTGTTTGTAGAACGTCAGTCCAACTAAAGAAAACTCGAAGCGCCGGCGCATCGGAAGGCAAAGAAAGCAGTCTCGGCAGCTCAGAGTTATACGTTAAAACCGCGATTCAATGGCGCGGAGAGATTTGAGCTGAGTCAAACGAAGACATCAGCTGCGACAAGACGAATAACGCGACGCCGAGTGGCTCGCTACACCGCAGTGTCGTGCACGCTTGTGCGCTCCCCCGCTGTTGGGTTGCCTTATGGAACCTGACACATGAAAAAGATGTTAATTAACGCCACAGAGCGCGAAGAAGTTCGTGTCGCTCTCGTTGACGGCCAACGACTGTACGACCTCGACATCGAAAATCGAGCAAGGCTGCAGACAAAAGCGAATGTTTACAAAGCAAAGGTGACGCGAGTCGAACCGAGCTTAGAGGCCGCCTTTGTTGATTTTGGTGCAGATCGCCACGGGTTTTTACCCCTTAAAGAAATTGCTCCGCAATACTTTCGTTCTTCGGCCCCTGAAGGCGGAAAGCTCCGTATCAAAGATGCGATCAAGGAAGGCACAGAAGTCATTGTGCAGGTGGACAAGGAAGAGCGCGGCACCAAGGGCGCTGCGCTAACGAGCTTCATCAGCTTGCCTGGACGCTACATGGTGTTAATGCCCAATAACCCTCGAGCGGGTGGCATTTCGCGCCGTATTGAGGGTGATGATCGTTCTGAACTGCGTGACGCGCTGTCTCAGTTGACTATCCCTGATGGCATGGGCGTTATTATACGTACTGCCGGAGTCGGTCGCAGCGCAGAAGAACTCCAGTGGGACCTCGACTACTTACTCAAGCTCTGGGATGCTATTTCCGAAGCTGCCGCCAGCAACAAACCGCCTACGCTCCTTTACCAGGAGAGTGACGTTATTATTCGCGCTATTCGCGACTACCTCAAAGACGATATCGATCAAGTGTTGATCGATGATCCGAAGGCGTACCGGCAGGCCCTCGATTTCGTCAGCATGGTCATGCCGAAATACCAAAACCGTATTAAAACGTACAGTGACTCGCTGCCCTTATTTAATCGCTTTCAGGTCGAAGGCCAAATCGAAACCGCGTTCCAACGTGAAGTGCGATTGCCCTCTGGCGGGTCGATCGTAATCGACCCAACTGAAGCGTTGGTGTCAATTGACATTAACTCCGCGCGCGCCACCAAAGGCAGTGACATCGAACAAACTGCGCTTCAAACAAATCTTGAGGCCGCTGACGAGGTCGCGCGACAGCTCCGACTGCGAGACATGGGCGGACTGGTTGTTATCGACTTTATCGACATGAACGCGTCTAAGAACCAACGCGCTGTCGAAAATAGAATGCGTGACGCTCTCGAAATTGACCGCGCCCGAATTCAGCTCGGCCGCATCTCGCGCTTTGGTTTGCTTGAAATGTCGCGTCAACGTCTGCGTCCATCGCTCGGTGAAACAAGCGGCATGGTTTGCCCTCGCTGCACCGGCCAAGGGACTATCCGTGATACGAAGTCGCTGGCGCTTGCGATTTTACGCCTCATCCAGGAGGAAGCTTCCAAAGAAAGAACCGGTGAAGTTAGAGTCATAGTGCCTGTCGATGTGTCTGCGTTTCTACTCAACGAGAAGCGAGCTGCCGTGGGTGAAATTGAACTCGCCACCAAAGTTCGTGTACTGGTGATACCCAACCCTCAGATGCAAACCCCGCACTTTGAGGTGGTTCGTCTTCGCGACGACGAGGTTGAAGAAGACCAGCGTGAAAGTTTCGAAATTGACCTCAGTGGCTATGACAGTGAGCCGGCGATTGACGAAGCAGACAAATCTGCCGCAGCACCGCAGGCCTTGGTGCGCGGTGTCATACCCGACGCACCACCACCGGCGGCTGCGCCACAGCCTCAAGAGGCGCAGGCACCCGCTCCAGAGCCTGAGGTAGTTGCACCCAAACCCGGATTATTTCCACGGTTGTGGTCCGCACTCTTCGCACCCACCCCAAAGACAGAGCCAGACGCAACCAGCGAAAAGAAAGCGAGCGACAAGGATGCTGAAAAAGGGGCTGAAAAGTCGGGTCAAAAACCGCGACGCCGCAACAATCGTCAACGCAAGCGACCCGTCAAGCAAGCATCGGAAAGCACGGATGCTGCAGAAACGCTAGACGAGGCCACGACTGAAACGCCTACACCCGAAGCCTCGGAAGAGACGACCACAGACGGGGAGGCAAAAAAGCGCCGTCGCCGCGGACGTCGAGGTGGCCGTCGTCGCAATGGTGCCGAGGGCAGCACGGACACACCCGCGTCTGAAGACACTCTCGCAGAGGAGTCAGCTGACAGCGTTGAGGTCTCGGAGCCCACGGACGACGAACAAGAGGCTCGTCATCGGCCTTCAGAGAAGCGAACCGAAGGTCGTCGTCGACGACGCAGAGGTCCTAAGCCAGAACTTGCGGTGGTAGAGCCGTCCGCGGACAGCAGTGCTGTCGCCGCCGCTGAGCTCAAAACGGTTGTCGAAGCTGCTGACACCCGCACTGAAGATCCCGTTGAAGGCGATCTTTTTGCAACAATTCCCTCGGCACAGCCAGAAGCCGATGGCACCGTCGACGCAGGGGCGCCAGTGGAGACACCGCAGACTGCCGCGGTGCCAGAGTCCGAATCGCCATCCGAGGCATCTGTTGCCGAGACAGCCGTCAGCGCTGAGAGCATGCCGGCCAGCACTGCTGGGATAACCCCCAGCGGGCGTGCCGTAAACGACCCTCGTGTTGCTTCAAAGCCTGTTGGCGACATTGACGTTCAAACCGCTATTGGCGCGGTATTTGGTGTCGAGTCTTTCCCTGACGCGATACACGAGGTGAGTGATGCACCGCGTGCAGTTAATGACCCACGAGGCCCGCGAGCCGGGACCGATGCAGCAAACGATGAGGTTATCGAGGAAAATGATGTCGCCGACGCTTGATCGCTGAGCCCGCATCGCTATAATGCGGCGCTCGACGACAATCGTTGACAAAGTTTAGGTGGGCTGGCTGAGCGGTCGAAAGCGGCGGTCTTGAAAACCGTTGAGGAGTGATCCTCCGTAGGTTCGAATCCTACGCCCACCGCCA